>CBFGSB010000038.1:0-20965 GCA_965651325.1 uncultured Chromatiales bacterium | reverse complement strand
TCAGAAGAGGGCCATGGACAAGCGCCGGAAGAAAACGCCGGAAGAACGCTAGGCGTCGAGCGGAACGGCGCGGCACGAATGGGCCGTTGCCAGGGAGCACGCATTGAGCGCACGGCCGCCCGGCATGAGGGAGTATCGGCCGAATGCGGGTCCTACCGGTGCCTTCCCTGGCGCAGGGCCGTCATCACGTTGTTGACGATTGTGTCGCAGCGGTGGCCGGCGAATTCGTGCACGCTGACGCCTGCCATTTCCGAGCAAGCGAGCAGGCGCTGCCGGATCAGTCGCCTGGCGCGATGGAAGCGGGTTTTGACCGTCGCTTCCTCGATCTCCAGGATCTCGGCCGTGTCGCTGGTGCTGCACTGTTCCACTGCGCGCAGCATGAACACCGTGCGAAAAGCATCCGGCAACTCGTCGATGCACACCTCGAGCAGCCGGCGCAGTTCAAGGTTAGCGACCTCCCCTTCCGGAAGTCGCTGAGGCGGCTGTGACACTGACATCTCCATAACGTTTTCGAGATCGGAATCGTCCATGAACTGGTAACGGCGGCTGCTGCGCAGCCGCATCAGGGCGGTGTTGCGCACGATCCGTCCAAGCCAGACGCCGAGCGCGGCCGGCTCCTTCAAGTCGCCGAGCCGCTCGTACGCGGTGATGAACGACTCCTGCACGGCATCCATCGCCTCGGCATCGTCCGTGACGATGCTCCGCGCGATGCGGAACATCCGCTGGTTGTGGTGGCGAACGATGCCGGCGAACGCTTCCAGGTCCCCGGCGAGCACTTGCGAGAGCAAACGCACGTCGATGTGCTCGGTTGCCTGCTCCGTGCGAATGGCTGCTTCGGTCACGTCACATTTCTCCTCGCCGGGCCGCCGGACCTCCGCATGCTTCCGCATCGGCGGTCAGCGTACCCAGGTAAGCAATCAAGTCGCGGCGATCGCCGGCATCGGCGACTCCCGCGAATCCCATGGTCGTTCCGCGGACCGCCTGCAGCGGCGCCTCGAGGAAGGTGTCGAGCGTGTCCGCGTTCCAGGTGATCGCCGCCTCCCGCATGGCCGGGCTGTAAGCATAGCCCGGCGCCGTGCCGGACACCCGCCCGAAAAGCCCGCAATGCAACGGCCCGGTGCGGTTGCGATCCGGCGAATGGCAGGCGATGCAACGAGCATACACCTGCTCACCCGCCGCGGGATCGCCCGGCGGCGGGGCGGCCGCCGCCAGCAGCGACACCCCGATGAACCCCGCCGCCGCGATCAAGGCCGCGGCACACGCCGGGGCGCGCACCCCGTCACCGGTTCGCATCAGGAGAAGAACGCGCCCGGTACGGGATCCAGCCCCAGCGCATGCCGCAGCACGGCCCAGTGCATCGCCTCGTCCGCCAGGATGCTGGCGGCCGCGGCGGACAGGTCGCGGTTATCGAACAGCGGGATGGCGCCGGCGTACGCGCTGACCGCACCCCGCTCGAGGCCGGCTGCGAATTGCAGGACGTCTTCCTGCGCCGTCAGCTTGTCGACGGGGAAGCCGTAGTCCTTCTTCGGGCCCGCGGCCTCGCCACCCAGGCTCTTAACGGCCTTGACCAGGGCGTCCACGTGCTGCTTGTGATGGTCCTGGAACGCGACGGCCACCTTCAGCACTTCCGGCTGGAGCAATCCGCTTTCCGCGCCGACCTGGTAGGCCGCGACGGCCTCGTGCTCCGCACCAACCGCGGTGTTCAGGATACGGATATCCTGCGCGACGGCGTCGTCGGCCACGCCGGCCGCAAGCGCCGTCGACCGGCCGCCCAGCAATGCCACGGCGATGCCGGAGAAAGTCGCGGTGCCGGCCTGCCGGATGAAGCGGCGGCGGGATTCCTCCGCCGTTTCGACCAGCAGCGTGGGGATGGCGGAAGCTTGATTCGGTTTCATTTCGTTCTCCTTGGGTTTACAGCGACTTCAGGTACTCGTGCAGGTCGGCCTTCTCGTTGTCCGGCAGCCCCAGGTTGAGCACGAGGTCGTAGTGATCGATGACGTCGGGAAGCGTCGCGAACTCGCCGTTGTGGTAATACGGCGGGTGGTGCCACAGGGCTCGCAACGGTGTCGTGCGATAGAGCTTGGTTACCGTGCGCGTCGCGTACAGCGGGTCGGCATCGACCTCGTGCGCCTCGTGCAAGGTGGTCGCCGCGTCCGTGAACTGTGGGCCGGTGTGGCAGGTGGAGCATTGCGCTTTGCCCTCGAACAGGGCCTTGCCGCGCTCGGCCGCTTCCGGATCGAAGCTGCCGGCCGGCGGAAGCGGCGGCTCGAGGGTCTCCTGGTAGGCGAGCAGCGCGGGCAGCTTGGGCGTCACCAGGTCCGGATCGTGCTCGATCTGGATTCCCAGGTGCGGCTCGCTGAAGTTGCCCTGCCCGCCCATCTGCGTGACGGCGACGTAGGCATTCCAGTACGAGATCGGGCCTTCGCCCGTGTAGGTCTCGAGCGCGACGTCCTTCAGTCCATAGGCGGGCGCAATGACGACCGGGTCGTTGATCCCGTCCAGGTTCCAGTACGGGTCGTACTTGCCGGCCCCCCAGGACTGCAGCACCTGCACGGCCATCGGGTCGTCCGCAAAGAACGGCGACAGGGACAGGATCAGGCCGGGGTTGAGATCCCTGGCCGGCCAGCCGTCCATGCGTACGCCGATACCGGGGGCGACCGAGTCGTCCACGTCGGAGTGGCACAGCGCGCAGGTGATGCCGAAACGCGTGACCACTCCGTCCGGCGAAACTTCGGCCTGCACGCCGACGACGGCGTTCAGCCGCAGCAATTCGACCGTGGTTGCGGGGTCGGTCAGGTCCGCGGTTTCGAGGATGCCTTCCGGCAGCGCCTCGGCATCGACTTTCAGCCCGACCGCCAGCGCGGTTTCGGGGCTGATCGTCATCACGACCTCATGCATGCGGAGAACATCCGTCCACAGAGCCTCGTCGCCGTAGGTGTCGAAGCGGAACGTCGCCTGCGGGTCGAACTGCTGCTCGGGCGGCGGCTCTCCGGTGATGATCGTCTTGCCGTCGGAACAGCCGGCGGCGGCTGCCACGATGAACGAAACCAGGATAAGTACGCGTCGGGCCATGTCGGAACCTCTTGTTGGCTGCCTCAGGATGCAGCCCGACGACAAAAGGTTCCCGCGGCAAACGGGACGACGGTGCCCGCAGGCGCCTGCAATCTCCCACGGTGGTCTGGAAATTGCAGCGCATCGGCTCCGAACGACGTCATTCCGGAGGATCACCCGATGGCCAAGAAGCACGGCAACGTCAAGGACAGCAAACGCTACGAGGCGATGCGCGACGACGGCATGAGCAAGGAAAAGGCAGCGCGGATCGCAAACACCCCGCGCAAGAAAGCCGCCCGTCGCGGCGGTAAGGCCGGCGACTACGAGGACTGGACGAAAGAGGAGCTATACGACAAGGCGAAAGACGTCGGCATCGAGGGACGCTCCCACATGAGCAAGAAGGACCTCATTCATTCCCTGCGCAGCCACTGAACATCCGTCCTGACGCGGCGTCGGGACGATGGAGCTCACGCCGGATCCTGAAGCCGCCGGGCTTCGCCGCGCGCTCAGGTTCGCGGTGCCGCACCGGCGTGCCATCCTGCTGGTCCTTGCGCTGACGCTCGCCATCGCCTTCGTCAGCTCCGTCGAGCCGCTGGTGATGAAGTACATCGTCGACGGGCTGATGGCGGGAGAAGGCATGCAGGTCGTCTGGGTGGGCCTCGCTTTCCTCGGCATCATGGCCGTGTTTCGTGACGGGGCCGGCGGCGTCTCGAACTGGCTCACGTGGCGCATGCGCATCGGCATCCAGTACGCCCTGCTCGAAGGCACGGTCGAGCGCCTGCACCGTATGCCGCTCAAGCTTCAGCGCAGCGAAGGCGTCGGCGCGATCCTGACCCGGCTGGACCGCAGCATCCAGGGGTTCGTAGCCGCCTCGACACAGCTGTTGTTCAGCGTGATCCCCGCGGTCGTATTCCTCATCGTCGCGATCGTCGTGATGATCGGCCTCGAGTGGCGGCTCGCACTGCTCGTGCTCGCGTTCGCGCCGCTGCCCGCGATCCTCGCGGCCGTGGCCGCGCCGGAGCAGGTACGCCGCGAGCGCAACATGCTCGATCGGTGGGCGCATATCTATTCGCGTTTCAACGAGGTGCTGGCGGGTATCGTCACGGTGCGCAGCTTCTCCATGGAAGAGGCGGAGAAGGAGCGCTTCCTCCGCGGCGTAAGCGACGCGAACCAGGTGGTTATCCAGGGCGTTGCCAGGGACACCGCGTTCGGCACCGCGAGCAACCTGGTCGTCGCGCTCGCGCGCATCGCGGTCATCGGCGTCGGCGGCTTCCTCGTCGTCCGGGGCGCCGTCACGATCGGCACGTTAATCGCGTTCCTCGGGTACGTCGGCGGTCTCTTCGGCCCGGTGCAGGGGCTGTCGGGCACGTGGCAGGCCCTGCAGCGCGCCCGGGTGTCGCTCGGGCAGGTGTTTGCCATCCTCGACATGCAGGAGCACCTCGGCGACGCGCCCGACGCCATCGAGCTCGACAGCGTCCGTGGCGAGGTCGAGTTCGACGACGTGCACTTCTCCTACGGACCCGGCCAGCGCCCGCTGCTGAACGGCCTGTCCCTGAAAGTAAACGCGGGCGAAACCGTCGCCATCGTCGGCCCGAGCGGCTCCGGCAAGACGACCATGATGGCGCTGCTCATGCGCTTCTACGATCCGGACCGGGGCCGCGTGCTGCTCGACGGACTGGACCTGCGGCGGCTGAAGCAGGGATCGCTCCGCCGGCACATCGGCGTGGTGCTGCAGGACCCGCTGCTCTTCAACGACACGATCAGCGCCAACATCGCCTACGGGCGACCCTGGGCCGGCCCGGCCGAGATCGAAGCCGCCGCACGTGCCGCCTCCGCCCACGACTTCATCACGGCAATGCCGGAAGGCTACCAGACGAGCGTCGGCGAGCGCGGATCGCGGCTCTCCGTGGGCGAGCGCCAGCGCGTATCCATTGCGAGGGCGTTGGTGAAGGAGCCTTCCCTCGTCGTGCTGGACGAAGCAACCGCATCGCTCGACGCCGAGTCCGAAGCCGCCGTGCAGGCAGCGCTCGAGACCCTCGTCAGCGACCGCACGACCTTCATCATCGCGCACCGCCTGAGCACGGTAGTGAACGCCGACCGCATCGTGGTGCTGAAAGACGGGCAGATCGCGGAGTCCGGCACCCACGAGGCGCTGATGGCGAACCCGGGCTATTACGCGCAACTCGTGCGGCAGCAGACGAAGGGCCTCATCCGCAACGAAGGGGAGTAGGCGCTGGAAGGCCCACGAGCGCGGATTCGCTCATAATTCCGCGATCGAATTGCAAATTTACAACACCATCCTCCATTTTTACATGCGCCCGCCGGCTCGCCTCCCGGTCTGCCGGTTCTCTGCTGCTCCCGGCCCCGCTCCTTTCTCCGTGGCATACGTTTTGCATGATCATCTTCATCTGCCTCTACGTGCGGCCAGGAGGCAAGGCAATGACCACACGGAGATTTTATGCAGATACTCGTTGCAGGTGGGGCCGGCTTCGTTGGGTCGCATCTATGCCGGCGCCTGGTATCCGGCGGTCACAGCGTTTTTTGCCTCGATAGCCTGCTGACCGGCCGCCGGGAAAACATCGCGGGGCTCCTCTCCTCCCCGCGATTCACGTTCATAGAACGCAGCGTACTGGAACCGCTCTGGCTCCCCGTCGACGCGATCTTCAACCTTGCCAGCCCCGCCTCGCCCGTGCACTACCAGTCGGAACCGGAGCTCACGCTACGCACCAACGTGGAAGGCACGCTTAACCTCCTGCACCTCGCGGAGAACACCGGCAGCCGTTTCATCTACGCCTCGAGCAGCGAGGTCTATGGCAATCCCTCGCAGCACCCGCAGAAGGAGGAATACCTCGGCAACGTCAAGACGATGGGGCCGCGCGCCTGCTACGACGAGGCGAAGCGCTGCGCCGAGACGGTCTGCTACCTCTACCAGAAGCGCGGTGTCCATGCTTCGGTCGTGCGCATCTTCAACACCTACGGGCCGCGCATGCGCGTCGATGACGGCCGCGCGGTTTCCAACCTGCTGACCCAGGCATTGAAGGAGGAACCGCTGACGATCTACGGCGACGGCGCGCACACGCGATCATTCTGCTACGTCGACGACCTCGTCGAGGCGTTCATACGACTGCTCAATATGAAGAAGCCGCTGCCCGGCCCGATCAACCTCGGCAATCCCCAAGAGATCACGGTGCTGCATCTCGCCAGGACCATCCTCAAATTGACGGATTCCCCGTCCGAGATAGTGTTCCGGCCGCTGCCGGTCGACGACCCTACCCGCCGCTGCCCCGATATCACGCTGGCACGGCGCGCGCTCGACTGGGAGCCGGCAACAAAGCTCGAGGACGGGCTGACCAGCACGATGCATTACTTCAGCCGGGTGCTGAGCGAACACGATTTCCCACCGATCAAGACCGCCGGCATCAGCGCCGGCGCGGGCGCTGCCGCGCAATGATGCAACGGGTGCTGATAACGGGGGGAGCGGGTTTTATCGGGGGTCACCTCGCCGAGGAACTGCTGGCTGCCGGCTACGCCGTGCGCGTGCTCGACGTGCTCGAGCCCCAGGTGCACGAGAGCGGCAGCTTTCCCGAATGGTTGAGCGACGAGATCGACCTGATCGAGGGCGACATTCGCGATCCGGACGCGGTCGCCCGCGCCGTGGCCGGCGTCGACGGGGTGGTGCACCTTGCCGCCGCCGTCGGCGTCGGCCAGAGCATGTACCAGCTCCGCCGCTACGTCGGCGTGAACGACCTCGGCACGGCCACCCTGCTCGAAGCCATCGACGGCAACGGCATCGAGCGGCTGGTGGTCGCCTCCAGCATGAGCGTCTACGGCGAAGGTGCGTACGCGAACGGCAGCGGCGGCCTCCTGCACCCGCCGGGGCGCAGCCGCGAGCAGCTCGCGCGGCACGAATGGGAGCTGCAGGGTGACGTGGGCTCGCCTTTGACCGCCGTGTCGACCCCCGAGGAAGTGGTGCCGGTGCCCTCCTCGCCTTACGCCCTGACCAAGTACGACCAGGAGCTCCTGTGCCTCATGTTCGGCGCGGCGTATTCCGTGCCGACGGTGGCGCTGCGCCTCTTCAACGTCTACGGGCCGCGCCAGGCGCTGTCGAATCCCTACACCGGCGTCATGGCGATCTTCGCCTGCCGGCTGCTGAACGGCAACGCGCCGCTCATCTACGAGGACGGCGCGCAGTTGCGCGACTTCGTCAACGTGCGCGACGTCGCGCGCGCGTTCCGCCTCGCGCTCGAGAAGCCGTCCGTTTCCGGCTGTGCCATCAACATCGGCAGCGGGCGCGCGGTGACGATCGAACAGGTCGCGCGCACCCTGGCCGAGGTGCTCGACCGCGACATCGAGCCGCAGTTCGAGGGCAAGTACCGCGTCGGCGACGTGCGGCATTGCTTCGCCGACATCTCGCGCGCGCGCGAGCTGCTCGGCTACCGGCCGGAAGTGACCTTCGAGGACGGCATCGACGAGCTGGCCGACTGGCTGCGCCTGCAGCAGGCCACCGACCGCGGCGCCACGGCAGCAGCCGAGCTGTCGCGCCGGGGGCTCACCCTGTGACGGTGCTCATCACCGGCGGCGCGGGGTTCATCGGCAGCAACCTCGCCGCACGCCTGCTCGCCGACGGCGAAGCCGTGGCCGTGCTGGACGACCTGTCGCGACCCGGCGTCGAGGACAACCTGCGCTGGCTCACCGACCGCTTCGGCGAGCGCGTACGGCACATCGACAGCGACATTCGCGATGCCGCGGCGGTCGAGGCGGCGATCGGTGACGCCTCCTTCGTGTTCCATTTCGCGGCGCAGGTGGCGGTGACGACCAGCCTGGAGCAGCCGCGCGAGGACCACGCCGTCAACGTCGGCGGCACGCTGAACGTGCTGGAAGCCATCCGCCGCAGCAACCGCAGGCCCGGCCTGCTGTTCGCCTCCACCAACAAGGTGTACGGCTCCTTGCCGGACGTGGGCATACGCCACGAAGGTAACCGCGTGGCGCCCGAGGACGAGGCCGTTGCCCGCTACGGTGTGGACGAGTCCCGCCGGCTCGATTTCATCAGCCCCTACGGCTGCTCTAAAGGCGCGGCGGACCAGTACGTGCTCGACTATTGCCGGAGCTTCGACCTGGAAGCCGTCGTGTTCCGCATGAGCTGCATCTACGGGCCGCACCAGCACGCCACCAGCGACCAGGGCTGGGTCGCGCACTTCCTGAGCACGGCGTTGCACGACGAGCGCCTGACGATCTACGGCGATGGCCGGCAGGTCCGCGACCTGCTTTACATCGACGACTTCGTGGAGGCGCTGCTCGCGGCCCGACGCGAGCTGACCCGCCTCTCCGGCCACGCCTTCAACATGGGCGGCGGCACCGCCAACACGCTGAGCCTGAGGGAACTGGTCGCGATCGCCGAGCGGCTCACGGGCCGGCCGCTCGACATCGTGCACGCCGGGACGCGCCCGGGCGACCAGCCGTGGTTCGCCGCGGACCACCGCCGCTTCTCGTCGTTTACCGCCTGGCACCCGGTCACCGCGCCCGCGGAAGGCATCGATGCGCTCTGGACCTGGCTGCAGGAATCCTCCGCCCGGCCGGCCGAGCCGTCGGTTTTCAAGCCGCAGGAGAGCCGCGTATGAAGGCGGCGGTCCTCCAGGGCAACGGCCGCTCCTCGCTCGAGACCCGCGAGATCACCGGGCCCGCGCGGGGCGAGGTGCTGGTCCGGCTCGAAGGCTGCGGCGTCTGCGCCTCGACCCTGCCGGCCTGGCAGGGCCGCGACTGGTTCGAATACCCGCTCGCGGCCGGCTCCCCGGGGCACGAGCCCTGGGGCCGCGTCGTCGCCTGCGGCGAGGAGGTCAACGGCTTCGCCCCGGGCGACCGCGTGAGCGGCCTGTCTTACCGTGCGTACGCGGAATACGACCTCGCGCTCGCCGACCAGCTCGTCAAGCTGCCGCCGCAGCTCGACGACCGGCCGTTTCCCGGCGAAGCGCTGGCCTGCGGGATGAACGTCTTCGACCGTGCGGGCATTGCCGCGGGCATGCGGGTCGCCGTGGTCGGCGCGGGTTTCATTGGCGGCATGGTGATCCAGAACGCAGCCGCCGCGGGCGCCGCCGTCACCGCTTTCTCGCCACGCGAGTGGTCGCGGACGCGCGCGCGCGAACAGGGCGCCGTCGCCGCGCGCCCGGTCGCGGACGGCGCAAGCACCGATGAGGCCTGGCCTTGTGTCGTCGAATGCACCGGCACGCAAGGCGGGCTCGACCTTGCCAGCAGGCTCGTCGGCATCCGCGGCCGCCTCGTCGTCGCCGGCTACCACCAGGAGGGGTTGCGCTCCGTCGACATGCAGGAATGGAACTGGAAGGGCATCGACGTCATCAATGCGCACGAGCGCGAGCCGCAACGCTACGTCGACGGCATGCGCGCGGCGCTCGCGGCGATCGAGGAGAAGCGCCTCGATCCGTGGCCGCTCTTCACGCACAGCCTGCCGCTCGCCGACATCGACCGGGCATTCGAGCTGATGGAGCAGCGGCCCGACGGGTTCACGAAAGCCGTGCTATGTCTCTAGCCCTCGAACGCAGCGCTTACCCCGAGGCGAAGCCGCGGCTGGGCTTCGCCGGGCTCGGCTGGATCGGCGGGCAGCGCCTGCAGGTGCTCGCGGCTTCCGGCAGCGCGGACGTCGCGGCGCTTTGCGAGCCGGATGCGGCGCGCGTCGGCGACGCCTGCAACGTCCTCGAGCATCCGCCGGCGGTGTGCCGCCACTTCGATGAGCTCATCGAACAGCCGCTCGACGGCATCGTGATCGCGACGCCGAACGCCCTGCACGAGGCCCAGGCCGCGGCCGCCCTGGAGCGCGGCATCGCGGTGTTCGTCCAGAAGCCGCTGGCGCTGTCGCGTGCCGGCACCGAGCGGCTCGTCGAGCTCGCGCGGCGGCAGGACCTGCTGCTCGGCGTCGACTGGTCCTACCGCTGGCTTGCGGGCATGCCGGAGTTGAAGCGCCGCGTGGACGCGGGCGAGATCGGCGCGATCACCGCGGCCGAGCTCTGCTTCCACAACGCCTACGGCCCGGGTGCCGCCTGGTATTACGACCTCGAACGCTCGGGCGGCGGGTGCCTGCTCGACCTCGGCTGCCACCTGCTGGATCTCTGCCACTGGCTCATCGGCGCGCGCGACCCTGCCGAGGTGCGCGCGCGCTTGATCAAGGACGGCCGGCCGCTCTATCCGCCGATCGGCGTGCCGGAAGATTTCGTGCTGGCCGACATCGATTACGGGAACGGCCCGCAGGTGCACCTGGCCTGCTCCTGGCGCGCCTCCGTCGGCCGCGGCGCCGTCATCGGCTGCCGGCTCTTCGGCACCGAAGGCGGTGCCGAGCTCAGGAACCTCGACGGCTCCTTCTACGACTTCGAAATAACACTGAACCACGGCGACAAATCGGAGCGGCTGGGTGCGCCGCCCGATCCCTGGCCCGGGCGCGCGCTGCTGGACTGGACCCGGCGGCTGCGCGACGGCGAAGGCAGCGGCGAGGATCTCGCGCCGCTCGCGATGACCGCGGACCTGATCGAAAAGATATACGGGCGCACCCCGGAGGGGAATTGAACATGCGTATCCTGATGACGACCGACTCGGTCGGCGGTGTGTGGTCGTACTCGCTGGAACTGTGCCGCGCGCTGGCGGAGCACGACTGTGAGATCGTGCTCGCCTGCATGGGTGGCAAGCTGCACCCGTCCGAGCGCCGCCAGGCCGAGCGCCTGGAGAACGTGACGCTGCACGAATCCTCGTTCCGGCTGGAATGGATGGAGGATCCCTGGAGCGACCTGCCGCGGGCCGCCGCCTGGGTGGCCGAGCTCGCGGACAGCACGCGCCCCGACGTCGTGCACCTCAACTCCTACGGGCCGGCGTTGCGCCGGTTCGACACGCCGGTGCTGCTGGTCGCGCACTCCTGCGTGCACTCCTGGTGGCGTGCGACCCGCGGCGGCGATCCGGACGCGGACTGGCAGCGCTATCGCAAGTGCGTCATCCGGGCACTGTGCGCCGCCGATCGCGTCATTGCGCCGACCGCCGCGCACTTGCACGCCTTCGCGCGGTGCTACGAAGAAGTCAACCTGAACGGGCGCGCCGGGGTGATTCACAACGGCGTCGATGCCAGCCTCTGGTCGGCCGCACGCCTGCCGGGAGCGCGCTTCGTGCTCGGCGTCGGACGCGTGTGGGACGAGGCAAAGAACCTGCGCCAGCTCGCCGCGGTCGCCCCGTCGCTCGATGCACCGGTGATGATCGCGGGCAACGGCGATCTCGACCGCCACGGCGGTGCGCCCGGCGTGGTGCTGCTCGGCAACCTGCCGCGCGCGCAGCTCATGCCGTATTTCCGGCGCGCCGCCGCGTTCGCGCACCCCGCGCGCTACGAACCGTTCGGCCTCGCCGTGCTCGAAGCGGCCCTCTCGGCCTGTCCGCTGGTCCTGGGCGACATCCCCACGCTGCGCGAGCTCTGGGATGAGGCGGCACTGTTCGTGGCGCCCGACGACACGCGGCGCTTGCGCCTGCTCCTCGAACGGCTGCTGTCCGACGCGCACGAGCGGCGGCGGCTGGGACTCGCTGCCCGGAATCGTGCGCTTCGCTACAGCGCGCGCGCCATGGCCGAGGCATACGCGGCCGAGTACCGCAAGCTGGCCGGTTCTGCCGACGACCATTTGTACCGACCCGCCGTCACGGGGCGGTCGGCCCGACCGGGGGCCGGCGCCATCCAGTAACCCAAAAGAACGAAGGGAGATAGGGTCATGAAATTCGTTTTCTTCTGCCATTCACTGACATCCGACTGGAACCACGGCAATGCGCACTTCCTCCGCGGCATCACCACGGAGCTCGTTACGCGCGGGCACAAGGTCATGGCGTACGAGCCGGCGGACGGCTGGAGCCTGCAGCAGCTCATCCGTACCGAGGGTGCGAGCACCATCGACGGCTTCCGCCGGCACTATCCCCTGCTGCAGCCGCGGCGCTACACGCTGGGTACCCTGGACCTGGATGCCGCGCTCGACGGCGCCGACGTCGTCATTGCGCACGAATGGAACGAGCCTGCGCTGCTGGAGCGGCTCGGCATGCACCGGAAGCTGACCCGCTCGCATTACCAGCTCCTGTTCCATGACACGCACCATCGCGCCGTCAGCGCTCCGGACGAGCTCGCGCGGTTCCCGCTCGACAACTTCGACGGCACGCTCGCATTCGGCGACGCCGTGGCGGAGATCTATCGCAAGCAGGGCTGGGGTAACCGCGTGTGGGTATGGCACGAGGCAGCCGACACACGCATGTTCAAGCCCGCCGTGCACGACATCGAGCCGGTCGCGGACCTGGTGTGGATCGGCAACTGGGGCGACAACGAGCGCAGCCGGGAGCTGCAGACCTTCCTGGTCGAGCCCGCCCGCGAGTGCGGCATGAGCGGCTCCATCTACGGCGTGCGCTACCCGCGCGAGGCACTGGAGACACTCGCGCGCGCGGGTCTGCGCTACCGCGGCTGGGTGCCGAACTACGTCGTGCCGCACCTGTTCCACCGGCACCGCTTCACGGTGCACGTGCCGCGCCGCTTCTATCGCGAGTCGCTGCCCGGGATCCCGACCATCCGCGTGTTCGAGGCACTCGCCTGCGGGATACCGCTGATCTCCGCGCCCTGGACCGATTCGGAAGGCCTGTTCGAGCCCGGCCGCGATTTCCTCATGGTCCAAAACGGCGAAGAGATGGGCGCTGCCATGCGCCTGCTGCGCGGCGACCGCGACATGGCGCGGGAGCTCGCCCGCGCCGGCCGTGAGACCGTCGAGCGGCGGCATACCTGCGCGCACCGCGTAGACGAGTTGCTCGACATCTGCTCCGAGCTGACGCAGGCACCCGCGGCCGCCATGGTATGAGCCTGGACATAAGCTTCTTCGTCTCGAGCATCCTGTCCGCGTACTGGAACGGCGCCGCGACCTATTACCGCGGCCTCGCGCGCGCGCTGCACGAGCGCGGCCATCGCCTGCACTTCTACGAGCCGCAGGCGTTCGGCCGCCACAAGCACCGCGATTTCGACGAGCTGCCCTGGGGCGAGGTCACCGTGTACGAGCCGGAGGACCTGCAGCAGGTGCAAGCATGCCTGCGCGCCGCGGCGAACAGCGACTTCGTGGTAAAAGCGAGCGGCGTCGGCGTCGGCGACGAGATGCTGGAAGCGGAAGTGGCGGCGCTGCACGCGGGCGGCACCGGCACGATCTTCTGGGACGTGGACACGCCCGCCACGCTGGCGCGGCTGGAGGGCGACAGCGGCGACCCGTTGCGCGCGCTGCTGCCGGACTACGATTTCGTGCTCTGCTACGGCGGCGGGGAGCGGGTGCGCGAACGCTACCGCAAGCTCGGCGCCCGGCGCGCCGAGGTCGTGTACAACGCGCTCGACCCGACCACGCATTTCCCGGTCGCGCCCGACGAGCGCTTCGAGGGCGACCTCGGGTTCCTCGGCAACCGCCTGCCCGATCGCGAGGACCGCGTGCGCGAGTTCCTGTTCGATCCGGCGCGGCGCCTTTCCGGGCGGCGCTTCGTGCTCGGCGGCTCCGGCTGGGACGACGCCGTGAGCGAGCTGCCGAACCTGCGTTACGTCGGGCACGTCTACACCACCGACCACAACGCGTTCAACGTGAGCGCGACCGCCGTGATCAACATCAGCCGCAACGACATGGCGACGGCGGGGTTCTCGCCCGCCACGCGGCTGTTCGAAGCTGCCGGCTCGGGCGCCTGCCTTATCTCCGATGCCTGGGACGGCATCGGCGCGTTTCTCGAGCCCGGCGAGGAAGTGCTGGTAGCGGAAAACGCGGATGACGTCGCGCGCCTCGTCGAGGGTCTGAACCCGGAAGAGGCGCGGGCCATCGGCCGGCGCGCGCGCGCACGCATGCTCGCGGAGCACACCTATGCACATCGCGCCGCGCAGGTCGAAGCGCTGCTGAACGGAACCGGCGGATGAAGATCGCGATCGTGGGTTTGAGCGTCAGCTCGTCGTGGGGCAACGGTCACGCCACGACTTACCGCTCGCTCATCAAGGGGCTGCAGCGGCGCGGGCACGAGGTGCTCTTCTACGAACGCGATGAGCCGTGGTATGCCGACAACCGCGATCTTCCCGCCTGCGAGTGGCTGCACTTCTACGACTCGGCGGCATCCCTGCTGCGCGAACACCGCGAAGACTTTGCGGATGCGGAAGCGATCATCATCGGCTCCTACGTGCGCGAGTCGTCGAAGCTGATTCCCGGCCTGCGCCGCTGCGCGCGAGGACTGCTGGCCTTCTATGACATCGACACGCCGGTCACGATCACGCGGCTGCGCGAAGACCGCTGCGACTACCTCGCGCGCGAGCAGTTGCCGGAATTCGACCTCTACCTGAGCTTTTCCGGCGGCACCGTGCTCGACGAGCTCAAGGCGCTGGGCGCACGCAAGCCGGTGCCGCTCTACTGCTCGGTGGACCCGGACCTGCACGCGCCGCGCGAGGTACCGAACGGCATCGACCTGGGCTATCTGGGGACCTGGTCGGAGGACCGACACGATTCCGTGAAGCAGCTCCTGCTGGAGCCCGCCGCGCGCTGGAGCGAAGGCCGCTTCGCCATCGCGGGCCCGCAATACCCGGACGCGGATGCATGGCCCGGCAACGTACGCCACGTCGCGCACCTGGCGCCGAACGAGCACGCGGACTTCTATTGCCGCCAGCGGTTCACCCTGAACGTGACGCGCGCCAGCATGCGGCGCATGGGGTATTCGCCGAGCGTGCGGCTTTTCGAAGCAGCCTGCTGCGGCACGCCCGTTATCTCCGACTACTGGGACGGGCTGGACGGCTTCTTCCGTATCGGCAAGGAAATCCTGGTCGCGGCAAGCGGCGACGAGGTACTCGGGCTGGTGCGGGAGATGCCGGACAACGAGCGCACTGCGCTCGCCCGTGCGGCCCGCGAGCGGGTGCTGTCCAGCCACACCGGTTACACGCGCGCGGCCGAGCTCGAGCAACAACTGGCCTGAGGCGGCAGCATCATGAACGAACGAGCATCCGTCGCATTGGAAGTCCGGCAACTCGGCGAATGGTTTCACAACTTGCACCTGCCGGGCGGCATTGAGACGGCGCCTGACCACCCGCTCGGCGATTTCCCCGCGCGCAAATGGCACCACCTGCAAGACACCGTACCGGCGGATCTCACCGGATGGCGCGTGCTGGACGTCGGCTGTAACGCCGGCTACTACAGCTTCGCGCTTGCCGCACGCGGTGCCGAGGTGCTTGGTGTCGACATCGACGACCGCTATCTCGCGCAGGCGCGCTGGGCGTCGACGCAGATGGGCCTCGAGCGGCCGCCGCAGTTTCGCCGATTATCCGTGTACCGCCTGGGCGAGCTCGGCGGCGGCTTCGACCTGATCTGGTTCATGGGTGTCGCCTATCACCTGCGGCATCCCCTGCTCGCGCTCGACATTGTCCGCTCACTCGAGCCGCGCTACCTCATGTTCCAGACCATGACCTTTCCCGATACGTCGCCGCTCGAAGTTCCCGCCGATTTCCCCCTCATGGATCGCGAACGGCTGGCGGCACCGGGTTGGCCGAAGCTCGCATTCATCGAGCACCGGCTCGCCGCGGACAGCACCAACTGGTGGGTAGCTAACGACGCGGGCGCGCGCGCGATGCTCCGAAGCTCGGGCTTCGAAGTGCTGGAATGCCCGCTGCACGAAACCTGGTGGTGTCGCGCCGGCGAACGGGCCGGCGCGGTCTGCGCAGAGCTCGACGAAGTGGTCCGGGCGCGCGCATAGCAGCAGCCGTACAGCCTCTGCTCCTGTTTTGGCCGGTATACTCGGCCGTACATGAATGAACGGGAGTTTCGGGTCATCGGCATGTCCCGCAGCGGAAACCATGCCGTGATCAACTGGATGCTGGCGCACATGCCCGGCCGCACCTGCTTTGCCAATTGTGCAGAACCGCTGTGGAATCCCCTGCAAAGCGCCCGACCGCTTGACGACGGCCGCCGCATCGTCGTCAACTACGACGGCTTCGATCTCGAGGCCGAGCTGCGCGGCGAGTTCTCTAGGAAGGACAATTTCGTCTTCAGCCATGAAGACACGTTCCTCGGCCCCGTCGCCGCCGGCATGTTCGAGAAGTGCCACGATGCGATGGTCGGTCCGTCGCGCGAAAGGACCGACGTGCTGATCCTGCGCGATCCTTACAACCTGTTTGCGAGCAGGATTCGCGCGGGAATCGGCACGGTCTCGAACGCGGTCGCGCTGCGGATCTGGAAACAGCACGCACGCGAGTTCCTTGGTGTGCGTCGCGTGCTGAAGCAACGCCGTGTCCTCGTGAACTACAACCGCTGGCACGCCGAGCGATCTTACCGTCGTAATCTTGCGGGCCAGCTGGATCTCGAGTTCCGCGATGCGCGCGTGCACGAAATTCCACCGGCCGGCAACGGAAGCTCGTTCGACGGCTTCCGCTTCCAGGGCCGCGCCGGCCGCATGCGGACGCGTGACCGCTGGAGACATTACGCCGACGATCCCGCTTTCGCGACCCTGTTCGACGACGACGTCCACAGGCTCACCATGCGCATCTTCGGCGATGTGGGATTCCAGTCCAAAGCTGGCGCGCAGGCGGTGTAAGCCTTACAAGCGCGCGTAACCCTTACAACACGCCCGCACGAAGCGGCCCTGCTGCCCTCCCCGCTCAAGGTTCCCGCGCGGCATGGAACTTGTATGCATCGTCATCTCGATCGGCTTCGACCCGTTTTTCTCACGAGGAGACCAGCAGTGGAACGCATCGAAAAATCCGTTGAGGTGAACTGCCCCATCGATGTCGTCTACAACCAGTGGACGCAGTTCGAGGATCTGCCGAAATTCATGGCGGGCGTGAAGGAAGTGCGCCAGATCGACGACACGCACGTGCATTGGCGCGCCGAGGTCTGGGGCAAGGAAAAGGAGTGGGACTCCGAGATCACCGAGCAGGTGCCGGACCAGCGTATCGCGTGGCGCAGCGTCTCGGGCGATGCGCCGAACGCCGGCGAAGTCCGCTTCGAGCCGCTTTCCGAAGAAAGCACCAACGTCGTCCTCACGATGGAGTACGAGCCGCAAGGCGCGGCCGAGAACGTCGGCGATGCCCTCGGCGCCATGGACCGGCGGGTGCAGAGCACGGTGGAGGACTTCAAGCAGTTCATCGAGAGCCGCGGCCGCGAAACGGGCGCCTGGCGCGGTGAAGTGCACGGCGGCCAGAAAATGCCGCCGTCCGTCTAGCGCGCGAACCGCACCGGCTACCGATTCAGCACGTCCGAGACCTTGCGGAGGTCCGCCACCAGCACGCGCATCGCGGCGTCGCGTGCGGCCGAGCTGCGCTGGCGGAGCACCGCCGAAGGGTGGCCGGTTGCCGTGACGTGCGGCGCTAGCCCCGACTCCACGAAGCGGCCGTGCTCGCTGCTCACCCGGAACCCGGGGCCAAGCAGCGCCTTCGCCGCCGTAGCGCCGAGGCACACCAGCACGTCCGGCTGGATCACGGCGAGCTCTGCCTCGAACCAGGGCCGGCACGCGTTGACCTCGGAAGCATTCGGCGTCTTGTGCAGCCGTCGCTTGCCGCGCGGCTCCCATTTGAAGTGCTTCACCACGTTGGTGACGTAGGCGTCGCGCCGGTCGATGTGCGCCTCGTCCAGCGCCCGGTTCAGGATGCGTCCCGCCGGCCCGACGAACGGCTCGCCCGTCAGGTCCTCGTCGTTGCCGGGCATTTCGCCGACCAACATGAGGCGGGCGCGCTTCAGGCCCTCGCCGAACACCGTCTGTGTCGCGTTCCGCCACAGGTCGCAGCCGCGGCAGGTGCGCGCCGCCGCCGGCAGGCTGCGCATGTTCCAGCGCTCCGGCAGGAACTCCGCGGCGCTGCGTTCAGGCCTGGACACGCACCTTCTCCGCTTCCACGAACACGCGCTTGACGTTCGGGAAGGCCTCGCGAATCTTGCTGTCGATGCGCGAGATGGTCGTCTCGAGTTCCAGCGCCGTGACGTCGTCCACGAAGTTGACGGAGAGGTTCAGCAGTATGAAATCCGGCCCCATATGCATGGTGAGGATCTCGTTAACGTGTTCGACCTCGCGAAACTCCTGCACCAGCTTGCGGATGCCGTCGATGACGTGCCGGCTGGCCGACTCCCCGATCAGGAGCCCTTTCGTCTCGTAGGCGAGCCAGACGGCGGTCGCGGCGAGCACCAGGCCGATGAGTATCGACGCCGTGCCGTCGAAGTAGACGATGCCGGTGAGCTGCGTCAGGCCGACGCCGGCGAGCGCGATCAAAAGCCCCAGCATGGCCGCGCTGTCCTCGAACAGCACCACGAACAAGGTCGGGTCCTTGCCGTGGCGTACAGCTTCGAAATAGCCGAGCTTGCCGCGGGTCTTGTTGAATTCGATGAAGGCATACGTCCAGGCGACGCCCTCGAACACGATCGCGAGGCCCAGGACGATATAGTTGATGTAGGCGTCCGTCATCGGCTGGGGATGCAGCAGGTGCCGGATGCCCTCGTAGATCGAGATGCCGGCCCCGACCGCGAAAATCAGGATTGCGACGACAAAGCTCCAGAAGTACACCTCCTTGCCATGGCCGAAAGGGAATTGCCGGTCGGGCGGCTGCTTTGCCTGCTTGAGGCCATACAGCAACAGGATCTGGTTGCCGGTGTCGACCAGCGAGTGGATACCCTCGGACAGCATCGCGGAGCTTCCCGTGAACGCCGCTGCCGCGAACTTGGTGATCGCGATGAGGGAATTGCCGACGAGAGCGGCGAAGATGACCTTGCGGGAGCCTGCTGCCATAAGCGAAGGTGCAAGAGAGCAAACCGGGGCGGTCAATCATAACAGCCTCTGCCGGCCGGCTAGCGTTCTCGGTACGGGATGAAGGAGCGCCCTTCCAGTTCGACCACTTTTTGCAGTGAATACCGATAGAACTTGACCGTCCGGCCGTTGCGGAACGTGATGTAGGCCGGTTGGCAGTAGGGACCCTGGTCCTGCTGCCCGGTGAACCGGTCTCCATGCTCCCGCGTGAAGTCGTCGAACGATTCGCCGATGACCACGCCCAGGTGCTCGAGCCCGAGCGGCCAGTCTTCCCGGTGCGGCGGCGGGATCAGCTCGATCAGCGACACGCTGTAGTCCTGGTCGAGCTCGAGCGGTTTCTCCAGCAGCAGCTTGTCGATGAGCCTGCCGTTCCAGTCGTTTTCAACATTGGCGCGGCACCACGGCTTCAATTGCTCCTGGACCTGGCGATACTCTTCGAAGGTCGCCGTGCGGAACGCGATATGGCTGAGCGGGCAGCCGGCGATATCGATACCAGCCTGTGCAATGAGCTGCCGCAGGTTGCCGAAGAAGCTCGTGTAGTCACCCAGTATCGTTTGCAGGCTCTTTGCCACCGCATCCTCCGGATTACCGGGATAGCATGATCCCATGACTATAATGCCGGCGTTGCCCGAACCAGGAGGCGCCGCGTCATGAGTGTACCGCCACATGAGGAGCTGCTGGACCTTTCCGGCAAAGTTGCCGTGGTAACCGGCGCGAGCGGCGGAATAGGCGCGGAGATCGCCACGCGCTTCGCGAGCGCGGGCGCCGCGATCGCCGTGCACTACCGCCGTAACGAAAAGGCGGCAGCCGCGGTGGTGCGCTCGATCTCCGGAGCGGGTGGCCAAGCGATCGCCGTGCAGGCCGAGCTGGCCGAGCCGGACGGGGCCGGCCGGCTGGTCAGGGAGGCGGTATCGGCGTTCGGCCGCCTCGACGTGTGCATCAACAACGCCGGCAGCTTTCCGAATCGTCCTTTCCTCGACATCACTGAAGCCGAGTGGCGCGAGATGTATCGCAGCAACGTCGATAGCTGCTTCTTCTGCAGCCAGGCCGCGGCACGGCACATGCAGGTGGCGGGCGGCGGCGCCATCGTGAACATCGCGTCGATCGCCGCCCTCGCCCCCGGTCCCGATCACGGTCACTACAACAGCGCCAAGGCGGCGGTCGTCATGCTCACGCGCTCTGCAGCGCAGGAGCTCGGCCGCTATAATGTCCGTGTCAACGCGGTCTCGCCCGGGCTGATCAGGCGCCCGGGGATCGAGCAACAATGGCCGGAGGGTGTCGCACGCTGGCAAGCAAGCGCCCCGCTCCGGCGTCTCGGCGAGCCGCGGGACGTTGCCGATGCCTGCCTGTTCCTGGCCGCGCCCGCCGCACGCTGGATCACCGGCCACAACCTCGTCGTCGACGGCGGCGTGATGTCTTCGCAAATCTACTGACCTTCGAACGGAGCGGCCTATGCGCCTCGGAATGATCGGACTCGGCCGCATGGGCGCGGCCATGGTGGAGCGCCTGCTCGCCGACGGGCACGAGTGCGTGGTCTATGACCGCAAGGAATCGGCGGTCGCGCTTTTGGTCGAGAAAGGCGCGAGCGGCGCGGCATCGGTCGACGACCTGGTCGCGAGCCTCACCCCTCCGCGCATCATCTGGATGATGGTGCCCGTGGCCGTCGTGGGCGAGGTAATTGCTTCCCTCAGGCCGCATCTCGCGGCCGGCGATACGCTGATCGACGGCGGCAATTCCTGGTACCGCGAGGCGATCGATCGCGCCGCCGCGCTGCTGGACGACGGTATCCATTATCTCGACGTCGGCGTAAGCGGCGGTGTGTTCGGGCTCGAGCACGGCTACTGCCTCATGATCGGCGGCGAGCGTACTGTGGCTGCCAAAATGGCCCCGGTTTTCGGCTCGCTGGCACCGCACGGCTCCGGCACGGACCGCAGCTCCATTTCGGACCCGGCAAACGGCTTCCTCTACTGCGGCGCGAGCGGCGCGGGCCACTTCGTAAAGATGGTGCATAACGGCATCGAATACGGGCTCATGGCGGCCTACGCCGAAGGCTTCAACCTGCTCGCCAACGCGGACATCGGCAACGAGGAGCACGCGCGCGATGCCGAGACAGCACCGCTGATGGACC
>CBFGSB010000037.1:0-21096 GCA_965651325.1 uncultured Chromatiales bacterium | reverse complement strand
CCCAACGCCCCCGCCGCCCGCGAAAACGCAGCCCCAACGCCCCGGCTACCCGCGAAAACGCAGCGACGCCCCCGCACATACTACGGAACCGCAAGCAATCTCCGGATGGCCGCAGTGAACAGGGTCGACGAGCGGTAGTTCCCGTAGCTGTAGCACGGGTGTGAAACGGAGGCGTGGCTCACCGACCTACCAACCCTGCGCTGCATTTGAAAGAATGCCGGCTTCGTCGCCACTGCCACGGAAGCCCGATGCCCATACGCCAACTCCCCGCGCACCTCGTCAACCAGATAGCTGCCGGTGAGGTGGTGGAGCGGCCGGCGTCGGTGGTGAAGGAGTTGATCGAGAACAGTCTCGATGCGGGCGCGCGGGCGATTGCGGTGGACCTGCAGGCGGGTGGCACGAAGCTCGTGCGGGTGCGCGACGACGGCGGCGGGATTCCGGCCGGGGAGCTCGCGCTCGCGTTGTCGCGGCATGCGACGAGCAAGATCGGGAGTCTCGAGGACCTGGAGGCGATCGCGTCGCTCGGGTTCCGGGGGGAGGCGCTGCCGAGCATTGCGTCGGTGTCGCGGCTCACGCTGCGTTCGCGGGCCGCGGGGGCGGATACGGGCTGGGAGGTGGTGGCCGGGGACGGGGCGATCGGTGAGCCCGAGCCCTGCGCACACCCGGCCGGCACGACCGTGGAAGTGCGCGATCTCTTCTACAACACGCCGGGCCGGCGGCGCTTCCTGCGGGCCGAGCGCACCGAGTACCAGCACATCGACAAGTGGCTCCGCCGGCTGGCGCTCGCGCGGCCCGACGTGGCCTTCAACGTCTCGCACAATGGACGGCCGGTGCTGGCGCTTAAGGCCGCCGCGAGCGAGGAAGAGCGGCTCGCGCGCCTCGGCTATATTTGCGGCGAGGCGTTCGCGAGCGAGCTCGTCTACCTCACGCGCGAGGTGGACGGCATGGCGCTCTCAGGATGGCTGGCGCTGCCGACCTTCAACCGCAGCCAGCCCGACCTGCAGTTCTGGTTCGTCAACGGCCGCAGCATCAGCGACCGCACCCTGGCGCATGCCGCGCGGCACGCGTACCGCGACGTGCTGTTCCACGGGCGCCATCCCGCCTACGTGCTGCATCTCGCGATCGATCCCGCGGCCGTGGACGCGAACGCGCATCCCGCCAAGCACGAGGTGCGGTTCCGCGACGGCAGGAGCGTGCACGGGATGGTGGCGCAGGCGATCGAGCAGGCGCTGTCGGAGACGCGGCCGGGCGGGCACAGCGAGTCCGCCGTCCCGGCGAACGTGATCCGCAGCAGCCTTTTTCGACAGTCCGCGATGACCCTGCAGGCGCACAGCAACCCGCCCGAGCCTGTCGTGCGCGAAGCGCTGGCCGGCTACCGCGCCCTGACGGTCGACGCCGCACTGCCGGAGCCCGCGATGGCGGAGCCTGACCGCGACACCGTTCCTCCGCTCGGTTTCGCGATCGCGCAGCTTGCCGGTATCTATATTCTCGCGGAAAACGCGCAAGGCCTCGTCGTGGTCGACATGCACGCGGCGCACGAACGTGTCGTCTACGAGAAACTGAAAGCCGCCTTCGACGAGGGCCGGGTCGTGCGCCAGCCGTTCCTCGTGCCCGTTGCCGTCAGCGTTTCCGAGCGCGAAGCCGCATTGGCCGAAGAGGCGGCGCCGCTGTTCGAGCGGATTGGGCTTTCCCTCAGCCGCGGCGGGCCCGCGAGCGTGGTGATCCGCGACATGCCGGCGCTCCTGAAGCAGGCCGACGCCGAGGCACTGGTGCGGGACGTGCTCTCCGACCTCGACCAGGCGGACAAGAGCAGCCGCGTCGAGGACACCTGCAACGAGCTGCTGGCGACCATGGCCTGCCACCACGCCGTGCGCGCCAACCGGCGGCTCAGCATCGCGGAGATGAACGCGCTGCTGCGCGAAATGGAGGCCACGGACAAGTCGGACCAGTGCAACCACGGCCGCCCCACCTGGACGGCCGTCAGCCTGCAGGATCTCGACCGGCTGTTCCTGCGCGGGCAGTAGGCCGGTCGCCGCGATGCGCGACGAGCAGCACCCCGCGGTCTGCCTGATGGGCCCGACGGCCTCGGGAAAGACGGAGCTTGCGGTGCGCCTGGTCGAAGCGTTGCCGCTGGCGATCGTCAGCGTCGACTCCGCGATGGTCTACCGCGGCATGGACATCGGCACCGCGAAACCCGGCCCGGAGATCCTCGCCGGCGCGCCGCACCGGCTCATCGACATCCGCGAACCGGAAGACACGTATTCCGCCGGCGACTTCGTCCGGGACGCTCGCAGGGAGATGGCAGCCATTCGCGCCGAGGGCCGGGTGCCGCTGCTCGTCGGCGGCACCATGCTGTACTTTCGCGCGCTGATCCGGGGCATGGCCGAGCTGCCGGCGGCCGACTCCGCGGTGCGCCGGGCCATCGACGCACAAGCCCGCGAGGAAGGTTGGCCCGCGCTGCACGCCCGACTGACCGAGGTAGACCCCGCCGCCGCGGCGCGCATCGCGCCCAACGACAGCCAGCGCATCCAGCGCGCGCTGGAGGTGTGGCGGGTGAGCGGCAAGCCGCTGTCGGCCTGGCACGCCGAAGGTCGGCGCGCGGCGTCCGCGCCTTACCTCCGCTTCGCGCTTGTCCCGGAACCGCGCCCGGTCCTGCACCGCCGCATCCAACGCCGTTTGCAGGGCATGCTGGACGCGGGCTTTGTCGACGAGGTTGTGCGCCTCAGGCAGCGGCCCGCGCTCGACGAGCGCAGCCCGGCCATGCGCGCGGTGGGTTACCGGCAGATCTGGGCGCACCTCGATGGGCATACCACGCTCGAGGACGCCGTGCACAAGGCAATCGCCGCAACCCGGCAGCTCGCCAAACGCCAGGTAACCTGGCTCAGAACCGAACCCGGCCTTAGCTGTCATAACCCGCTTGAAGCCGACGTTTTCGACGCCATATCGGCGCAGATACGACAACAGTTTGGATGACGAGAAGATTTTTCCCACTATTCCGGGCGTTTGGCTGATGATAGACTTTTCCCGTTCGATCTTTATTAACTTCGCTACTTGGGCTGGTTACGGCATACCTTCGCAGCTCCGGACTTGTTCCGGGGCAACCGGCGCCACCGGAACTGCCGTAACCGATTTTGATTGCTCGATTGAGCAATAAAAAGAATAAGGAGACCCGCCATGGCAAAAGGGCAGTCGCTGCAGGACCCGTTTCTGAACATATTGCGCAAGGAAAAGGTACCTGTGTCCATCTACCTGGTGAACGGCATCAAGCTGCAGGGACAGGTCGACTCGTTCGACCAGTTCGTCGTGCTCTTGAAGAACAGCGTCAACCAGATGGTGTACAAACACGCGATTTCGACAGTCGTTCCGGCGCGCAACGTGCGCTTGCCGATGCCGGATGACGAAGCAGGAGACAGTGACGACTGAGCTTAGCCCCTGGCCGCATGCGGAGGCCGTGATTGTTTGAGCGACCGAAGAGCGGCGAACGCGCCATTCTGGTTCATGCGGCAACCGGTGGAGCCCCGGATTCCATAGAACGCGACGAGTTTGTGGAGCTTGCGGCTTCGGCGGGCGCCGACGTCGTGGGCGAGCTCGTGAGTGCGCGGCGCACGCCCGATTCCCGTTACTTCATCGGCAAGGGCAAGGCCGAGGAGCTGCTGCGCCTCGTCGAAGGGCAAGGCGCCGAGCTCGTCATCTCCAGCGCGTCGCTCACGCCGGCGCAGGAAAGGAACCTGGAGCAGAAACTCCGCTGCCGCGTGCTCGATCGCAACGGCCTGATTCTCGACATCTTCGCGCAGCGCGCCAGGAGCTTCGAAGGCAAGCTGCAGGTCGAGCTCGCGCAGCTCCGCCACCTGTCCACGCGGCTGGTTCGCGGCTGGACTCACCTCGAGCGCCAGAAGGGCGGCATCGGCCTGCGCGGACCGGGCGAGACCCAGCTCGAAACCGACCGTCGTTTGATCGGCAGGCGCATCCGCCAGCTCAAGGAACGGCTCGAGCAGGTCGACAGCCGGCGCGAGATGAACCGCCAGAACCGGCTGCGCGCCGAGGTGCCGACGGTCGCCATCGTCGGCTATACCAACGCCGGCAAATCCACGCTGTTCAACCGGCTTACCGAAGCCGGCGTGTACGTCGAGGACCAGCTCTTCGCGACGCTTGACCCGACGCTGCGCCGGCTCACGCTCACGGACGGCGGCGACGTCGTGCTGGCGGACACCGTCGGTTTCGTGCGCGACTTGCCGCACGAGCTGATCGCCGCGTTCCGCTCCACGCTGCAGGAGGCACGCCAGGCGGACCTGATCCTGCACCTGATCGACGCCAGCGACCCGCATCGCTGGCAGCGCATTCGCCAGGTCAACGCCGTGCTCAGGGAACTCGATGCCGAACGCGTGCCGCAGATTCGCGTGTACAACAAGATCGACCTTCTCGAACGCCGCTCACGCGGGCACGAAGGGCGCCTCGGCCGCGGCCGGGCGGTCTGGCTGTCCGCGCAAACGGGCGAGGGCGTCGACGGGTTGCTCGCTGCCATCGAGGATCGTCTGCGCCGCCGGAAAGTACGGGGTATGATGCGCCTGCAGCCCGGACAGGGCCGCCAACGTGCGCTGTTGTTCGAGATGGGCGCGGTTGCGCAGGAATTTCCCGTCGATGACGGCGGCTGGATGCTGGAGCTGTGCGTTGGGGAACGCGAGTTCCAGCGGTTTCTCAAGCGCGAGAACCTGCCCGCCGACATTCTCGAGCGGCCCACCCCGGCACCGCCGTCGCTCGCCGCCACACACCGATAGAGAACAACATGGCCTGGAACGACCCTGACAACGGCAAAGACCGCTGGAAGAAGAACGGCGACCAGCCGAACGACCTGGACCGCATCGTGCAGAACTGGCAGCGGCGCCTCGCCGGCCTGTTCGGCGGCAGCGGCGGCGCGCGCGGCGCCGGCGCCTCCGGCGGCGGCATGTCCGGTGCGGGGATGCTCATAGGGCTGCTCATCATCGGTTGGGCGCTGACCGGCCTGTATCGCGTCGACGAGGCCGAGCGCGGCATCGTGCAGCGTTTCGGGGCGTACACGACCACCACTTTGCCCGGCCTTCACTGGCACCTGCCGTTCCCGATCGAGACCGTCGACATCGTCAACACCGGGCAGGTGTCGGACTACTCCTTCAACACCGAGATGCTCACGGCCGACGAGGCCTATCTCTACATGGAGATGGTGGTGCAGTACCGCCGGAGCGATCCCGTCAAGTACAGCTTCGAGGTCGTGGATCCGGACCAGACGCTGCGGGAGGTCACCGAGAGCGCGCTGCGCGAGGTGGTGGGCACGAGCACGATGGCCGATCTCGTCGAGGAGAAGCGCGACGAGATCGCGCCCGAGACGCGGCGCATCCTGCAGACCACGCTCGACCAGTACAACGCCGGCATCACGGTGACTTCGTTGTCCCTCGAAGCCCTGGATTACCCGGAGGCCGTGCAGGGGGCGGTGGACGACGCGCAGAAGGCGCGCAACGACCGTGACTATTACATCCTGGAGGCGGACACGTACGCGCAACGGCTCATCCCGGTGGCGCGGGGCGCCGCCTCGCGCATCCAGCAGGAAGCCGAAGCCTACCGCGACCAGGTTATCGCGCAGGCATACGGCGATACCGCACGTTTCGAGGCGGTGCTGGCGGAATACCGGCAGGCGCCGCGCGTGACCCGCGAGCGCATGTACATCGACGCGCTGCAGGACGTTTATGGCGACGCCACCAAGGTGATCGTCGACGCCGAAGGCAGCGGCAACCTGCTGTACCTGCCGCTCAACGAATTGCTCGAAGGCGCCGGCCGGCGCGCGACAAGCGCGAACGAGGACACGCTGGCCGTGCGACCCGAGGACGCCACGATCGAGGGCACGACGACAGGGACGGCCCGCGACCGGAGGACCCGGCAATGACAAACGGCAGGCTGGCAATACTCGTCCTCGCGGGGGTCGCGCTGATCGCCCTGGGGCTCTCGGCGTTCACCGTCAACGAGCGCGAGCTCGCGATCAAGCTGCAGGTCGGCCAGGTCGTGCAGGCGCACTACGAGCCGGGGCTGCACTTCAAGATCCCGGTGTTCCAGAGCGTGCGCAAGTTCCCCAATCGCATCCTGACGATCAGCGACCAGCCGGAGCGGATCTTCACGAAAGAACGGCTCGCGCTGCAGGTGGACTACTTCGTCAAGTGGCGCATCGTCGACGCCGTGCGGTACTACACCTCGACCGGCGGTTCGCAGCAGTTCGCGACCGAGCGCCTGTCGGAGATCATTCGCGACGCCATCGTGACGGAGATGGGCAAGCGCACGGTGCAGGAAGCGGTCTCCCTGGAACGCGCCGAACTGATGCGCGACATGCTGGCGACCGCGACCAGGACCGCCGAGGGTATCGGTGTCGGGCTGGTCGACGTGCGCCTGAAGCAGGTGGAGTTTCCCCCGGACGTGCGCGACTCGGTCTACCGGCAGATGCGCGAGGAGCGCAAGCGCGTGGCAACGCAGCTCCGCGCCGAGGGCCGGGAGATCGCCGAGCAGAGCATGGCGCGCGCCGACCGGGAACGGACGATCATCCTGGCCAATGCGAACCGCGAGGCCCAGCAGATCCGCGGCGAGGGCGACGCGACCGCCGCCGCGATCTATGCGGAGGCGTACAACAAGGATCCGGAGTTCTACTCGTTCTACCGGAGCATGAACGCCTACCAGGAGGCGGTCGGTGAATCGGGCGATATCCTGGTAATCGAGCCCGACAACGAATTCTTCCGTTACCTCAACCAGTCGGGCGGCGGCAGCCGGTAGACAGCGGCTCTCTCGCGGTAGCGGTACCGTGTATCGTATCCATGTGGCAGGACATACTGACGGCGTTCGCGCTTTACCTGATCATCGAAGGCATGATTCCCTTTGTCGGGCCGCAGCGCTTCCGGCGTACCCTGGAGCAGATCGGCCAACTGAGCGACAACAACCTGCGACTGGTCGGCCTGTTCGCCATGGGCGCGGGGCTGCTGCTGTTGTTCATCGTGAGGTCGTGAGTTGAGGCCATGGGCAAGAACGTAGTCGTCATCGGCACCCAGTGGGGCGACGAAGGCAAGGGCAAGATCGTCGACCTCCTCACCGAGCGGGCGGCGGCCGTGGTCCGCTTCCAGGGCGGGCACAACGCCGGTCACACGCTGGTCATCGGCGGCCGCAAGACGGTGCTGCACCTCATTCCTTCCGGCATCCTGCGTGAGAACGTGAGCTGCCTGATCGGCAACGGCGTCGTGGTGTCGCTAGATGCTTTGATCAGGGAGGCGGAGTCGCTGGCCGCGAACGGCGTGCCGGTGTACGAACGGCTGAAGATCAGCCCGGCCTGCCCGCTGATCCTGCCGAGCCACGTCGCGCTCGACATCGCGCGGGAAAAGGCCAAGGGCGCGGCCGCGATCGGCACGACCGGGCGCGGCATCGGCCCGGCCTACGAGGACAAGGTCTCGCGCCGCGCCGTGCGCGTCGCGGACCTGTTCGTGCGGGAGAAGTTTGCGGCCAAGCTCGGCGAGGTGCTCGACTTCCACAATTTCCTGCTGCGCAACTATTTCCGCGTCGAGCCGATCGACTTCGCCCAGACTCTCGACGCCGCGCTGCAGGCCGCGGAAAAAATCGCGCCGATCACCGCGGACGTCACGCAGATCCTCAAGGACCTGACCGACGCCGGCGAGAGCATCCTGTTCGAAGGGGCGCAGGGCTCCTTCCTCGACATCGATCACGGCACCTATCCGTTCGTCACCTCGTCGAACACCGTGGCCGCGGCGGCCAGCACCGGCACGGGGCTCGGCCCGCGCAACCTGGGCTACGTGCTCGGGATCGTGAAGGCCTATACCACCCGCGTCGGGGCCGGGCCGTTCCCGACCGAGCTGTTCGACGACCAGGGTGAGCATCTCGCGACCGTGGGCGCCGAATTCGGCGCGACGACGGGCCGCCCGCGGCGCTGCGGCTGGTTCGACGCGGTCGCGCTCAAGCGCTCGATCGTGAACAGCAGCGTTTCCGGGCTCTGCATCACCAAGCTCGACGTGCTGGACGGGCTCGAGAACATCAACGTCTGCGTGCGCTACGAGCTCGGCGGCGAGCCGGTCTCCGGGTTGCCTGTCATGGTGGACCGCTTCGCGGAGTACCAGCCGGTGTACGAGGAAATGCCCGGGTGGAAGAGCTCGACCGTCGGCCTCACGCGCTACGACGAGCTGCCGGAGAACGCGCGCCGCTACCTCGAACGCATCCAGGAACTGGCCGGCGTGCCGCTGGACATCATCTCCACCGGCCCCGACCGCGAGCAGACGATCGTCCTACGCCACCCGTTCGACTGACCGCATCCCGCGCCGTCGCGTGCCGCCTGCCGCGGCCGCCAGCGCGACGAGCAGAAGCCAGTCCAATGAGCCGCTACCACCGCCTTCCGGCTCCGGCTCGGGCGGATCCGGCGGCAGCAGCACGACCGGTTCGGCGATCCGCACCTGTGCCGTGGCATTGCCTGCGATCGCCGCGCCTCCCGTCGGGTTCGCCAGGCTGATCTCGAAGGTTTCCTCGCCCTCGGTCCCGTCGTCCGCGGCGATATCGAAAACCAGGCTCTTCGGCCGCCCGTCGCCGGCGGCCCAGGACAGCGTGCCGCTGGTGGTGCCGTCGAAGTCGCTGCCGGCGGTCGCGCTACCGCCTGCGAGCGCATAGTCGATGCTCACGGCAGCGTTGGCGCTCCCCGCGCGCTGCAGCACCAGGATGGCTTTGCCGAAGCCGCCCTCCACAACTTCCACCGAATTTTCGAAGAAGCCGATGGTTGCCGGCGCCACGGGATCGCTCACGTAAACGCTCGCCACGTTCACCTCGCCCAGCGTCGCGCCGCCCCGGGGATCGACCAGGCGCACGAACAGGTGCTCGAGCGGCTCCGCGGCGCCGTCGTTCGCGAGCGGGATATCGATCGTGCGGTCGGAAGCATCGCCCGCCGGCCAGTCGAGCCGGCCCGCGAGGAGCTGGAAGTCCGTCGCATTCGCCGTCGCGTT
Organism: uncultured Chromatiales bacterium; assembly: GCA_965651325.1. Lineage (GTDB taxonomy): Bacteria > Pseudomonadota > Gammaproteobacteria > Steroidobacterales > Woeseiaceae > IDS-8. Next base: position 12,094 of record CBFGSB010000037.1, on the reverse strand, counting down.
CAGGATCTCGAAGCCGACGCTCACGGCGTCCGCATTGCCGCCGCTGCGCACCACGGCAAGCTGCGCCGACTGGCCTTCGTCGGCCGCGACCGATTCCGCGGCGAAGCCGAGCTGCCCCTGTGCGACGGCGCGCGTGCCGTCCCGCGCCAGGAACAAGCCGCCGTCGATGTCGTTGATCGCGACCGTGCCGCTGAAGAAGAACGGGTACGCGCCCCAGGCGCCCTGGAACCCCGTGCTGTCCGAGAACGGGTAGGTGTCCAGGTGGCCCACCGCAGCCGGGTTTGCCGGGTCGCTGATGTCGAGTACGGTGAGGCCGCGGCTGTAGTTCGAGATGTAATAGCGGTTGCCGCGCACGAAGCCGTTGTGGTCGATCGCGTTGGTGGGGCCCTGCCAGGTCCCGACCTGCACCGGCACGGCCAGGTCGGCGAGCGAAAACACCCGCACGGTGGTCGGGAACCCGAGTCGCTGCTCGTCCAGCTCGTCGTGCACGAACAGGAACTGCCGGTCCTCGGACCACCAGCCGGAATGGGTGTAACCGAAATTATCGTAAACGGTTCTCTGCAGCCGCGCGGGATCGGCCGGATCGGTGATGTCCCAGACGTCGACGCTACTCTCGTTGAAATCCAGCAGGAGCTCGCAATACTCGCCCGCATGCGGGCAGGCGGCCCGGCGGTCATCGGTGATCACGACCGAGGTGGCATCGTGCATGTAATCGGGAGCGACGCCGCCGCCGACGAATGCAGGTGCGGCAGGATCGGTTAGCGAGTAGGCCCGGTACTGCCCGCTGCCGACGTTGGAGCCGGCGACGATGAGCACCGGTACCTGGTCGGTGACCGCGAGGCCGGTGCTGTAGTCGGCGCCCGCGAGGTAGACGTTGTGCGCGGCGAGGAAGTCGCCGTCGTAATCGACCTTCACGATCGAGTTCGGCAGGCCGGAGAGGTCGATGACCACGAGCTCGTCGGCGGCGGCATCCGCCGTGACGTAGGCATACGCGCGCCAGCGCCCGTCGTCACGATCGAAGAACTGGTAGACCTTGATGTCACGCCAGGTCGTGCGCTCGCCCGGAACGAACCCGACTTTGACGGGTTCGGCCGGTGCGGTCACGTCCAGGACGGCCGTGCCGTTGTCGAAGCCGGCGATCGCGTATTCGCGGCCGGTATTGAGATCGACGAAGCCCCAAACGTCGTTGCCGGCCGCGGAGCCGGCCCGCAGGTCGTTGAAGGCGACGTGCGCCAGCAGGTCCACAGCGTCGCACGGCAGGTCGCCTGCCATGCCGCCGGTACAGTCGGCGGCGGCCGCGCCGGCTTTGAGGCGGTCGTAGACGTCGAGCATGTCGCCGGCCTTTGCGGCCTGCGCGGCATCCAGTCCCTTGGTGTCCGCGATCACGTCGAAGCCGCGCGCTTCGAGCAGGGTCCGGTATTCCTGCGGCACGCCCGTCAACGTGGTAGCGCCTTGTCCGTCGAGCTTGAAACTGTCCCCTCGCGCGTAGCCGCCCAGCACGTTGACGGAATTGCTCACGAGGTGAAACAGCACCTCGGGCGTGGCCACCTCGTAGGTGCCCGCGGCGACGCGGATCTCGGCGCCCTTGCCGGCCATGGACAACGCATAGCCGAGCGTGCGGCAGGGCGCGCCAGGATCCCGGCAGTCGCCTTTGTCGGTGCCGCTTTCCGCGACGAACAAGGGATGATGCACGCTGTGTGCTTCGGCCTGCTGCAGGCAGCCGAGGCCGCAGACGGCCAGCGCCAGGAAGAGTTTGCTTGCGTGGGCGTGGTCAGCCATCGGGCACCGCCTTCAGTCGACACGGACGGCTTGGGAACCGGGTGCCGCCAGATTGTACAATGGATCCTTTTTCGCAAGAGAGTGCTGCAACTTGCCGGACCACAAGGGGCCGCTCCGCTTTCGGGCGGGGCCGGGGGCGTACGCGGAGATCCGGAAACGGGGCTTCGCCGAAGAGCGGATCGGCACCATCGCCGGCGCGTCGGGTGGCGCCAAATGGCTGGTGCTGAGCCAGCTCGACCGGATCATCATCGAGCGCGTCCTGCCGAAGCTCGCGGGACCCGTGCACCTGCTGGGCTCTTCCATTGGCGCGTGGCGCTTCGCCTGCTATGCGCAGCAGTCGCCGCTCGCGGCCCTCGAGCGCTTCGAGGCCGCTTATCTCGAGCAGAGCTACAGCGCGCGCCCGACGGCCGGCGAAGTCACGCGGAAGAGCCGCGAGATACTGGCCTCCGTGCTCGGGGAGACCGGCACGGCCGAGATCGTGGCGCATCCGCACTTCCGCACGCACATCCTGGCGGTGCGCAGCCGCCTGCTGACGGCCAGCGATTACCGGCCGGCGCTGTGGTCGGGACTGCTTGCCGCGGCGCTCGCGAACGCGGTCAGCCGCCGCAGCCTCGGCGCGTTCTTTTGCCGCAGCCTGTTCTACGACCCGCGCGACCTGCCGCCGTTCTACAACGCGACCGGCTTTCCCCTCGAGCGCATTGCGCTGACGCCGGACAACCTCGTGGAGGCGATCATCGCTTCGGGCTCCATCCCGACGGTGTTGACCGGCGTGCGCGACATCCCGGGCGCGCCGGCGGGCGTGTACCGGGACGGCGGCATCATCGATTACCATCTGGACCTCCCCCTCGGTGAGCCCGATCGCCTCACGCTGTTTCCGCATTTTTTCGACCGCCTGATCCCGGGCTGGTTCGACAAGGGTTTGCGCTGGCGGCGCCACAACCCGCTGCATACCGACCGTACCGTGCTGGTGAGCCCGTCGGCGGCGTTCATTGCCCGCCTGCCCGGGGGCAAGGTGCCGGACCGCACCGACTTCGTGCGCATGACCGAGGAGCAGCGGGTCGGCACCTGGCGGCGCGTGATCGCCGCGTGCCGCGAGCTCGCCGACGACCTGAACGAGGTGCTGGACCAGGATCGACTCGCGGCGCGCCTCGAGCCCCTGTAAGGCAATCAATCCTGCGCGGTACGCCTGCAGCGTTCCGTCAGCAGCTCGTGCAGCCGCTCCACGTCCTCGTTCATGAGGAACTCCTCGCTGTCTTTCCAGCCGCGAAGCATGGTGAGGCTGCGCTCGTTGACCACCAGCCAATGGTCGCCCGACTGCTCTTCGACTTCCCAGCCGGGCACGGCGATGACGGTACGCACTTTGAGGGGCTGCTTCAGCGCCTTCCTGAGCTGCCGCTCGAGGAGGGCCGACTGCTCGGCGTAGGGCGCGAGCGCCATGCGGTGCTTCCCCGGCGCGAACAGCAGTTGCTCGCCCTGCGCGCGGATGCGGTTGTGCCTCCCCGGGCGGCGCGCGATCACGTAGATCGCGTAGATGCCGTGCAGCCCCGCCATGACGTTGTCGATGACACCGGCGCCGCAGGGCACTTCGTGGAACACGCGGTTGAGATTGCCGCTGAGCTTGTGCAGTCCCTGGCCAATGGCGATGTTGGCGTCCCGCACGAATTCGAGGCGGCGCTTTGCCAACGTGCCGCGCACCAGGCGCGTGACGGCCAGGGCCGCGGCGGCCGCGAGGCTGGCGCCGGCGAGCATGAGCTGCCATAGCGCGAGGCCATGAAAGCGCGCCGCCGGCGCAAGCACGTAGGAAAACGGAAACAGGATGGCAAACACACCCGCCGCGGCAAGCAGGATCGACTGCTTGCGGCGCAGCGTATCGAGCTGGTCGCGGAAGCGTTGCGCCGCTTCCGGCATGATCGCAGCCGCGAACCGGTCGGCCGTGGAACGCGTGCGGGAAAGCGCCAGCCCGGAACGGGCGACGACCGCGAAGATGAAGGAACCCGCGACCGCCACGGCGGCCGCCCCGCTGATGGCCTCGAAATTCATCCGCCGCATCCATGGCTTTGGAGATCGTCCATTCAGGTTAGCGGGATCAGCGAGGCGGTCCTGTGATACGGATCACAGCGCCGGCATCGACACCGGCGCAAATGTGAATGCCGACACAACCCGGCCGCGGGCGGGTTGTTATGGTGAAGAATTCAAGCCGCACCTTGGAGCGCACAATGCGGATCGGACGTCATGGAACGCTGCTCGGCCTGGCGCTGCTCGCCCTCGGCGGCTGTGCGGGCATGAGCGCGGAAGAATGCGCGCTGAGTGACTGGCGTGCCGTCGGCTACGAGGACGGATCGCTGGGCTACACGGCCGACCGGCTGGGCGATCATCGGCGTGCCTGCGCCGAGCACGGCTACACGCCGGACTTCGAAGCCTACCGGGCGGGGCGCGAAGAGGGCTTGCGGCTCTATTGCCAGCCGTCGCGCGGTTTCAGCATCGGCTCCAACGGGGGGCGCTACCAGGGCGTGTGCGCGGCGGATCTCGAGCCGGGCTTCCTGGACGGCTATCATGCCGGCGTCGAGCTCCATACGCTGCGTGGGAATGTAAACGCCGCTAACGACCGCATCTACGCGAGCCAGCAGGAACTCGAGCGCACCAAGGAGCTGATCCGATCGAAGGAAGCCGCCCTGATCGCCGACGAGACCACCACGCAGGACCGGATTCTGCTGCTCGCGGACCTGAAGGAGCTCGCCGAGCGCACGGGCCAGCTCGAAGCGGAGATCGATCTCGCCATCGAGGACCGCGCCCGCCACGAGGAGCGCCTTGCCGCCTACCAGGCGTCGCTGCCCTATTCCGGCTACTGAGAGCGGCGGGGAGCCGGCCGGCTCCGGTCGTCCTTGCGGCTCGTGCTACGATCCGCAACCGGCGTTTTTTCCGCTTATGGACCGGAGCGATTGAATGGAGTGGGTGACCCTGCCCGAAGCATGGGTGGCACTGGCGACCCTGACGGCGCTGGAGATCATCCTCGGGATCGACAACATCATCTTCATCTCGATCCTGGTTGGGCACCTGCCGGAAGCACAGCGCCAACGCGCGCGCATCGTGGGCCTGGGGCTCGCCATGGGCATGCGCATCCTGCTCCTGCTCATGATCGTGTGGATCATGCGGCTGCAGCGCGACCTGTTCGAGGTCCTCGGAGTGGGGATATCGGGCCGCGACCTGATCCTGATCGGCGGCGGCCTGTTCCTGCTCGCAAAGTCGACGATCGAGATTCACCACGCCGTGGAAGGCTCGAAGCCTGACAAGGAAGTCGGCCGCAAGGTGTCAACCTTCGGTGCAGTGATACTGCAGATCGGCCTCATCGACCTCGTGTTCTCGCTCGATTCCGTGATCACGGCGGTCGGCATGGCCAAGCACGTGCCGGTGATGATCATCGCGATCGTGCTTGCCGTGCTGATGATGATGTTCGCCGCGCGCCCCATCGGCGATTTCGTCGACCGGCACCCGACGGTCAAGATGCTGGCGCTCAACTTCCTGCTGCTGATCGGCATTGCACTGATCGCCGAAGGCATCGATTTCCACATTCCGAAGGGCTACATTTACTTCGCGATGGCATTCTCGGTATTGGTCGAGATGCTCAACCTGCGCATACGGGGCCAGGGCGAGCCGGTGCACTTGCACAAAAAGCCGGTGGATTGAGGGAGCTGGTGCATGGGGAACGAGGGATGATGCGGCGTTTCGCCGCCGAGGAAGGCCGTTTGGTCCCCGTGGGAGACGATACGCCGGGCGACCGCCACGTGGTGTGGTACGACCTGTTCCAACCGACGAAGGAAGAGGAAGAGCTGCTGGAGCGGGAGCTCGGCGTGAACGTGCCCACCCGCGAGGAAATGGGCGAGATCGAGGCCTCCAGCCGGTTGTACTATGAGCAGGACGCGGCGTTCATGACCGCGAACCTGCCGGCCAGGACGGATGCCGACGTGCCGGAGATGTCGCCGGTCACCTTCGTCATCGCCGGTAAGGCCCTGGTCACGGTGCGCTACCACGAGCCGCAGGCGTTCCGGAATTTCCCGTTACGGGCCGAGAAGAACTCGATGGGCTGCGAGGGCCCGGAGTCGGTGCTCGTCGCGCTGCTGGAGGTGATCGTCGACCGGCTCGCGGACGTTCTCGAGCGGGTAGGGCGCGACATCGATCGCATCTCGGGCGGTATTTTCCGGCACCCGAACGGAAAGAAGCGGAAGGATCTCGATTACCAGAAAGTGCTGGAAGACATCGGGCTGAAAGGCGACCTCATCTCGAACGTGCGCGACAGCCTCGCCACGCTCGAACGCGTGTTCGGATTCCTTGCGCACTACACGCTGGAGAGGAAAAGCGAGCGCGATGTGCGGGCCCGGCTGAAGACGCTGACGCGCGACGGGGGATCGCTCGCCGACCACGCCGACTTCCTGTCGCAGAAGATCACGTTCCTGCTCGACGCGACGCTCGGCATGATCAACATCGAGCAGAACGCCACGATCAAGATTTTCTCCGTCGCGGCCGTCGTGTTCCTGCCGCCGACGTTGATTGCCTCGATCTACGGCATGAACTACGAGCACATGCCGGAGCTCGACTGGGTCTTCGGCTATCCGTTCGCGCTTGGGCTGATGGTGGCGTCGGCGGTGCTGCCGTATCTCTATTTCAAGCGGCGGGACTGGCTGTAGAGGCCCAGGCCGCGCATCCCTTGCCAGGCGGGTTTCCCGGCGGCGCGAGCGTTGCGGGGGAGAGGCGGCCGGGATGGTGCCGAGGAAAGGACTTGAACCTTCACGGGGTTTCCCCCACTGGCACCTGAAGCCAGCGCGTCTACCAATTCCGCCACCTCGGCAGGCGAGACCGCGTATAGTGCGGCCCTTGCGGGTGGCGGACTGTACAGAAACCCGGCGCGGCCTGTCAATTGGCCCGGCCGGCTGCCACCGATTTGCACTTCAAAAGCGAGAACGATTGGTCAAGCGACGAAAAACCGCCGGTAAATCCGGCAAATACCGGCATCCCGTCCCCGGGCGCGCCGAAATCCTGGAGCGTTTGCAGGATGCCGGGCGGCCGATGCGGCTGGAGGACCTGGCAGCGGCGTTCGACCTCCGCGGCGTTCGCCTGCGTTCCGCCCTCGCGGATACCCTCAATCGCATGGTGCGCGCCGGCCAGGTCATCGAGAACCGGCGCGGCGAATACTGCCTCATCGAGAAGCTGGAGCTGATCACCGGCACGGTCATCGGGCACCGCGACGGCTTCGGCTTCGTGCTGCGGGACGACGGCGGCGAGGACGCCTACCTCTCACCGCGCGAGATGCGCTCGCTCTTCGACGGCGATCGCGTTGCCATCAGCATCGTGGGCCGCGACCGCCGCGGCAAACCGGAGGCGCGCCTGGTGGAGATCCTGGAACGCGGCATCCAGGAGGTCGCCGGCCAGTTCGTCCGCGAGCGCGGCATCGGCATCGTGGTACCCGACAACCCGAAAATCGCGCATCGCGTGCTCATCCCGGACGGCGAGTGGGGCGCCGCGAAACCGGGGCAGATCGTCGTTGCCCGCATTCTCGACTACCCGACCGACGTGCAGCAGGCGACCGGGCGCGTCGTGCGCATCATCGGCGCGCCGGAGCAAAAAGGCATGGCGACGGACATCGCCATCCACGCCTACGCGATCCCGAACGTATGGCCGCAAGAGGTCGAGCGCCAGGCGCGATCGTTCAAAAAGGACGTGACCGCCGCCGACAAGAAGGGCCGAATCGACCTGCGCGACCTGCCGCTCGTGACCATCGACGGCGCCGACGCACGCGACTTCGACGATGCCGTCTACTGCGAGCCGGCCGGCAGCGGCTGGCGGCTCCTGGTCGCGATCGCCGACGTCGGCCATTACGTGCAGCCGGGCAGCGAGATCGACAAGGAAGCGGTCCGGCGCGGCACCTCCGTGTATTTTCCCGACCGCGTGGTGCCGATGCTGCCGGAAGTGCTGTCCAACGGCCTGTGCTCGTTGAACCCGGAAGTCGACCGTCTCTGCATGGTGTGCGACATGCGCATCGACGCGAGCGGTCGCGTCACGCGCTCGAAGTTCCTCGAAGGCCTGATACGCTCGCACGCGCGCCTGACCTACAGCGAGGTGAACGACCACCTCACCGGCAACAAGCGCTCATCGGTCGCGAAATCCCTGCACGGCCCGCTGTCGCACCTGCACGGCTTGTACAAGGCGCTGGCCTCGGCGCGCCACCGGCGCGGCGCGATCGAGCTGGATATTCCGCAGACGCGCATCGAGCTGAATCGCGACGGCGAGGTAGAGCGTATCGCGACCGTGCCGCGTAACGATGCGCACCGCCTGATCGAGGAATGCATGATTGCCGCCAACGTCGAGGCGGCAAAGTTCCTCAAAAAGCACCGCATCCCGGGCCTGTACCGCGTGCACGCGCGGCCCGATCCGGACCGCTTCGACGACCTGCGCCAGTATTTGCTCGGGCTCGGCCTGAAGGTGCCGCACCCGGAGCACGTCGAGCCGCGCCACTACAACCAGCTCGCCTCGCAGGTCGCCGACCGGCCGGACGCGCAGTCGATTGCGCTGGCGATGCTGCGCTCGCTGATGCACGCCGAATACACGCCGGTGAACATCGGCCACTTCGGTCTCGCGCTCCAAACCTACGCCCATTTCACCTCGCCCATCCGGCGCTACCCGGACCTGCTGGTACACCGGGCGATCCGGCACATCCTGCAGGGTGGCAAGCCCGCCAAGTACCGCTACTCCCCGGGCGAGATGGAGCGGCTCGGAACGCTCTGCTCGGCGCACGAGCGCCGGGCGGAAGACGCGACGCGCGACGTCGAGGCGCGTCTCAAATGCCAGTTCATGGAAGACAAGGTCGGGCTGGAATACGACGGTATCATCACCGGCGTCACCAACTTCGGCGTGTTCGTGCAGCTTGCGGACCTTGCCATTGACGGTCTCGTGCACGTATCGAGCCTGACCAGCGACTATTACCGGTACGACGCCGGCACCCAGTCCCTGGTGGGCGAGCGCAGCGGTAACCGCTACCGCCTCGGGGAGCCGCTGCGGGTCGTCGTCTCGAAGGTGGACGTCGAGAATCGGCGCATCGACTTCCGCCTCGGCGACGAGCGCCCGGCCAAAGGGCGGCAGGGCCGCTCGTTTGCATTGCGCCGCAAGAAAGGCGGCGGCCGCCGGGCCGGGTGACCGGGAGCGAGCCGTGAGCAAGTCCCGCTACGTGGCCGGCCTGCGCGCCGTGGAGCAGCTCCTGACCAGCCGCGCCGAGGACGTGCGTGCACTGTACGCGGAGTACCAGACCGCAAACCCGCGGGTCGAGGCCGCCATCAAGCGTGCCCGGTCGCTGGACATCGAGGTGAAGCCGGCGAACCGCGGTCGCCTGCAGCAACTCTCGGGCGACGCGCGGCACCAGGGTATCGTCGCCGAGATCCGCCGCAGTACGATGCTGGACGAGGCCGGCCTGCGAACCTTGGTGGAACGCCAACTGACGGACGGAGACGCCAAGCCGCTCCTGCTGCTGGTCCTCGAAGGCATCCAGGACCCGCACAACCTCGGCGCCTGCCTGCGCACGGCGGATGCCGCCGGGGTCGATGTCGTGGTCGCATCGCGGCATGGCGCCGCGGGCCTGGGGCCTGCCGCGAGCAAGGTCGCCGCCGGCGCGGCGGAAGTTCTTCCGTTCGCCCCGGTGCCGAACATCGGCCGCGTGCTCGGCTGGCTCAAGGAGTACGGGGTTCGCGTGATCGGCACCAGCGACGCCGCCGAGGCCAGCCTGTTCGAGGCCGATCTCTCCCAGCCGCTGGCGCTGGTCCTGGGCGGGGAGCACGGAGGGCTCCGCAAGGCAACCCGCGAGCGCTGCGACACGCTGGTCCGCCTGCCGATGCACGGCAGCGTTTCGAGCCTGAACGTGTCGGTTGCCTGCGGTATCTGCCTGTACGAGGCCGTCCGGCAGCGAGCTCAGCGCTGACGGCGCGCAGGTTGCCTCGCGGCCTGCGCTTGGGTAGGATGCGCGTCCCCGTCAAAGGCGGGGACCCCTTGCCTCACCGGAGGTTCCGGGAGGCTGTAATCCGTAAGGGAACAACATGAGACATTATGAAATCGTGTTCCTGGTCCACCCGGACCAGAGCGAACAGGTGCCGGCCATGGTGGAGAAGTACCAGGGCATCGTCACCGGGTCCGGGGGCGGCGTGCACCGCACCGAGGACTGGGGCCGGCGGCAGCTCGCCCACCCGATCCACAAGGCTCACAAGGCGCACTACGTCCTGATGAACGTCGAGTGCAACCACGACGCCATCGAGGAAATCCGCAGCGCCTTCCGCTTCAACGACGCGGTCCTGCGCCACCTCATCATCAGCCGCAACAAGGCGGTCACGGAACCTTCGCCGATGGCGGTGGCCGTGGAGGAAGAGAAGGCGAAAGAGCGCGAGTCGCAGAAGCGCCGTGATGCCAAGGCCGCGGCGGAATCCGCCATGGCGGCCGAGGAAGCCGCGAAGAGCGACGAGGGCAGCGACGCCGCCTCGGGCGACGGGACCGGCAAAGCCGGCGACAAGGACGAAGCCGGCAACGCCGCGGCCTGAAGGACAAGACCATGAGCCGATATTCACGCAGACGGAAATACTGCCGCTTTACCGCCGAGGGCATCGAGGAGATCGACTACAAGGATCTCGCGCTGCTCAAAGCCTATGTCACCGAGACCGGCAAGATCGTACCCAGTCGCATCACGGGCACGAAGGCGCGCTACCAGCGCCAGCTCTCGACCGCGGTGAAACGGGCCAGGTACCTGGCGCTGTTGCCGTACACCGATCGGCACTAGACCCTAAAAGCGGCCATGCGACCGATTGCCGCGTGGCTGGTGGCTCGGCCGCAGAACGCCATCATCGGCCTGACCGGGACGCTGCTGTTGCCGAGTCCGATGCTGCTGCCGCTCGCGCAGATCATCAGCGGTACCGTCATGGCGCTACTGGTGCTGCAGCAGGGTCCGGCGCCCGCGACGGTGCAGGGTGCCGTCGCCGTCGCCATCCTGGCGGTGAGCTCGCTGATCGTCAGCGCTCCCGTGTCCCAGGTGCTGGTGAACGCGATGGTGATCTGGCTCCCGGTGATGCTGCTCGCGGCGCTGACCCGGCGCGGGCGGTCGCTGACGCTGAGCCTGCAGACCTCCGTCATCGCGGCCATCGTCGGGACCATTGCGTTCTTCGTGATCGTGGGCGACCCGGTGGCCTTCTGGATGGAGGCGCTGGCGAAGGTATCGGAAGCGTTCCGCGCGATGGGCCTCACGCAGAATGCGGCGGTCCTGTACGAGCAGCGGGAACTGTTCGCGCCGCAGATGACCATGCTCACGGTCGTGTCGAGCTGGTCGCTATACGCGGTGGTGCTGCTGTTCGGTTACGGCGCCTTCCGGACCCTGCCCGGCCAGAATGCGCCTTTTGGCCGGTTTTGCGACTTGAATTTCGGTCGCGTGCTGGCGGTCATAATGGCGGTCTCGTCAGTGGTCTCGGTCCTGACGGGGATGGTGTGGCTGGAGAACCTCGCCTTCGTCGCGTTTGCGGTATTCTGGCTGCAGGGGCTGGCGATCGTGCACTGGCTGTACGCGGAAGGCCGGGTGCCGGTCTGGGTGGTGGTGCTGGTCTACGCCCTGGTTCCGCTGTTGAACGCCATGCTCATACTGGCGCTGGCGGTGACCGGCTATGCCGACGCGTGGTTCCGTTTCCGGTCCCGCATGGCGGCGCCGGCCGATTGACAAGTTTTGCGCACTACGACAGGTGAAACATGAACGTAATTTTGTTGGACAGCGTTGAGAACCTCGGCGACATCGGCGATCTCGTCAACGTGAAAGCCGGGTACGGGCGGAATTACCTGCTGCCGGCCGGCAAGGCGGCGCTCGCGACGCCCGAGAACATCAAGGAGTTCGAGGCCCGCCGGCAGGAGCTGGAGAAGGCGGCCGCCGAAGAGCTCGCCGCGGCGAAGGCGCGCGCGGACCTGGTTCGCGGCATGCAGCTCGTCATCCCGGCGAACGTCGGCCCGGAAGGCAAGCTGTACGGCTCGGTGGGGCCGGTGGACATCGCGGAGGCCTTCTCGAAGGTCGGGGTGGAGGTCGCGCGCAGCGAGATCCGCATGCCGGAAGGGCCGATCCACGAGCCGGGTGATTTCGTGGTCGGGGTGCATTTGCACAGCGAGCTCAACGTTGAGATCAATCTGAAGGTCGTGCCCGAGGAATAATGTCGTGCCCGTGCCTCGGGAATGAGGCGCTGTGGTACCGTAAGGTGATGGGGACGGTATGCGCATCGTTCATGAACGCCTTACGGCCGGGGCTGGCGGCACCGCG
>CBFGSB010000036.1:0-21184 GCA_965651325.1 uncultured Chromatiales bacterium | reverse complement strand
TCATCAGGAACGTGGAGTTGAACCAGTCCGCCGATTCCGGCACGTCGGTCTGCTCACCCCAGGTCTGGGGGCTTGCCGGCGGCAGGTCGCAGTACCAGTCGTAGAAGCTCAAGGAAGTGCCGCCGATCAGGGACAAGTAGCGCGTGCCGGCGGCGTAGGACACCATCGACATGGCCGGTATGGGCGAAAACCCGACCACCCGGTCCGGCCCCCAGCGTTCGATCGTGTATACATTCGCCGCCGCGATGATCTCGTTGACCTCTTCCCAGCGCGCGCGCACGAAACCGCCGAGGCCCCGGCGTTCGCGGTAGCTCCGGACCTTGTCCGGGTCTTCCTGGATAGCGCGCCAAGCCTCCACCGGGTCCGCATGCTCGGCGCGCGCCGCGCGCCAGAGCTCGACCAGGCGCCGGCGGATCATCGGGTACTTCACCCGGTTGGCGCTGTAGATGTACCAGGAGAAACTCGCGCCGCGCGCGCAGCCGCGCGGCTCGTGGTTCGGCATGCCGGGCCGCGTGCGCGGGTAGTCCGTCTGCTGGGTTTCCCAGGTCACGAGCCCGTTCTTGACGTAGATCTTCCAGGAGCAGGAACCGGTGCAGTTCACGCCGTGCGTGGACCGGACGACCTTGTCGTGCTGCCAGCGCTGTCGGTAGGAATCCTCCCAGCGGCGGCTCTGGTTGGTGGTCATGCCATGGCTGCCGGAGAACCCGGTCTTCTCACGGCGGAAAAAGGCGAGCTGGTCCAGGAAGTAACTCATGTGCGCGCTCCGCGTGCCTTATTCGTTGTGCGGATTCCCTGGCGTGGCATTCCGCGCTTTCGCGAGGCCCGCGGGCGGGTCCTCGGGTCGATTCCGGTGCTCACTGGTGGATTCCGCCGCGCGGGCGGCCAGGACGTGCATCGGAAGCGCGACAATGGTCCCGTTCACGAAGTGTGGCGTCAAGCGCGGCTCATTGCGCGTGAGGCAGCGCCGCTGGCGAAATCGATGATGGACCGGGAGATCACCTTGCCCGACGTATCGACGCGGATGCAGGCGCGACGCTTGCCGTGGAAGAACGTGAGGCGAAACTGGTCGGCGTGTTCCCCGACGCCTTTCTCGCTGATGCTGGTGATGCGGCCTTCGCGCAAGAAGGCCTGGACCTCGGATGCCGGTACATCGAGAAGTTGCGCAAGGAGGCCGGCGTCGACCACGAAGCCGTCGTCTTCGATATCAATCCCGCAAGTATCGTCCTGCGGCAAGGCCCCGGCGCCGGGCTGGCTCATTGTCCGTGCTCCTTCCCGCTAGGGAAACAGGGTACATTGCCAGTATGCGCGGCGCCGGTGCGAAGGTTCTTGATCCAGGTCAGGCGGGGGGCCGCCAGCAAAGCCGACAATGGTCTCCCGTGGTCCGCAAGCTGCAAACGAAAGATGCCTGAGGGGCCCGAGATCCGGCGCGTGGCCGACCAACTCTCCGGGGCCTTGGCGGGCCAGCGCCTGGAAGCGGTCTCATTCGGGTTACCGCGCCTCGCGCGCTTTGGCGCCATACTGGCCGGCTCGATCGTGGACGCCGTGGATACGCACGGCAAGGCGCTCCTGATCCGTTTCGACATCGGCTTGACAATGTACTCGCACAACCAGCTCTATGGTCGCTGGTTCATCTGCGAACGCGGCAAGCTGCCGGAAACCAACCGCAGCCTCCGCGCGGCGCTCCATACGGCGGCCCTCAGCGCCCTGCTGTACAGCGCATCGGATATCGACGTGCTCGATGACGACGGGCTGGCGCGACACCCGTTCCTGAGTCGGGCCGGGCCCGACGTGCTCGCGGGGGGAGTGACCGGGAAGGACGTCGCGGAGCGGCTGCGCAGCCCGCGCTTTTGCGGGCGCGCTCTCGAGTCGCTGTACCTCGACCAGGCCTTCCTCGCCGGCATCGGCAACTACCTGCGCTCGGAGATCCTGTTCCATGCGCGCGTGGCGCCGGACGCGCGCCCGCGAGACCTCGGCGCCGGCGCCGTCGGCCGCCTGGGCCGCAGCACGGTGATCGTTGTCGAACGCTCCTACCGGACCGGCGGTATCACCAATCCCCCGGCCCGGGCCAGGACGCTGGAGAAACAGGGCTTATCGCGCAGCGACTATCGTTTCGCGGTTTTCGGCCGGGAGGGTCAACCGTGCTACCGCTGCGGAACCGCCGTGCGGCGCCGCACAGCCGCTTCAAGGCGGCTGTACTGGTGCCCCAACTGCCAGGCAAAGGATCCTGTTACGACTCGAGTTTTGCGTCGAGCGTGATAGCGGCGTTCAGGACCTTCGACACCGGGCATCCGTCCTTGGCGCCGTTGGCGGCTTTCAGGAAAGCGTCCTTGTCGATGCCGGGAATCTTCGCCGTGACGTCGAGGTGCACCGCCGTGATGCTGAAACCGCCGTCGTCCGGCTCGATGGTGACGGTCGCCGTCGTGGCGATACGCTCGGGGGTTACGCCCGACTGGCCGAGCACCAGCGACAGCGCCATCGAGTAGCAGCCGGCGTGGGCGCCGGCGATCAGCTCTTCCGGATTGGTGCCGTTGCCGCTTTCGAAGCGGGTTGCAAAGGAGTACTGCGTTTCCTTGAGTACACCGCTGTCGGTGGAGATGGTTCCCTTGCCGTCTTTCAGGCCGCCTTGCCAGACGGCCGACGCTTTGCGTTTCATGTTTGCCTCCTTGCGGGCAGATTATTCGCACGTTGACATCTGCAGAGATGCGGTGTGTTTTGCCGAAATCAATGATCGAGGCCGGGCGGCGGACCGGCACCAGGCAAACCAACTGTGCGCGCTCAGGCGGCAACGGCACCTTCGGGCAAGCCCTGCGCACCGGCCCGTGACGTCGCCACGCGGCCTTCCAGCGAGGCGAGGAAACGCCAGACGAACAGCAGTGTAACGGCGAGGAGGCCGCTGTAGCCGACCCACGCCAGCAGGTAGGGCAGGGTGGGATCGCCTTCCAAGCGTACCCGCGGCAAGTTGAAGGCGAGCAGTCCCAGCGTGATGATGCCGCCGAACAGCCACATGCCCATCAGCCAGATCCCGGCCTCGAAGCCGCTCAACCGGCCTCCCCACCCCGTGGCCTGCCGCAGCTCTGCGAAAGCAGACGTGCTTCGCGCGCGCGCACCCATGGTCACCAGGTCGAAGGCGATAATCGCCGCGCCGAGCAGGAACACCAGCCCGAATAGCGGTACGAGGAACTGGTAGAAGGTCATCATCGGGAACACGTCACCGCCGTACCAGTCCAGTCCCAGCGTGCGGGTCACGAACACCTGCATCGTCCCGCCGATGGCGAAGGCGAAGGCAATGCCGAGGATGCTGGCGAAGACGAGCCAGAACCCCAGCTTGCCCAAACGCTGGTCGAAGTTCCTGAGCTTGCGGATCGTGGGAACGGCGTAGTACGCGGCGCCCAGGCCGAGCATGCCGAAGGTGCCGAACAGCGCCAGGTGCGCGTGGGCCGGCGTCACCCAGGTGCCGTGCGACCAGGCGTTGGTGAGCGCGAAGGTCATGCTGAACCCCAGGATGCCGGCCCCTACCTGTTCCAGCACCACCGATCCGAGAATGAAATAGAAGGCCGGCGCGTTTTCCAGCGGCTTGCTGTTCTGGTGCGCATCGAGGTACACGTGCCAGAAGCAGAACACGAGCGGCAGCGGCTCCAGGGCACTGAAGAGGGAGCCCCAGAACTGCCAGAACTCCGGCGTGCCGATCCAGAAATAGTGGTGCGCGTTGCCGATCAGGCCGGACAGCCACACCAGCACGACGCCCCAGAACACCGCAAACCCGACCGACTTGACGTCGACCTTGAACAGCAGCACCAGCAGGAATCCGACGAGCGAGATGTGAATCACCTCCCACACGCCTTCGACCCAGTAGTGCACCACGAACCAGCGGAAGTACTCCTGCAGGTCGAGCCGCGGCACGTAGAACAGGCCGAACACCCAGATCGCGGCCAGCGCGATGACGCCGATCCCGAGTCCCCAGTGAATCTCGTTCCATTCGCGCACGGGCGGGAACGTGCGGATCACCACGTACGCGAGTATCGAGAAACCGATGAGCACGACGAGGTCGGTGATGCGGCCGGCTTCGAGGTACTCGAGCCCTTCCTGGAACCAGGGCTGGCCCGCCCACCAGCCGGCGACGCCCCGGGCCGCGAGCCCCTGGCTCAGGAAGTTCCAGGACACCGTCAGCAGGAAAGCCCAGAACAGCAGCTTGATCAGCCACGGCGCCGCCAGTTCGCGGTGCGAAAGCAGCGGCCCGACGAACAGGATCGCGCCTATGAAACCGGCAATGATCCACAGGATGCCGAGGTTCAGGTGCTCGGCACGGACGACGTTGAAGTTGAGCGTTCCGGCGAGGAACGTCGGGTCGGCGTGCTGCAGCGCGAGGATCAGCCCGAAAACGACCTGCGCAAGGAACAGCACGAGCATGAGCATGAAGAAGCGCAGGCTCAGGCGCTGGGTATCGTACTGGATCTGCATCACGGCTGCTCCAGGGAACGGATATAGGCGACGATGGCCGCGACTTCACCTTCGTCGAGCTGGTTCTCGTAGGTGGGCATCAGGCCGGGCGGGTAACCCTCGGCGATATGAGCATTCGGATGGAGTATCGATTCAGTGAGGTAAGCCTCGTCGACGGTCAGGGCAGTGCCATCCGCGAGCGAAACCGTCGAGCCGTACAGGCCGCCCCATCCGGGACCCACCAACCGGCTGGCATCCGCGGCGTGGCAGGACAGGCAAGCGTAGTTGCGGGACAGCTCCTTGCCCTGCCGGACCAGGTCCGCAACGCTTGCGCCCCCGGAATTGTCCGCCGTCGTGACGGGTGCGGCCGCCGGGAGCGCGCCGGTGCCGAGTGCCGGGTGCGCGCGGCGCGCGAGCGAGAGGCGCTGTTCCAGGTTGCCGGTCCTGACCTCGGGGGGCCAGCCTTCGGTATTCATTGCCGAGGTGTACTTGAGGTAAGCGATGAGCTGGCCGACTTCGTCGCGGGTGAACGGCAGGTTCGGCATCAGGGTCGTGCCGCCGCCGCGCCGCTCGATGCGGGCCCGCGCCGCGGGGAAGCTGGCGTAATACTCTTCCAGCGAGGCGACTCCCGCGTCGGCGCTGATCGCCGGGTCGGCGAGCTGGACGTTCAGGGCAGCTTCGGTCGGCCATCCGCCAGCCGAAGGGAGGAAGGCCGCGAGCCAGGCGGGCCCGGCTTTCTCGTACACGTCGGTCAGGTCGGGCGCGAAATAGGCACCGTTGCCGACGATCGTGTGGCACCCCATGCAGTTGTAGGCCTGGAGCACACGCTTGCCGTCGGTTGCCTGGTATTCCCCGAAGCGAAACTCATCCGGAGTCGCCTGCCCGCGCGCACCGAGAAACGAGAAGGCCGACAGCACGATGAAACCCACCAGCATGACGCCCAGTACCAGCAGCGCTCGCAGCCGCTTGCGGCCTTCGACGCAGCGCTCTCCTTCGCGGCAGCTCATGGCCGGTTCCTCTCGGCGTTCTCCGCGTCGGCGCCCTGCGTCTCACGCGACCAGGCGTCGTGCAGGAACAGCGTTCTCACCGCGCCCAGGAAAACGTAGAACACGTAGACCGCCAGCACGAAACCGAGCAGGAAGTAGACTTGCCACGCGATCCGCGACTCCGGCCAGTACTCGAAGTCGCGCCAGAAAGGCCACGACAACGCAAACCCGACGATGCTTGCCACGACCGAGAGGAAGAGATCGATTAGTCGTTGCATTGTATGACTCCCGCTCCGCGCGGAGATGCTCAGCGCCCTGAATGGTTTTTCGTAAACGGACTGCTGATCCAGGACACTAGACCCGGTGGAAACGTGGTGCCTTGATCCAGGTCAAGACGGCCGGCGGCGCGCAGGGGCAGCATGGCCGCATGTACCAGGCCGCCATCTTCGATCCCGCGCTCGTGCGCCGCTACGACCGGCCAGGTCCGCGCTACACCTCGTACCCGGCCGCGCCGCTGTTTGACCCGGGCTTTGGAGAGCGCGAGTTCCTGGAGCAGGCAAGGCGCAGCAACCAGGAGCTGATTCCGCGCCCGCTGTCGCTGTACGTGCATGTGCCTTATTGTCACAGCCCTTGTTTCTACTGCGGTTGCAACCGAATCATCACGCGCGATCCCGCGAAGGGCCGCCGCTACGTCGCTCGGCTGTTGTCCGAGATCGAGCACGTGGCGCCGCTCTTCGACCGCGACCGGCCGGTCGTGCAGCTCCACTTCGGCGGCGGCACGCCGAACTTCCTGGCGCCGGAACAGCTTGGGAGCATCGTGGAGAAGCTCGGGGAGCGGTTCAGCTTCGGCGAGGTGACCGAGCGGGATTTTTCGATCGAGCTCGATCCGCGGCACGTCGCCCCCGGCGATATTGCTGCCTACGCGCAGGCCGGCTTCAACCGCTCGAGCATCGGTGTGCAGGATTTCGACCCCGAGGTGCAGCGCGCGGTCAATCGCGTCCAAAGCGTCGAGGAGACCGCCGCCGTCATCGACGATTGCCGGCGGGCAGGGTTTCGCTCCGTGAACGTGGACCTCATCTACGGGTTGCCGCGCCAGTCCTGCGCCGGTTTCGAGCGCACGCTGGACACGGTCGTGGCGCTTCGGCCCGATCGCATGGCGGTGTACGGCTATGCTCACCTGCCGAAGCTGTTCAAGGCGCAGCGCCAGCTCAGGGCCGAGGATCTTCCGGACGCGGAAACGCGCCTGCGCCTGCTCGGCATGGCGGTCGATCGGCTGACGGCAGCGGGGTACTGCTACATCGGCATGGACCACTTCGCACTGCCGGAGGACGATCTCGCGCTCGCACTGTCGCGGGGCGGGCTCCATCGCAACTTCATGGGCTATTCAACGCATGCGGAATGCGACCTCGTGGGACTCGGCGTGAGCGCCATCAGCCGTATCGGCGATAGCTACAGCCAGAGCCCGCGCGAGCTGCCGGCATGGGAGAACGCCGTCGATGCCGGCAGGATTCCTGTCTGGCGCGGGCTCGTGCTGACGTTCGATGACGCGCTGCGTGCGGACGTCATCGCGCAGCTCATGTGCAAGGGCAGCATAGACATCGAAGCGGTCGAGCGGCGCTTCGGGATCGAGTTCGACGCCTACTTCGCCGAGGTCCTGCCGCGGCTCCGGCAACTGGCCGAGGACGGGTTACTGGCCATGCACGCAACGGGCATCTCCGCCACCGCGCGCGGCCGCTTCCTGCTGCGCATCATCGCCATGTGCTTCGATCGCTATATCGAGCCAGCGCCCGCCGCGGAAAGCGCGCAGCGGTATTCACAAGCAATCTGAGGTTTGCGCGGTCGGTCCGTGGCTGTGACCGGGGCATTCCCGGCAGCAAGTCCCGTCTTTGCGAATAGGTGAGAATGTGGGCCCGGTAGGACTCGAACCTACGACCAAGGGATTCACTTAAGCCCGTTCGTTTCCGAACGGAGTGGACTATCTCATCACCCTCGGTTTGCCGAGGGGCGGGACGCTCTAGCCTGTCATCAAGAGCACTGAAGCTCTCAGGTAGTCTCTGCACCTTCCGGCGGTGTACCGCCGGCTTGGCTCAGGGTTGCCATCGGCCGTGCCGTTAAGGTTTCCCTGAATTCATCCCGTTCGATTCGTACCTTGCGGTACGAACGCACCATTTGATGAGTCCCCTGCTCTAACCAACTGAGCTACAGGCCCAACGTTGTCGATCATTCTAGCCGAAACTTGCCCGCGAGGTTTCGCGGTTTGTCCGGCCGCCCGCGACGGCGGGCTCCAGCGGCAATCGCCGGAGCCCGCCTGCGGGTAGGGCGTCAGTCTTCTATCAGGAAGCTGCGAAGCTGGTCCGAGCGGGTCGGGTGGCGCAGCTTGCGCAGGGCCTTGGCCTCGATTTGGCGGATGCGCTCGCGGGTGACGTCGAACTGCTTGCCGACTTCCTCCAGCGTGTGGTCGGTATTCATGTCGATACCGAAGCGCATGCGCAGGACCTTGGCTTCCCGCGGCGTGAGGCCCGCGAGGACCGAGTGCGTGGTCTCTTTCAGGCCTTCCGAGGTTGCCGACTCGACCGGCGAGTGCACCGTCTGGTCCTCGATGAAGTCGCCGAGATGCGAATCCTCGTCGTCCCCGATCGGGGTTTCCATCGAGATCGGCTCCTTCGCGATCTTCAGGACCTTCCGGACCTTGTCCTCCGGCATTTCCATGCGCTCGGCCAGTTCGTCCGGCATCGGCTCGCGGCCCATCTCCTGCAGCATCTGGCGGGAGATGCGGTTCAGCTTGTTGATCGTCTCGATCATGTGCACCGGGATGCGGATCGTCCGCGCCTGGTCGGCAATCGAGCGCGTGATCGCCTGGCGAATCCACCACGTGGCGTAAGTCGAGAACTTGTAGCCGCGGCGGTATTCGAACTTGTCGACCGCTTTCATGAGGCCGATGTTGCCCTCCTGGATCAGGTCCAGGAACTGCAGCCCGCGATTGGTGTACTTCTTCGCGATCGAGATCACGAGGCGCAGGTTCGCCTCGACCATCTCCTTCTTCGCCCGGCGCGCCTTCGCCTCGCCGATCGACATCTGGCGATTGATCTCCTTGATCTCGGCGATCTTCAGGTTCGTCAGCGTTTCGACGGCGATCAGCTTGCGCTGCGCGCGCAGCACGTCATCCTTCAGCTTCGCGAGCGTCGAGGAGTGCTTGCGCTTGGCGCGGATGTGCTTGTCGATCCACTGGAGATCCGTCTCGCTTTTCGGGAAGCTCGCCAGGAAATCCTTCTTCGGCATGCCGGCGTCGCGAACGCAGAGCTGCATCACCTGCCGCTCCTGCGTGCGGATCACGGCAACGGACGCGCGCAGGTTCTTTACCAACGCCTCGGTAAGTTTCGGTGCGAGCTTCAGCTCCATCACCTGGTCGGCCAGCTCGGCGCGAACCTTCTCCGTCTTCTTGTCGCGGGCGCCGTGCTTCTCGAGGAACGTCAGCGCGCGCTTGTAGAGACGCCGGATGTTCTTGACCCGCGCGGCGACTTCGTCGGGATCCGGACCGGTGTCCGCGACTTCCTCGTCGGCATCGTCATCGTCGTCCGATTTGGCATTTGGCGACTTGATCTCGTCGGGCGCGTTCGGGTCGAAGAAGCCGACGACGAAATCCTGCATGCGGGTCTCGCCGGCCGCGACCGAGTCGTACACCTCGAGCAGGCGCTCGAGCGTCGGCGGAAAGTGCGCCATGTGGTACTTGACCTGGTTCAGGCCGTCCTCGATGCGCTTCGCGATCTCGATTTCGCCCTGGCGCGTCAGGAGCTCGACCGTGCCCATCTCGCGCATGTACATGCGCACGGGGTCCGTGGTGCGGCCGAATTCGGCGTCGACGCTCGCGAGGGCGGCCTCGGCTTCCTCGGCCGCGTCGTCGTCGTCGTTGGAGACAGCGGCGTCCGACAACAGAAGCGACTCGGCGTCCGGCGCCTTCTCGTGCACCGCGATGCCCATGTCGTTGATCATGTTGACGATGTCTTCGATCTGCTCGGGATCGACGATGCCGCTCGGCAGGTGATCATTCACCTCCGCGTACGTCAGGTACCCCTGCTCCTTGCCCCGGGCGATCAAATCCTTCAGCTGCTGAGTCTGCTTGTTCCCGCTCAGTTTTGCGCGTTTCTCGCTCAAGAATCAGGTCTCCATGAAAAAAAATGCAAACGATCAAGTATACCCATTGGACCGAGTCCAATCCAGAATTATCCCTCAGTTCAGCACACTCCGCCGTTCGGCCACGAGCGTGCGCAGCTCCGTCCTTTCGTCCTCCGAGGCGGAGCCAAGTCGTTCTTTTTCAATAAGAACCTGGATGCGCTCGCGGAGCCCGGCGGCGGCGAGCTGGGCCAGGCACTCGGCCAGCTCCGCGGCGGGATCGAAATCCTCGGGCGGCGGCATCTCGACCGCGGCGAGCTTGCCCAGGTGGCGCCCCTCCGCGTGGTGGCGCCAGCGCTCGAGCAGGCCCGCGGTCGTGATATCGGGGCGCGCCTGCACGGTTTCAATCAGGTCCCGCAGCAGGTCGATGCCGGGCCGTGTGACGCCCCCCAGGCGTTCGACATCGAGGTCGCGTGCGGCATCCGGGTGGTGCAGGAGGAGGGTGATTGCCCGCCGCACCACCGACGGCTTGCCGGCTGTGAAGCGGCTCGCGGGGCGGCGGGGGGGCCGCGACTGTTCCGACAAGCGGCCCTGGCGCCGGTTCCCGGCCGCGCCGCTGTCGAGAAGCGCGCCCAGCTTGGCGGCGGGCAGCCCTACGGTCTCCGCGAGCCGTCCGACCAACAGCTCCCGGAACACCCCGGGCGGGATGCGGGCCAGCAGCGGGCGCGCGAGCTCCGCCAGGCGCGCCCGGCCGTCCACCGAGTCGAGATCGGCCTGCTTCGCGAGCTCGTCGATGAAGAACTCCGAAAGCGTCAGGCCGCGTCCGAGCTCCGCCTCGAAGGCCGCCGCCCCGTGCCGCTGCACGAACGAATCCGGATCCTCGCCCTCCGGCAGGAACACGAAGCGGACCTGCCGGCCTTCGCGTACCTGCGGCAGCGCCGTTTCCAGCGCCTTCCACGCGGCCGCCCGGCCGGCGCGGTCGCCGTCGAAGCAGAAGGCGACGTCGTCGGCGAGCCGGAACAGCCGGTTCAGGTGCTCGTCCGTGGTCGCCGTGCCGAGCGTCGCCACCGCGAAGTCGATGCCGAATCGTGCCAGGCCGATCACGTCCATGTAGCCCTCCACCACCACCAGCCGCTCGATGTTGCGCAGCGCCTGGCGGGCCTCGTAGAGCCCGTAGAGCTCGCGCCCCTTGTGGAACAGGGCCGTTTCGGGCGAGTTCAGGTATTTCGGCTCGTCATCGCCCATGACCCGCCCGCCGAAGCCGATCACCCGCCCGCGTGAATCGCGGATCGGGAACATCAGCCGGTCGCGGAACCGGTCGTAATGGCTGCCGTTGTCCCGGCGAATGACGAGGCCGGCTTCCAGCAGCCGCTCGATCGCGCCGGCGCCGGTGCCGAATTTGTCGAGCAGCCCGCTCCAACCCGCCGGTGCGTAGCCAAGCCCGTAGCGCTTCGCCGTCGCGCCGTCGATGCCGCGCTTCTTCAGGTAGGCGACCGCCGGGGCGTGCTCCTTGAGGCGGATTTCGAAATGCCGCTGCACCTCGCCCATCAGCGCGTACAGCTCGTCGTGCCGGCGGACGGGACGCTGGCTCTGCTCGCGGGGCACCTCCAGGCCCATCGCGTGCGCCAGCGCGTCCACGGCGTCGGGAAAGCTCAGGTGCTCGTATTCCATGAGGAAGCCGAGCGCCGTGCCGTGCGCGCCGCAGCCGAAGCAGTGATAAAAGCCCTTTGCCGGGCTGACCGTGAAGGAGGGCGTCTTCTCGTCGTGGAAAGGGCAGCAGGCCTTGTACTCGCGGCCGGCCTTCCTGAGCGGGATGCGCGCCCCGAGGACCTCGACGATGTCCGCTCGCGCGATCAGGTCGTCGATGAAGTGCTGGGGTATCAAGCCGCTCATTGCTTGGATGTAGCTGGTGTTTCTTCCGGTGAGTCGCAGGCAGGCGCCCGTACCTTGGAGATATCCGCCCGTTGCCGGGACGTGTGGGTATTGTCTTGCCCGGCTATGCGGCAAGCATAGTCAATACGGTCGGAAGTGCCAGCGCAAATTCCGGGGATTCTCCGCTTGCGGGCTCGTCAGCCGGCGAGGCGGGCCTTGACCGTTGCTCCTACCGCGCCCATGTCGGCACGCCCCTGGACTTCGTTTTTCAAACGGCCCATCACCTTGCCCATGTCGCGCATCCCGGAGGCATTGGTCTCCGCGATGGCAGCGTCAATCAGCGCGCTCAGCTCCGCTTCCGAGAGCGGCTCCGGCAGGTAGTCCTCGAGGACGGCAATCTCCGCCAGCTCGATCGCGGCCAGGTCCTCGCGTCCGCCCTGGCGGAATTGGGTAACGGAATCGCGCCGCTGCTTGACCATCTTCTCGACGACGCCCAGCACCGCGGCGTCATCCAGCTCGGCACGCTTGTCGATCTCGATCTGCTTGATACCGGCCATCAACATCCGCACGACCTTGAGCCGGTCGCGGTCGCCCGTTTTCAGGGCGGCTTTCATGTCCGTCTGGATCTGGCCTTTGAGTGACATTAGCGGCCGGTCCGACTGCAGGAGGGGAGGTCGGGCGGGATCAGTACAGGCGCTTGCGCCGGGCGGCCTCGCGGGAGACACGCTTCAGGTGCCGCTTCACGGCGGCCGCTTTCTTTCTTTTGCGCTCCTGGGTCGGCTTCTCGTAGAACTCGCGGCGCCGCAACTCGGTCAACACGCCGGCTTTTTCGCAGGCCCGCTTGAAACGCCGCAGGGCGGCATCGAAATACTCGTTCTCTTTTATCCGGACGCTCGGCATACGGTATTCTGTTTCCTGATCAGGACCGGCCCTGGGCCGGTGGCAACGAAGAAACCCGGCTCGGGGCCGGGGCAGACCGACCATTATAGGCGGCTCGTGCCCCGATGCAAAGGCCGGTAAGGGACTGATTTGGGCGCCATGCGGGTGCTGGGACTGGAAACGAGCTGCGACGAGACCGGCGTGGCCGTCTATGACACGGAGCGAGGGCTGCTGGCCGAACGGCTGCATAGCCAGGTCGACCTGCACGCGCGCTACGGCGGCGTGGTGCCGGAGATCGCCTCGCGCGATCACTTGCGAAGGCTGCTCCCGCTGGTGCAGGAAGTGCTGGCGGAAGCGGGGGTGCAGCGGCCCGCTGCAATCGGCTACACGGCGGGCCCGGGTCTCGTCGGCGCGCTGATGGTCGGCAGCGGGCTCGCGAACGGCCTGGCGCTCGCCTGGGATTGCCCGGTCGTGGCCGTGCACCACATGGAAGGGCACCTGCTGGCGCCGCTCCTGGAGCCCGAACCCCCGGAGTTCCCGTTCCTGGCACTGTTGGTGTCCGGCGGCCACACGCTGCTGGTCGGTGTGGACGGGCTGGGGCGCTACCGGCTGCTGGGCGGCACGCTCGATGATGCCGTCGGCGAGGCTTTCGACAAGACCGCCAAGATGCTGGGACTCGGTTACCCGGGCGGCCCGGCCCTGGCGCGGCTCGCCGAACGGGGCTCCGATACGGCGTTCGCGTTCCCGCGGCCGATGCTGAAGCGGCCCGGCTTCGACTTCAGTTTCAGCGGGCTCAAGACGGCGGTCATGCTGCAGGTGCGGGCATCCGAGGCGGCGGGCGACCTGGAAGGGGACCGCGCCGATATCGCCGCGTCCTTCCAGCGCGCGGCGATCGACACGCTGGTGGGCCGCACGTTGCAGGCGGCGCGCCAGGAGCGCGCGGAGCGCATCGTGGTGGCCGGCGGGGTCGGGGCCAACGCGCTGCTGCGCTCCGAGCTGGCAGCGCGTTTCGGCGGGCGCGTGTTTTATCCGCGGCCGGCCTTCTGCACCGACAACGGCGCGATGATCGCGGTTGCGGGTGCGCTCAGGCTCGGCGATGCCGCCCCCGCCGGCACCATCGAAGCGCGTGCGCGCTGGCCGCTCGATTCGCTGTCGCCGCCCGCCGGCGGTGCGGCTTTGGGAAGCTCGTGATGGACCGTGCCTGTGACGACCGCATTTTCCTGCGCGACCTGCGCGTCGAGGCGACCATCGGCATCTGGGAGTGGGAGCGCCGGATCCGCCAATACGTCAGCATCGACCTCGAGATGGCCGCGGACATCGCGCGCGCGGCGGCGACCGATCGCATCGAGGATACGCTGAACTACAAGGGCGTGGCGAAGCGCGTGCAGGAGTTCGTCGGGACCTCGAGCTTCCAGCTCGTCGAAACGCTGGCGGAGCGGATCGCGGCGCTGGTGCTCGAGGAGTTCGGCGTGCCCTGGGTCCGCGTGACCGTGAACAAGCCGGGTGCGATCCGCGGCGCGCGCGACGTGGGCGTCTCGATCCGCCGCGAGCGCGGCGGCGGCTGAGCGGCCGATGACGCAGGTCTACCTCGGGCTCGGCAGCAACATCGAGCCCGCCGCGCACTTGAGGCTAGCGATCGCCGAATTGCGGCGGCGGTTCGGCGAGCTCGAGCTGTCGCCCGTGTACGCCGGCCCGGCGATCGGCTTCGACGGTGACGATTTCCTGAACATGGTAGTCGGTTTGCGCACCGGGCTCGCGCCGAATGCGATCCTCGGAGAGGTCGAGGCCATCCACCGCCTGGCGCGGCGGGAACGCAACGGGAAGAAGCTGCAGCCGCGCACGCTCGACATCGACCTCCTGCTGTACGGCGACCTCGTCATCGACGCGCCGGGCCGCGACCTGCCGCGCAGCGACGTGCTCGACTATGCGTTCGTGTTGCGGCCGCTGGCGGAGCTTGCTCCGGAGCTCGTGCACCCAACCACGGGCCGTACGCTGCGCGAGCACTGGGAGGCGTTTGACGCGACTTCGCAGCCGCTGGCCCCTGTCGATCTCGATTTTTAGCCCGGGGTCTACCAGCCGATGCTGCGGCCGCCGTCCACGGCGATGACCTGGCCCGTCACGTAGCGCGCCCGCACCAGGTACAGCAGGCAGTCCGCGATGTCGGCCGGGCTGCCGGCGCGCTTCAGGGGCACCTGCTGCAGGATGGCCTGCTTTGCCGAGTCCGTCAGCCCCGTTTCCGGCCACAGTATCGCGCCCGGCGCGATCGCGTTGACCCGGACCTCCGGCGCCATCTCCTTCGCGAGCGACCGCGTGACCATGACGAGGCCCGCTTTCGCGGCGCCGTAGACGTTGTAACCCTTGAGCGGCCGCCGCGAATGAATATCGACCAGGTTGACGATCGCGCCTTCCGCCGCGCGCAGGTGCGGCCACGCGGCCTGCGCGAGAAACAGCGGGGCTTTCAGGTTGCTGCCCGTGAGGTCGGCCCAGCTCTCGTCCGTAATATCGCCGAGCGGTGTCGGGTAGAACGTCGACGCATTGTTGACCAGCAGGTCCAGCCGTCCCGACCAGCCGGTAACCGACTCCACCAGCGTGGACAGCGCCTGGCTGTCGGTGAGATCGGCCCGGAACGTCTCGGCCGAGCCTTCGCGGGCGCGGTTGAGCTCGGCCGCCAGGCCGTGCGCGTCGTCGGCGGAGTGCCGATAGTGGATCGCCACGTTCGCGCCGTTCGCGTGCAGCCGACGGGCCAGCTCGGCGCCGATACGCCGCGCGGCACCGGTGACGAGTGCGCATTGTCCGGAGAGCGATGATTCGTCAGGCGCCAAAACGGGATGGGTTCCTCTGCAGGTCTTTCCGGAAATCCACGCCGCTCGTGGCACAATCCGCGGCGAATGTACGCCTGAGGATTATTGGTTGCCATTTCGACCCGCGCAAGCTGAACGACCGGCGCAAGCCGCGCTGCCCCGGCCCGACGCGGAGAGCTTCCGGCACTCAGCGAAAACGGCGGCCTGCATCCGCCAGGCGATCCGGGCGGCCGGCGGCAGCATCGGCTTCGCGGAATACATGCAACTTGCGCTGTACGCGCCGGGGCTCGGGTACTACACGTCGGGCAACACGAAATTCGGCGCCGCCGGCGATTTCGTCACCGCGCCCGAGATCTCGCCGCTGTTCGGGCGGGTGCTCGCCCGGCAATGCGCCGGGGTGCTGGCGCAGGTCGAGTCGCCGGTCGTCCTGGAGCTGGGCGCGGGCAGCGGCGCGCTGGCCGTGCAGGTCTTGACGGCCCTGGAGAGGCAGCAGGCCGTGCCCGAGCGCTACCTGATCCTCGAAGTCTCGCCCGACCTGCGCGAGCGCCAGGAACGCTGCCTGCGCGACGCCGTGCCGGCGCTGGCGGGGAAAGTCGAATGGCTGGCGCAGCTACCCGAGCGCTTCGACGGCGTCGTTATCGCGAATGAAGTCGCGGATGCGTTGCCGGTCGAGCGGTTCCGGATCGATGCGGGCGAGGTGCTGCAATGCCGCGTCGCGGCGGACGGCGATGCCTTCGTGTGGACCCGCGAGCGCGCGCCTGCATTCCTCGAGGAGGCGGTGCGCGCGATCGAAGCGTCGCTCGGCACCCGGTTGGCGGACGGTTACGAGTCCGAGGTGTCGGCCGGGTTGCCGGCCTGGATAGCGGATGTTGCCGCCTGCCTCGCCAACGGGCTCGTGTTCCTGTTCGACTACGGCGTGTCGCGCCGCGAGTACTACGCGCCGGACCGTTCCGGCGGCTGGCTGCGCTGCCATTTCCGGCACCGCGCGCACGACGATCCGCTGGTGTACCCCGGCATCCAGGACATCACCGCCTGGGTCGACTTCACCGGCGTTGCCGAAGCGGCCGTGGCGGCCGGCATGGACATCGCGGGCTTCGTGCCGCAGGCTCAATTCCTGCTGCACGGTGGTCTGCAGGAGGAGTTCGCGGCTGCCGCACCCGCGTCGACCGTCGAGCAGGCCGAGCTGTCCGCGCAAGTGGGCCGGCTGACGCTGCCGGGCGAAATGGGCGAGCGCTTCAAGTGCATAGGCCTCAGCCGCGGCAATATCGAGCGGCCGGTGGCCCTTGCGGCCGCGGACCGGGCGCACGTGCTCTGAAGCACGACTTTTGAACACGAACAATAACGACAGGACACTGGCTTGAGCTGGATACACATCGTCGTCCTTGCGGTTGTGCAGGGACTCACCGAGATATTGCCCGTGTCGAGCTCCGGCCACCTGGTGCTGGTGCCGAACGTCATGGACTGGAAGGACCAGGGCCTCGTATTCGACGTCGCGGTGCACTTCGGCACGCTGGTCGCGGTTTGCCTGTATTTTCGCGAGGACGTCGTGCGCCTGGTGCAGGGTGGCTTCCGTTTGCTGGGTCGCAATGTGCAGTCGGCCGAATCGCGGCTGGCGCTGTGCATCGGCCTCGGCACGATCCCCGCCGCGATCGCCGGGCTCCTGTTTGCCGGCTGGATCGCCGAGAACCTGCGCGACCCGCTGGTGGTCGTGGTGACCCTGACGGGCTACGCCATCCTGCTGGCCCTCGCCGACCGCTTCGGCAAGCGGCGCCGTGAGATGGCGGATGTCGGTATCGGCGACGCGCTGATGATCGGCACGGCGCAGGCGCTGGCATTGGTACCGGGTACGTCGCGTTCAGGCGTCACCATCACCATGGCCATGGCGCTCGGATTCAAGCGCCGGGAGGCGGCGCGGTTCTCGTTTTTACTGTCCGTGCCGGTGATCCTGCTCGCGACGATTTACGAGACGGCGCAGGTCTTCCTCGAGGGCGCCACCGCCGCCTTCGGCACGCTGGCGCTGGGCGCGTTGATCTCCTGCGTGGTCGCCTACCTCACGATCGGGTTCTTCATGCGCGTCATCAACGCGATCGGGCTCGTGCCGTTCGCGGTGTACCGCGTGCTGCTGGCCGCGGTGATCCTGCTCGTGGTTGTGTAGGAGCCGCGCCCGGTCCGTAATCGAAAGCGCGGCCAGTAGACGCAGGGGATCCGGCGCTTACGTGACCGCTTGCGCGTCGGCCTTGTAGGCGCTGATGGCCTGCAGGCGCTTGCGCCGCAGCGCTTCGCCGATCTGCGGGCCGTCCAGGCCTTCCCGCACGAACTCCCGCGCCGAGATCTTCGCCGCCGCCTGCATGGCGCCCAGCAGGTAGCCCGCCTGCGGGTAGGGTCGCTCCTCGAAGCCGGTGCGGCCGCGCGAGTCGGCCTCGCAGGCGACGAGAAACTTGTGGAAGCGATCCGGGCGCCGGAAAGCGTCGACGCGTTCCAGGACCTTGAGAATGGTGGCCGCGCGCAGCTCGAAAGCCTTGTGGGCGTGGCCGTGGAACTCGGCGACCAGCAGCGCCAGCTCGCGGCACGCGGAGGGCACCGGAAGGCGCCTGGCCATGACATTGATCAGGCGGACGCTGCGCTTTTCGTGCCCGGGATGGCTCGGCAGCTTGCTCGGCGGCGTGGTGGCCTTGCCGAGATCGTGCACCAGGGCCGCGAAGCGCACGTCGACGTCGGGGCTCAGCGCGGCCGCCTGGTCGACCACCATCAGCGTGTGCACGCCGCAGTCGATCTCCGGGTGCCACTGCGGCGGCTGCGGCACGCCGAACAGCGCGTCGATCTCCGGGAAAATGACCTCCAGGGCGCCGCAATCGCGCAAGGTCTGGAAAAAAACCCGGGGCACGGGGCCGGCAAGCGCCGCCTCGGTTTCCTTCCAGACGCGGTGCGGCACCAGCTTGTCGACCTCGCCGCTATCGACCATCGCTGCCATGAGCTCCAGGGTCTCGTCGGCAATCGTGAAGCCCAGGCTCGCGAACCGCGCCGCGAACTTCGCAACGCGCAGCACGCGCACGGGGTCTTCGGTGAACGCGTCGGACACGTGCCTCAGCAGGCGGTTCTCGAGGTCGGCACGGCCGTCGAACGGGTCCACGAGCGCGCCGTTCGCGTCCTTCGCCATCGCGTTGATGGTGATGTCGCGCCGCCCGAGGTCGTCCTCGATCGTGACGTCCGGCGCGGTGTGGAACGCGAAGCCGTGGTAACCGGGGCCGGTTTTCCGCTCGGTGCGCGCGAGCGCGTATTCCTCGCCCGTCTCGGGGTGCAGGAAGACCGGGAAATCCTTGCCCACCTGCCGGTAGCCCAGCTCCTTCATCTCCTCCGGGGTGGCGCCGACCACGCACCAGTCCCGCTCCGCCACCGGCAAGCCCAGCAGTTCGTCACGCACGGCGCCGCCGACGAGGTATATCTCCATGCGGGAATTCTATCCTGAATGCCGCGGTTCACGTTTTTCGGAACTCGCCGTCGCCGCGGCCGGTCACACCTGACATACTGCGGGGGCGCGGGTCGACGGGGGCGCGCCGGACTCAAACGGGGATCGTTACAATCAAGAAGCTGGTCATTTTCCTGTGCCTCGCAAGCATTGCGGGGGTCGTGCCGCTCGGCGGCTGTTACTACATGCAGGCCATCAGCGGCCATACGCAGCTCATGAGCCAGCGGCGGCCGGTGACCGAGGTCATCGCCGACCCGGACTCGTCGGACGCGCTCAGGGAGCGGCTGCGGCTGGTCCAGGAGGCACGGCAGTTCTCGATCGAGGAACTGAAGCTGCCGGACAACGGCAGCTACCGCAGCTATGCGGATCTCGGGCGGGACTACGTCGTCTGGAACGTGTTTGCGGCGCCCGAGTTCTCGCTGAGACCGCGGGAATGGTGCTATTTCGTGGCCGGCTGCGTCGCCTACCGCGGGTATTTCGACCGGGGCGATGCCGTGGCCGAGGCCGACAGGCTGCGGGGTGATGGCTTCGACGTGGCGATGGGCGGCGTGTCGGCGTACTCGACGCTCGGGAAGTTCGCGGATCCGGTGCTGAACACCATGATGAACTGGAGCAACGCGGACCTGGTCGCCACCCTGTTCCACGAACTGGCACACCAGCAGCTTTACCTGAAGGGCGATACGCAGTTCAACGAGTCGTTCGCGAGCGCCGTGTCCGATATCGGCCTGGAGCGCTGGTTCTCGAGCCGCGGCAGCCTCGACACCCTGCAGGAGTACCGCGACACGAATGCGCTGCGGCACCAGATGCTGCAGCTCGTGCAATCCGCGAAAGCGGATCTCCGTGAGCTTTACGCGCTGGACATCGACGTGGACGAGAAGCGTGCGCGCAAGCGCGCGCGCCTCGACGCGCTGTCGGCGGACGCCGCGAACCTGTTCGCCGGCGCGGGCATCGATCGCAGCCCGCTGCCGGCGCCGCTGAACAACGCACGGCTGGTGTCGCTAGGGCTTTACGAAGGCTGGGTGCCGGCGTTCCGCGCGATGTACGTCGAATGCGGTGAGCGCCTGGCGTGCTTTTACGCCCGCGCGCGGGAAGTCGCGGACCTGCCGTCGAGCGAGCGCATCGCGCGGCTGGAGTTGCTGTCGGTGCAGGAAGCACCGGAACGGGTTGCGGACTCTTCCTGACCGGAGCACCCGCCAAGGAAAGCTCCCGCAAGGCTACGGGCGCCGCCTTGGCGGCGATCAGCCGCCGGCCGGTGCCGCTTCGCCGGTTTGTGAAACCTGTTCCGGTGCGGCCGCCGGGCGAACCGGCTCGAATCCCGCGGACAGGCGGCTGGTGCGGCCGGTGAGCCGCCAGTGGAAAATTGCGTCGCTGAACAGCACCCGGCGCACGAACTCGCGGGTTTCCGTGTAAGGAATGTTCTCGATCCAGATGCGCGCGTCGAGCCCCCCGGACGCGGGCAGCCACTCTTCGACCTTGTTCGGACCGGCATTGTAGGCGGCGGTCGCCAGCACGACGTTGCTGTCGAAACGCTCGAGCATCTGGCCGAGATAGGTCGTGCCGAGGCGAATGTTGCTGGCCGGGTCGGTGAGCGTTGCCAGCCCCGACCAGGGCAGGTCGAGCCTGGCGGCCGTGCGCCGTCCCGTCGCGGGCATGAGCTGCATGAGGCCCACCGCGCCCGCGTGGGAGCGGATGTCCGTCATAAACAGGCTTTCGCTGCGCGCGATGCCGTAGGCCCAGCTTCCGCGGACGTTCGCTGCTTCCGAGGCTGCGCGGAACGTCTCCGCGTAGGGCAGGGGATAGCGCAGCTCCAGGTCGTCGTACTGGCCGGTGTCCGCGACCGCGGCGATGGCCTGCGAATGCCAGCCCCAACGATGCGCGAGCACGGCGGCTTGCAGCTTGCCGTTGGCATCCAGGTCCGCAACCGCGGCGTTCCATTCCTTGCGCCCCCGGCTCTCGAGGCCGACGTGGAACAGTTCGCGTGCGCGGATGAGGGCAGGGTCCTGCGCCAGCTCGGCGACGGCATCTTCGGCAGCCTCAGTGGTCGTATGCCCGAAGGCATACTCGGAGTCGAGCTCGTCGGCGGCGAGGAAGCCGAAATAACTGCGCTCGCCCGCCAGGGCGGTGAGGATCGGCAGGGCTTGCGCCTCGCTGCCGGACTGGCGCAGCGCGATCGCCAGCCAGTAGCGCCATTCCTGTGCGCGTTGCTCGTCGGCCGGCATCGCGCGTATTGCCGCGATGACGTCGTCCCAGGCATGCGCCAGCAGCGCTGCCCGCACCTGCCAGGCGCGGGCGTTGGCGTCAGCGGCGTCGCCCTCGAGCGCGGCAAGCAAGCCGAAGGCTTCCGGCAGGTGCTGCTGCGCTGCGGACAACGCGAGGTAGCGAGCCGTTCTCGCGGCCTCGTCCGCGGGAAAGCGATGCTCCGTCCGGATGCGTTGCCAGCGGTCCTGCGCCAGCCGCGCGTCGCGATCGGCGAGGCGTTCGAGCGCATAGCGGAGCTGGGCACGATGCTCCGTGCCGCTGTCGTGATTCGGGTCGGCATCGACGAAGGCGAGGGGATCCCGCGCGGCGTCGATCCAGCGGTTCGCCCGGTCGAGCCAGGCTTCGCCGTCCATGGACCTGGCGAGATAGCGCGC
>CBFGSB010000035.1:0-21220 GCA_965651325.1 uncultured Chromatiales bacterium | reverse complement strand
GTGCCGTCGATAGCCCGGCCATCGGTACCGTCGATGGCGTAGATGTCGGTTCCGTCTATCGCCTTGGCATCAGTGCCGTCGATTGCCTTGGCGTCGGTGCCGTCGATAGCGTAGATATCCGTACCATCGATAGCGTTTGCGTCCGTACCATCAATAGCCGCTGTTGCGGTTGAGGCACACGTAAAAACCGAGCAAATCGCTAGCAGACGGCCTGCTCTCGATATTCGGCACCAAACTAAATCGCTCATTTGTTAGATCTCCAACAATCTAATCAGTTACGGCTCTTTTTATATTCTCCATGTATGCAAGCCGTCCCCGCGTCTGAGGTGCATCCTTGATTACTCAGTACTGCTCTTTTCCTCCAAGAACTCCTTGATCTTCTTCTGGTCGTATTCGTCATCCTCTACAACGAAGTGATAAATACCTACCCCGGTCTGGACAACTTCGTCGCCCTTTCTAGGCTGCTCAAGCTTTGTCATCCAATTATCGATGTCTTCCAAAAATGCTTGCCCCTTTTGCCGTACGTACTGATCGAACAGCGGCAGGTCCTGCGCCCTCAAACCACTATCCGGCCGAACGGTTCGCTCAAATCTCCCCCTTCCTGGTCCTGCCTTCTGCATGTTGAACTCGATCGTATGCACGAAGTTGTGGACCCCTCTTCCTACTCGCTCCAAAAAGTCCGGATCAAGAGTTTGTGGCACATATTCCCGTCGCAAAACTTTGAACCAGCTTTGATCAGTTTCAACAACAGCTCCAACCCGTAGCAATTCATCAAGCATGGCTCGCGGTGTCATGTCACCGCTGTATCTCTGAACCAGCTTGGAAAAAGTCACATCAGCAGGGACATCGGAGTCGTAACGAATTTCCAATGGCATTCCGTATGGCCCGGTGAAATCCGGATCTGTATGCCATCCGGATAGGACTCTTCCTATTCTGCTCAGATTGGTTTTTGGTGCTATGTTCTCCTTGCTGTCCAGTTCCGAAATTCGTTGTACTTCTTTTCTAGTCAAGCCCGTCACAATGGCGATCCGCGCTTTCGACATTTTCTTGCCAGGAACGCGAAATTCGTTCGCGGCAATTGAGACGTAAACCGTCTTAACTACTTCTGAAACCTCAGCGTAGGTAATTCCGTGCCGTAGAAGTATCCGGATCAACGGCCGCAGCAACTTTGAGTAGGCGGCCAACAGGCCTGCTTTTACGGAATCGCTCATATTTCGACATAATAGCCATAGTCGGGAATTTATTCCCGAACAATGTCAGAGTCAACTTTAGGTATGCGCCGTGAACGCCTAGAGCGAGGCAAATAGTAGCGGGAATTCAGCTGAAGGGCGCCCGATGGGAAGGGGTCGAGACCGGGACGGGCTACAGCATCCTAGTTCGCAGAACCCTGTACAGATTATTTTGCTTCGATACTCGAGACTTACATCTACTTTTTAAAGTAGATACTACAGAAGCACAGGGGAACTCGATTCTGGTTGGATTCCCGACTGAGAGATTCGGGAGGATGGACGCAATCGAGGCTCAATTGCAACCGCGCCGGACCGGCCCGTTCCGGCGTGGAATTTTGCGCAGCTTAGAGGGTTATTCAGCGAGGAAAATGTTTAAGTCGACCCCAAATTTTCGTCGTTCTCTTCTTCGAAGTAAAAAACGCCTACCCCAACAAGTCGCCCAGGTTCGGGTGACTCCTGGTTCTCATAAAGAGTCTCATATGCAGCAAAAAGGTCATCGATAGACTCAGTAAAGTCAACCAAGCGATCACTGCCTATACGTTTGATCCGTTTCACGTCCTCGTCCCGGACATTGTCCGTGAATACGATTCTCTGGATCCACGGATCATCGCGATGGCTGGTATTGTGAGCAAGAGTCAGCGCTGCCGGATACAAGACTCTCGCGAGAGCGGTTACAAGGCGCTCCTCTACCTCATCTGCTATCACGTTTCGCTTCAGAGCCCTGAGCGTCCCTTGCTCCGTCTCCTCAATGGCCTTAACTCGCTTTAATTCGGTTCTCATCGCACCCGGAGGTATATCGCCCCCGTATTTTCTAACCAAGGATGAAAACGTGGCCCCTGGACCGTCAAACGGCAACTCTGCGGGGCTCCCTGTTTCCGACAGAAATTCATTTTCGGTGTACCACCTGTGCAGGATGGTAGCCATTGGAGTGGGCCTTACGACCATCGTGCCTTGCCCTGCAGCAGACTTGTCACGTAATCGGCGAACCTCCTTACGCGTTAGGCCGGTCATAACCGCGACTCGTGATATGTTTGTCGGACGGCCCCTAAGTCCGTAGTCTTTGGTCGCTACGTCAACGAACGCCGTCTTCGCAATTTCATCGAATTCCCTGAATCCGATTCCGGCGCGTAAGAGCGCCCGAGCAATTGGACGAAGAACGAGTAATAGCGCGTTAAGTATTTTTCTTTGGATAGCATCTTGCATGGACGCGGAATATAGGAGCCAGTTTCGTTTGTGGTCAACGAAATGAATGACTTGGGAAAAATGGCCCAAGCATCTTGCTCACTTAGACCCAAAAACCACTGTTATTTCTCGACCTAATGGAGAGAATTACGCCTTGATTCCATTGGGTATTTCTGATCACATTTTCCCAAAGGGTGGCTAATTATTGATCAGAGAGAAGTTTTCGGAATTCAGCCTCGTCGATGGTGGTGATTTCGAGGTTTTGCGCTTTTGTTAGCTTCGAACCAGCGTTGTCGCCGTACACAACGTAGTCGGTTTTTTTGGAAACGCTGCCTGCAACCTTGCCGCCCCTGGCAAGGATCCGGGCCTTTGCTTCATCGCGTGTCATGTCCGAAAGGGTGCCGGTCAGGACGAAAGTCTTGCCGACGAGAGGTCCCTCGGCGGGCCGGGAGGCGGGTTCGTGTTCGTCCCAGTGAAGCCCGGCCCTGAGGAGTTGCTCGATGACCTCCTGGTTGTGCTTTTCGGCGAAAAACGCGGTAATCCGTGAGGCGACCACGGGACCGACGTCCGGCACCTCCTGCAGCTCGTCCTCGCTGGATCGCATGATGGGCTCCAGCTTGCCGAAATGCGTGGCCAGGGCCATGGCCGTGGACTCGCCGACCTCGCGGATGCCCAGTGCGTACAGGAAGCGCGCCAGGGTCGTTTCCCTCGCCCGGTCAATGGACGCCAGCAGCTTCTCGGCCGACTTCTCGCCCATGCGTTCCAGGGCCATGAGCTCGTCCTTCTCCAGGCCGAAGATGTCGGCCGGTGTCTTCAGGCGGTCGAGGGCGACGAGTTGCTCGATCAGCTTCGCCCCGAGCCCGTCGATGTCGAGCGCCCGCCTCGACACGAAATGCTTGAGCGACTCGGTGCGCTGGGCGGCGCAGAACAGGCCGCCCGTGCAGCGGGCGACCGCTTCGCCCTCGACCCGCACGACCGCCGACCCGCAGACCGGGCACTTCTTCGGGACCTTGACCGGCTTGGCTCCCTTCGGACGGCGTTCCGGAAGCACCTGCACCACTTCGGGTATGACGTCGCCGGCGCGGCGCACGATCACGGTGTCGCCGATGCGCACGTCCTTGCGGTGCATCTCGTCCATGTTGTGCAGCGTCGCGTTGCTGACGGTCACGCCGCCCACGAACACCGGCTCCAGGCGCGCGACGGGCGTCAGTGCACCCGTGCGGCCCACCTGGAACTCGACGTCGCGCACCACCGTCAGCTCTTCCTGCGCCGGGAACTTGTGTGCGATTGCCCAGCGCGGCGCGCGCGACACGTACCCGAGCTCGCGCTGGTAGTCCAGCCGGTCGACCTTGTAGACCACGCCGTCGATGTCGTAGCTGAGGCTATCGCGCCTGGCGCCGAGCTTCTCGTAGTACCCGAGGCAGCCGTCGATGCCTTGCACGACGTCGCGCTCCGGGCAAACCTTGAACCCCCACTCCTGCAGCCGGTCCAGCACCGCGCTGTGCCGCTCCGGCAGCTTGCCGCCCTCGGCGAGCCCCACCGAGTACACGTAGGCGTCCAGCGGCCGCGCCGCCGTCAAGCGCGGATCGAGTTGCCGCAGGCTGCCGGCCGCGGCATTGCGCGGGTTGACGAACGTCCTCTCCCCCCGCTCGGCGGCCTGTTCGTTGAACCGGCGAAAGCCCGCGCGCGGCATGAAAACCTCGCCCCTTACCTCCAGCCGCTCCGGAACGTCCTTGCCGGTGAGCCGGAGCGGCACGCTGGCGATCGTGCGGACGTTGTGCGTGATGTCCTCGCCGCGGGTGCCGTCGCCGCGCGTCGCGCCGCGCACGAGCACGCCGCCCTCGTACAGCAGGCTGACCGCGGCGCCGTCGAGCTTCGGCTCGACGGAGTAGCTCAGCTCGGCGTCCTCTTCGAGCTCGAGTCGCTCCGTCACGCGCCGGTGAAAATCGCGCACCGCCTGCTCGGTGAACGCGTTGTCGAGCGACAGCATTGGCCGTTCGTGCACCACCGTGCCGAACGCCGCGATCGGGGCGGCGCCGACCCGCTGCGTCGGCGAGTCGGGGGTCACCAGCTCGGGGTGTGCCGCTTCCAGCGCCTGCAGTTCCCGCATCAGCCGGTCGTACTCGGCATCCGGGATCTCCGGGGCGTCGAGGACGTGGTACAGGTGATTGTGGTGGTGTAGCTGCGCCCTCAGGGACTCGAGTTTCTTGCGGGTCGCAGCGGGAGTGGTCATGGCGGGCGAAGTTTCATCCGGTAGCGGCGCCGTCGGCCGCATGGCGTTTTTTACGGGTCAGGCTACCTTGATGCCGTGCTGGTACTGGATGATCTCCTCGCGGAGGTAACGCTCTCTCTGGATGCTGAAGGTGCTGCCGGTTTCGTCCAGCAGCTCCGCGTGCAGCGATTTGGACAGCGCGCGCCCGGCCTCCACCATCAGGTCGTACGCCTGCGCGCCTTCGAGCGGTCCGGGCAGCACCATGAACAGGCTGATGCCGGGGATGCGCTGTGCCTTGAGGTTCGCGAGGTCGAAGCTGCCGGGCTCCACCAGGCTCGCGGCGCTGAAAACGATCCGGCTCTCGTCGTCCCCGTCGTAGCGGTGGAAGATGCCGAACTTGCCGTGCCGCATGCCGATGCCGCGCAGCGTCAGCGCCAGCTCGTCGCCTGGGAAAGCGCCGTGATGCTTCGCAACGACGCGCAGCGTGACGATCTTCTCGCGCGCCGGGGCTGGCGCTTCCTCGGGCGTCTCGGGCTCCGGCTCCGGGAGCTCCACGGGCTCCTCCGCGCTGGTCTCGTCTTCCGGGGTCCGGATCGGCTCCGCCGCATCGAACGAAGGCTCCACGCGAGCGGCGGCAGGCCGCGCTTTCGGCTTCGCCTCTTTCCGCACCCCCTCGCGGCGGCTGTAGAAATAGACTCCGACGATCACGAGCAGCCCGAACAGCAACAGCAACCAGCGCAGACCGTCCATAGGGCTACTCTAGATCAAAGGGGCGCCATATTGAATCAGCTCGCCGCCATCTTGACCGCCTCGTCGAGGTCGACCGAGACGAGCCGGGACACTCCGGGCTCCTGCATGGTCACGCCGGTGAGCTGCCGGGCCAGCTCCATCGTCACCTTGTTGTGGGTGATGAAGACGAACTGCACCTTCTCCGACATCTCGTTCACGATGTCGCAGAAGCGGCCGACGTTCGCGTCGTCCAGCGGCGCGTCCACCTCGTCGAGCATGCAGAACGGTGCCGGGTTCAGCTCGAAGATGGCGAACACCAGGGCGACCGCCGTGAGCGCCTTTTCGCCGCCCGACAGCAGGTGAATGGTGCTGTTGCGCTTGCCCGGCGGCCGCGCCATGACGCTGACCCCGGCGGCCAGCAGGTCGTCGCCGGTCAACTCGAGATACGCGTGGCCGCCGC
This sequence comes from uncultured Chromatiales bacterium, assembly GCA_965651325.1. Classification (GTDB taxonomy): domain Bacteria; phylum Pseudomonadota; class Gammaproteobacteria; order Steroidobacterales; family Woeseiaceae; genus IDS-8. The sequence goes on along the minus strand of CBFGSB010000035.1, from coordinate 15,408 downwards.
CGAACAGCTTCGGAAACAGGCGCTTGAAGCCGGCATCCACCTTGTCGAAGGTCTCGCGGAAACGCGTCCGCGTTTCGCGGTCGATCTTGCGGATGGCACCTTCGAGTGTCGCCAGGGCGTTGTTCAGGTCGGCGAGCTGCGCGTCCAGGTATTCCTTGCGCTCCGACTGCTCCTTGAACTCGTCGATTGCCGCGAGGTTGATCGGCCCGAGGCGTTCGATGCGCGTGCGCAGCTTGTCGAGCTTCTCCTCCCAGGTCGCGATCGCGGCGTCCTGCTCCATCTCCTGCAGCAGCGGCTCCAGCTCGAAGCTCGTCTGCTTGAGCTGTTCCGCGAAGCCTTCGCGCCGCACCCGGATTTCCTGCATCGCCATCTTCGCTTCGCCGACGGCGCCGCGCGCCTCCTCGACGAGCCGGTCCGACTGCATCCGGCGCTGGTCGCATTCCCTGAGCTCGTTCTCGACCTGTTCGACGAGCCGCCGGGCCTCGTTCAGTTCCTTCTCGACGTCGACGCGCAGCGCAAGCTGGCTTTCCAGCTTCTCGCGGTTCTCCGCGAGCGGCGCCTCGCTTTGCTCGAGCTGCTGGCGGATCTCTTTCTCGCGGCTGCCGAAATGGCGCAACTGCGATTGCATGCGCTCCAGGCTCTGCGCGGCCGATTCCTTGCTCGAGCGACGGTTCTCGAACTGGATGGCGATCTCGTGGGCATTCTGCCGGTCCTGCTCGGCCTGCTCGCGCACGCGCTTCAGCTCCTCCCGCAGCTCGTCCCGCTGCGCTTCGAGGGTGGTGCGCCTGGCTTCGAGCTCCTCCAGGGTTTCGGTTGCCCGGGCCGTCCGCGAGCGCGACTCCCTGACCTGCTCCTCGGCGGCGAACTGCTCCTTTTCGATCGCGTCGCTTTCCTCGGCGATGGCGGCTTTGCGCGCGTTCGCCTGGTCCATGCGGTAGCGCATCGAATCGAGCTCGGCTTTCACTTCCGAGTACTCGCCGAGCAGCGCGCCGGCGTCCTGCTGCAGGGTTTCGCGACGCTCTTCGAGCTGGTTCAGGCGCACGCGGCCGTCTTCCAGCAGCTTGCGCGCGCTGTCGGTGCGGGCGCGCAACTCGCGCACTTCGCCGGCCAGGCGCCGCATCTCGTGCTCGCGCGCGAGCACGCCGGCTTTGGCGTCGCGATCGCGCGATACGCGCAGCCACGACCGGCTCAGCCAGACGCCGTCGGGCGTGATCACGGATTCCGCGGGCTGCAGGCCAGCACGTGCTTGCAGCGCGGCGCCGAGCGAGTCCGCCGTGCGCACCGCGCCCAGCAGTTCCGCGATCCCGGCCGGCGCGTTCCCGACCTTGCTCAACAGCGACTCGGGCCGCGGCACCTGGTCGTGCGGCACGTCCGTCAGCAGCGTCACGGTGCCGCTCTGCAGTTTCGCGATGCCGGCCGCCGCTTCGTCGATATCGCGCACGCAAACCGCTTGCAGGTATTGGCCGAGCACCGTCTCCACGGCACGCGCCCAGCCCTCCTCGACCTCGAGCGACTGCACGACGCGCTTGCCATCGGCAAGCCCGTTCGCGGCGAGCCAGCCCTGGACATGCTCGTCGCTCTGTCCGAGCGCTGCTTTTTGCACCGCCTGCAGCGACGTGTACTTGCCCTCCGCGGCCTGCAATGCCGCGCGGCGCTCCTCGACCAGCGCCGTGAGCTTCTGGTCCTGCTCCCGCAGCTTGCGGACCTGGTCGGTGACGTCGGCGAGGGCGCGATCGAACTCGTCGCGCGCCTGCCGCTTGCGGAATTCCTGCACGGCCAGCCGTTCGAACTCCGCCTTGAGGTCGTCCGTGCTCGCCGCACTCGACGCTTCTTCGAGCTTGCGGCGGCGCGCCGCGAGGCTCTTTATCCGGGTCTCGAGCTGTTCCGAGCGCGTCTGCTCGACGCTGACGACCTGTTGCGATTCGCTCGCCGCGCGCGTGTAGGCCTCCCACTGCTGCTGCCACTCGGCCAACGCCGCCTCGGCGCGTTCGAGCGACGCCAGTGAGCGGCGCTCGTTGTCCTTGGCGCGCTCGAGTCCCGGTACCAGCTCGTTCAGCGACAGCTCGAGCTGCTCGATCTCGCTCTTGTCCTTGCTGATGTGCGCCGCGATCTCGCGGGCGCCTTCGATGGCCCGTTCCAGGTCCTTCTGCTGGCGCTCCCGGAGCTCCTCGGCGTACTCGATCGACTGCTCGAGCCGCGCGATCTCGGAGCCGGCGCGATAGAAGCGGGCCTGCACGCCATTGAACGCGTCGGTGCGCTCGGCCTGCGCGACCCGGCCGCGCTCGATGTCCGCCTCGATCTTGCGTTGTTCCGCGACCGCCGCCTGCAGCGCCGTCTCTCGCTCACCGAGCTGCGCGCCGGCCTCGCGGGCGCGCTCGTCCAGCTCGCGCAGCCGCAGCGCCAGCAGCTCGGCCGCCGTACGCCGTTCTTCGTTCTTCAGCCGCCCGTAGCGCTCGGCCGTCTTCGCCTGGCGGTCGAGGTGTTTGATCTGTTTCTCGACCTCCTCGAGCACGTCCATGAGGCGGTCGAGGTTTTCCTTGGTGTGCTTGATGCGGTTCGACGTCTCCCGCCGCCGCTCCTTGTACTTGGAGATGCCGGCCGCTTCCTCGAGGAACACCCGCATCTCTTCCGGCTTCGCTTCGATCAGCCGCGAGATCATGCCCTGTTCGATGATCGAGTAGCTGCGCGGCCCGAGGCCTGTGCCTAAGAACACGCCGGTGATGTCCTTGCGCCTGCAGCGGGTGCCGTTCAGGAAGTAGTTGGAGATACCGTCGCGCGAGACCTCGCGGCGGATCGAAATCTCCGCGTATTTCGCGTACTGGCCCTCGAGCGTCGTCTCGCTGTTGTCGAACAGGAGCTCGACGGACGCGGCCCCGACGGGCTTGCGCGAGCTCGAGCCGTTGAAGATCACGTCGGTGAGGGAATCGCCCCGGAGCCGGCTGGCCGAGCTCTCCCCCATCACCCAGCGAACCGCATCGATCACGTTCGATTTCCCACAGCCGTTCGGGCCGACGACGCCGACGAGGTTGCTGGGAAAGGGAATGAGGGTGGGGTCTACGAAGGATTTGAAGCCGGCGAGCTTGATCTTGCTGAGTCGCATCAGTCAGTTGTGTGCCAATCGCCCATCGAATCGCGCTAGTCTAAAGTAATTCGGACCATAAAACGATGTCGCCGCTGCGAGACAGGGCCGCCCTGCCGGGGGGCCTCCGGGCCGCTTTCGAGGTCCATTTCGCCCCCCGGAGCGGCCCGCCGTCCCGCCGATTCGCCGCGTTCCGCCGCCGCTGCCCAAACCCCGGAAAAACGGCTGTTTTTCAGGCTTCCATGTTTCCCCAAGCGATGTATAATTCCGCGTTTTTCTCCGACCCCGCAGGTGTCCGGATGCCCGCAAAAAAGGCTGCGAGCAGGAAGCGTAAGAGCGCAGGGACCAGCAGGAAAAAGGCCGTGCCGCGCAAGGCGGCGGCCGGCAGGAAAACTACAGGTAGCAAACGTAAAGTGAGCGCTAAAAAGTCAAGATCGAAATCAACGTCGAAAAGCAAGTCCGTTTCTCGCAAGAAGTCGTCGAAGAAGGCGGTGGCGCGGAAATCGGCCGCCGGCTCGGCGAAGAAGAGCGCGAGCAAGAAGACCTCCGCGAAGAAGGTGTCGCGGAAAAAGACCACGACGAAGAAAACGGCCTCGCGCAAAGCCGCGAGCCCGTCGAAGAAGAAGTCGGCTGCCCGCGCGACGCCGTCGCGCAAGGCTGCCGCGCCGAAGAAGGCCGCGAAAAAGACGTCGAGCTCCCGCAAGGCTGCGAGCTCCGCGAAGTCCGTGAGCACGCGCAAGACGTCGACCGCGAAGCAGCGACCCGCGAGCAAGGCCGCCTCGCCCAACGGGGCGCCCCTCAAGCGTGTCGCGCCGGCGGACCACAACCGGTCCCGCCAGGAAGTGCTTTCCGGCCCGATTCACGGCATCAAGCCGTACGTCATGAAGCGGGGCGAGGAGTACATGAGCCCGCGGCAGCTTGCGCACTTCGAAGCGATCCTGCGCTCGTGGAAGCTCGAGCTGATGAACGAGGTCGACCGCACCGTGCATCACATGCAGGACGAGGCCGCCAACTTCCCGGACCCGAACGACCGTGCAACCCAGGAATCCGAGTTCGGGCTCGAGCTGCGCACGCGGGATCGCGAGCGCAAGCTGCTGCGCAAGATCGATTCCGCGCTGCAGCGGATCGAGGACGGCACCTACGGCTACTGCGACGAAACCGGCGAAGAGATCGGGCTGAAGCGGCTGGAAGCCCGGCCGGTGGCAACCCTGTGCCTCGAGGCCCAGGAGCGCCGCGAGATGGCCGAGCGGCAGTTCCGGGACCGCGACGACCGTTACCGGTAAGGCGGTGCGGCCGGCGGCCGCCCGTTGAGTGCGGACACCGTGGCGACTCCCCCTGAGCCACGGTACGTCGGCCGCTTCGCGCCCTCGCCCACCGGACCGCTGCATTTCGGCTCGCTGCTCGCCGCCGTCGCGAGTTACCTGCAGGCGAAATCGCAAAACGGCCTCTGGCTGGTGCGCATGGAGGACATCGATCCGCCGCGCGAGCCGCCCGGAGCCGACACCCTCATCCTGCGCGCGCTCGAAGCCTACGGCTTCGCCTGGGACGGCCCGGTGCTGTACCAGGGCACGCAGGAGCAGTGGCACCGCGAGCTGGTCGACCGGCTGCTGGGCGAGGGGGCCGCTTATCCCTGCGGCTGCTCGCGCACCGATCTCGCCGGCGCCGCGCGCGGCCCGCTCGGACCGATTTATCCCGGCACCTGCCGCCAGGGCTGCCGCGCCTCGCGTACCGCCGTCCGCGTGCGCACCACCGATGAGCCCGTTGCCTGGGACGACCTGCTGCAGGGCCCGCAATCGCAACGCCTCGAATCCGAGTCCGGCGATTTCGTGATCCTCCGCCGCGATGGCTTGATCGCCTACCAGCTCGCGGTCGCGGCCGACGACTCCGCGCAAGGCATCACCGAGGTCATGCGCGGCATCGACCTGATGGCGTCGACGCCGCGCCAGATCCACCTGCAGCGGCTGCTGGGATTCGCCACCCCGCGCTACGCCCACCTGCCGGTGGCCGTCGACGGCCGCGGCCGGAAGCTCAGCAAGTCCACGGGGGCCCGCGCCATCCCGATCGGGGAGCCGCGGCCGGTGCTGGTCGAGGCGCTGCGGGCCCTCGGCCAGCCGGCGCCGGCGGACCTGGCGGCCGCGTCCCTCGAGGCGATCTGGGCCTGGGCCCGGGAGCGCTGGGACCCGCTGGTGCTCCGCGCCCGCCGCCAGGTAGCGTGCCCTTTGGAGGCGCCGGAAAATGGGCTATCGTCCGCCCCTGGCAGCAGCCCGTGATGCGCAAATGTTCCTGAACCGCGCGCCTTTGACAACGTTTCGCAGCAGCCCGCGTGAGTGGGCGCGGGCCCACTTGACAGCGGGGCTTTCGATACCCTACTTTGGGGCGTGCAGCAGGGATTCGCTCCCCCGCCCCCTGTTGCGCATGCCTGAAGGAGTTAACGCTCCACGGCGGGCCCCCCGCGCAAGCGGGGGGCCTTTTTTGTGCGCGAGACCATGAACGACGTCACCGGAAAGCCTCGGGCGAGGAGTGCGGCTGCCCCGCTCCGGGACGAGGCGAGTGCTCCCCGCGGGCGCTTCCTGCAGAGCGACTTCCGCCCCGCGCGCTGGCTGCGCAACCGCCACCTCCAGACCATCTACCCGTCGATCCCGATCCCGGGGATCCCGAAACCGGTGCTGCACCGCGAGCCGCTCGAACTGCCGGACGGCGATGTGACGGTGGTCGACTGGCTGACGGCCGTTCCGAACACATCCGATCGCTCGCCGCTCCTCGTCGTGCTGCACGGGCTGGAAAGCTCGGCCCGCTCGACCTACGCGCGCCAGTTGCTGCACGCCGCCGCGCGGCGCGGCTGGCGGGCGGCGGTGCTGCATTTCCGGGATTGCGGCGATTACTGCAACCGGCTGCCCCGCCGCTACCACGCGGGCGAGACCGGCGACATCCGCTATTTCCTGCGCACCCTGCGCAAGGCCGGCCACGAGGGGCCGCTGCTGGCCGCGGGCTTCTCGCTGGGCGGCAACGTGCTCCTCAAGTACCTGGGCGAGAGCGGTGACGACACGCCGCTCACCGCCGCGGCCGCGGTCAGCGTGCCGCTCAACCTGCACACCGCTTCGACCGCTTTGAGCAAAGGGTTTTCAAGGGTTTACCAGCATTACCTGCTGACGCGCATGAAGCGCTCTATCCGCCGCAAGTTCGATCGCTACACGGCGGCCTTCGACTGGGAGCGCGCCATGCGCGCGCGCACCTTCGCGGAGTTCGACGATGCCGTCACGGCGCCGCTGCACGGGTTCGCCAACAAGGACGACTACTACGACCGCTGCAGCGCGATGAGCTATCTCGGGGGCATCGCGCGCCCGTCACTCATCATCAACGCCCTGGACGATCCGTTCATGACGCCGGAGGTCATACCGGACGTGAGCGCCATGTCGGAATCCGTCTCCGTCGAGGTCACCGAATGCGGCGGGCACGTCGGTTTCATCTACGGTGGCACGCCGTGGCGGCCGCGGTTCTACATCCCCCGGCGGGTCATTGAATTCCTGGAAGCGCAGTTGGGCTAAAAGGTGTCAGGCTAAAAGGTGTCAGGTTTATTTATCCGACGGATAAATAAGCCCGGATAAATAAACCTGACACCTTTTAGCCGTTGGCCCCGATCAGGCGGCTTCGATGACCGCCTTCATCGACAGGCGGACGCGGCCCTGGCGGTCGACCTCCAGGACTTTCACCTTGACGATGTCGCCCTCGGACAGCTTGTCGCTGACCTTCTCGACGCGCTCGTTCGAGATCTGGGAGATGTGCACGAGGCCGTCCTTGCCGGGCAGGATCGTGACGAAGGCGCCGAAGTCCATGAGGCGCGCGACGCGGCCTTCGTAGACCCGGCCGACTTCGACGTCGGCGGTGATCAGCTCGATGCGACGACGCGCTTCCTTGCCGGAAGCGCCGTCGACCGACGCGACCTTGACGGTGCCGTCGTTCTCGATATCGATGGTCGCACCCGTTTCTTCGGTGATCGCGCGGATGACCGCCCCGCCCTTGCCGATCACGTCGCGGATCTTCTCCGGGTCGATCTTGAAGGTCATGATCGTGGGTGCCCATTCGGACATCTCGGTGCGCGGCGCGTTGATGACGGCGTTCATTTCGCCGAGGATGTGCAGCCGCGCATCCTTGGCCTGGGCCAGCGCGGTGCTCATGATCTCGCGCGTGATGCCCTGGATCTTGATGTCCATCTGCAGGGCCGTGACACCGTCGCTGGTGCCGGCCACCTTGAAATCCATGTCGCCGAGGTGATCTTCGTCGCCGAGGATGTCGGTCAGCACGGCGAAACGGTCGCCCTCCTTCACGAGCCCCATCGCGACGCCGGCGACGGCTGCTTTCGTCGGCACGCCGGCGTCCATGAGCGCGAGGCTGGAGCCGCACACCGAGGCCATCGAGCTCGAGCCGTTCGACTCCGTGATCTCGGAGACCACGCGGATGACGTAGGGGAATTCTTCCATGTTCGGCATGACCGCCTGGATGCCGCGCCGCGCCAGCTTGCCGTGGCCGATTTCGCGGCGCTTCGGCGAGCCCATGAAGCCGGTCTCCCCGACCGAGTACGGCGGGAAGTTGTAGTGGAACATGAACGGTTCCTTCCGCTCGCCCTCGATCGCGTCGATGATCTGGGCATCGCGGCCGGTGCCGAGCGTCGCCACCACGATCGCCTGCGTCTCACCGCGGGTAAAGATGGCGGAGCCGTGGGCCCGCGGCAGCACGCCGACCTCGACGCTGATCGGGCGCACCGTCTTCTGGTCGCGGCCGTCGATACGCGGCTCGCCCTGCAGCACGCGGTCGCGCACGATACGCTTCTCGAGCCGTGACAGCGCACCTTTGACTTCCTCTTCGCTCCAGCGGGCTTCCGCGGTGCCCGCGAGCACGGCCACGGCCGCGTCCTTCACCTCGGCAACCTTGTCGCGGCGCTCGCCCTTGTCGGTGATGCGATAGGCATCCGCAAGGCCCTGCTCCGCCTGGCGGGCGACGGCCGCGTCGAGCTCCGCGTCCGTTTCCGGCGGCTGCCAGTCCCACGCCGGCTTACCGGCTTCGGCGGCGAGCTCGTTGATGGCCTGGATGGCCGTCTGCATCTGCTCGTGGCCGAACATCACGGCGCCCAGCATCACGTCCTCGGAGAGGCCTTTCGCCTCGGACTCGACCATGAGCACCGCGTCCGCCGTACCGGCGACCACGAGCTCTAGCTCCGATTGCTGCAGCGTTTCAACGCCCGGGTTCAACAGGTAGTTGCCGTCACGGTAGCCGACTTTCGCGGCGCCGATCGGACCGGCGAACGGCATGCCGGACAGCGCCAGCGCCGCGGACGCACCGAGGAGCGCGGGAATGTCCGGATCGACATCCGGGTTCAGGGAGATGACGGTCGCGACGACTTGCACTTCGTTGGTAAAGCCTTTCGGGAAGAGCGGGCGCAGCGGGCGGTCGATGAGGCGCGAGGTCAGGGTTTCCTTCTCGCTGGGACGGCCTTCGCGCTTGAAGAACCCGCCGGGAATCTTGCCCGCGGCGTAGGTCTTTTCCTGGTAGTTGACGGTGAGGGGAAAGAAGTCGCGGCCCGGCTCGGCCGTTTTCCTGCCTACCGCGGTCACGAGCACCATCGTGTCGGCCATGTTGACCAGCACGGCGCCGTCCGCCTGGCGCGCAATCGCGCCTGTCTCGAGGCTTACCTCGTGCTCACCGTATTTGAAACTCTTCCGTATTGCGTTCACTTGATTACTCGTAATTAAGGGGTAGGCGCGAACCGGCAGGGCTGGCCCCTAACGGGCCGACCAGTCGCTGTAATACATAGCCGGAGATGCCGCTGGAATCAGCGGCGGAGACCGAGCCGGTTGATCAGCTCACGGTACCGGTCCTGGTCTTTCGCCTTGAGATAGTCGAGCAGCTTGCGCCGCTTGTTGACCATCTTCAAGAGACCCTGCCGGGAATGGTGATCCTTGACGTGCTTCCCGAAATGTTCGGTCAGCTCGGAAATACGCGCCGAAAGCAGCGCGACCTGCACCTCGGGAGAGCCGGTATCGGCTTCGCCGCGGGCATACTCGGAAATGATGCTGCTCTTGTTTTCACCGGAAAGTGACATCTTCAAAGACACTCCAATTCTGTCTTGATCTATCTCTGGCCCTGTTTTAGTGCGCGCTATTCTAGCGGCAGTTTCCGGCCAGTAACAGACTAAAACGACTAAAAAACGGGGATTCCGCTCAAGAAATCCCCACGTTCATGATGCGGCGCGGCGCGAGCTTGCCGTCCGGGCCGAATTCCCCGATGCCGAGGAAACTGTCGCCGTCCGCGTACACCCGCACCGGGCCCGCGTGGACGGTGCCGCCGTCCGCCAAAACCGCCTGGCCGCCGACGAATCGCCGGGCGGCCTCCGCCCCGATGTGCCGTGCCGGCCAGCCGGCCAGCGCCGCGTCCACGGCCAGGAGCCGCTGCCGCAATGGGTCTGGGCCCTCCGCTGCCAGCTTCTCTGCCTGGCCGAGATCGAGCATGTCCTGCGCCCGGAAATCACCGACGGTTTCGCGGTGCAGGCTGGCCGTGTGCGCTACCGTTCCCGCTGCTTTCGCGATGTCCTCGACCAGCGTCCGCACGTACGTGCCCTTCGAGCAGCGCACCCGGAACACCAGCCGCCGGCCATGCGCCTCGAGCAGCTTCAGCCAGTGAATACGGATCCGCCGCGGCGGACGCTCGACCACCTGCCCCTGGCGCGCCAGCTCGTACAGGCGCTTGCCGTCCTGCTTCAGCGCCGAGTACATCGGTGGCACCTGCTCCGTCTCGCCGACGAAGCGGCCCAGGATTTCCGCCCAGTCGCCGGCTGCCAGCTCCGGCACCTCCGCCGTCGCCGTGATCTCGCCGTCGGCATCGCCGGTGTCCGTCGCCTCGCCGAGGCGTGCGGTCACGCGATAGGTCTTGTCGGCCTCCAGCAGCCAGGCGCTGACCTTGGTCGCTTCGCCGAAGCACAAGGGCAACATGCCGGTCGCCGCCGGGTCGAGGCTGCCGGTGTGGCCCGCCTTTTTTGCCCCGAGCAGCCGCTTGACCTTCTGCAGCGCCCGGTTCGACGTGAGCCCTGCAGGTTTGTTCAGCAGCAACAGCCCGTGCACGCCCCTCATCGGTCGTCGTCGGAGCGGGCGGAATCGATGAGGCGGCTGATCTCGAAGCCCTGCGCGATGCTGTCGTCGTGCACGAACCTAAGCTCCGGGACGTGCCGGATCGCGAGCTCGCGGCCGAGCCGCCGCCGCAGGAAGCCGGCGGCACGCTGCAGGCCCTCCAGCACCGGCGCGGTGTCACCGTCGGGATCCAGCAGGCTGAAATACACGCGGGCGACGCTCAGGTCGCGCGACAGGTCGACCGACGTCAGCGACACGTCTTGCAGGCCCGGATCCTTGACTTCGAAACGCAGCAGCTCGCTCAGGGTGCGCTGCACCTGGGCGCCCAGTCTCTGGTGACGTGAAAACTCGCGCGGCATGCGATCGGAAGCACGGATGCAGGAAGAACGATGCGAGACCGGGTCAGTCGAGCTGACGCGCCACTTCAACCCGCTCGTAGCACTCGATCTGGTCGCCGACCTTGACGTCATTATAGTTCCTGACGCCAATACCGCATTCCGTGCCGGCCCGCACCTCGTTCACGTCGTCCTTGAAACGGCGCAACGAGTCGAGTTCGCCCTCGAAGATCACCACGTTGTCGCGCAGCACCCGGATCGGGTTGGCGCGCCTGACGTAGCCTTCGGTGACGATGCACCCGGCGATGCGGCCGAACTTCGGCGAGTCGAAGACTTCCTTGACCTCCGCGAGGCCCACGATGTTCTCGCGGATCTCCGGTGCCAGCAGGCCGCTCAGGGCCGCCTTGATGTCGTCGATGGCCTCGTAAATGATGCTGTAGTAGCGAACGTCGACACCCGCTTCCTTGATGGCGTTGCGCGCCGCGTTGTCGGCACGCACGTTGAAGCCGATGATAGTCGCGTTCGAGGCCGCCGCCAGCGTGGCGTCGGATTCGGTGATCCCGCCGACGCCGGAGCTCACGACCTTCACCTTCACCTCGTCCGTGGAGAGCTTGGTCAAAGCGTCGCGCAGCGCCTCGGTGCTGCCATGCACGTCCGACTTGATGAGGACCGGCACCACCGCGCCCTCGGCCTCGGTCATCTGGCTGAACACGTCCTCCATCTTCGCGGCCTGCTGCTGCGCGAGCTTCGTCTCGCGCGAGCGGCTCTGCCGGAACTCGGCGACTTCGCGCGCCTTGCGCTCGTTCTTGACGACGAGGAAGTCGTCGCCGGCATTCGGCGTCTTCGACAGGCCCAGCACGACGACCGGCGTCGACGGGCCCGCCTTGTCGATCTGCTGCTGCTTCTCATCGAACATGTTGCGGATGCGGCCGTACTCCTCGCCCGCGATGATCATGTCGCCCTGCTTCAGGGTACCGGCCTGCACCAGCAGGGTGGCAACGGCACCGCGTCCCTTCTCCAGGCTCGATTCGATGACGATGCCCTGCGCCGGCCCTTCCGCCACGGCCCTGAGGTCCATGACCTCGGCCTGCAGGAGAATCGCGTCGAGCAGGTTCTCGACGCCGTCGCCCGTCATGGCCGACACGTTCACGAACAGGTGCTCACCGCCCCATTCCTCCGAGATCACCTCGTGCTGGGACAGCTCGTTCTTCACCCGGTCCGGGTCGGCGCCTTCCTTGTCCATCTTGTTGATCGCCACGACGATCGGCACCTCGGCCGCGCGCGCGTGCTGGATGGCTTCGACCGTCTGCGGCTTGACGCCGTCGTCCGCGGCGACGACGAGAATGACGATGTCGGTCGCCTGCGCGCCACGCGCCCGCATGGCGGTGAACGCGGCGTGGCCCGGCGTGTCCAGGAACGTGATCCCGCCCTTGTCGGTCTCGGCGTGGTACGCGCCGATGTGCTGCGTGATGCCGCCCGCCTCGCCGGCGGCGACCTTGGTGCGGCGAATGTAGTCGAGCAGCGAGGTCTTGCCGTGATCGACGTGGCCCATGATGGTCACGACCGGCGCCCGCGGCACTCTCTCGCCGGTCGGCTGCTGGTCGGCGAGCAGGTCCTCGTCCATCGGCGCGCCGCTGATCGGCTTGGCCGTGTGGCCGAGCTCCTCGACCACCAGCGTCGCGGTGTCCTGGTCGATGACCTGGTTGATGGTCACCATGGCGCCCATGTTGAACAGCACCTTGATGACCTCGTTGGCCTTCACGGCCATGCGCTGCGCCAGCTCCGAGACGGCGATGCTGTCCGGGATCTCGACCTCGCGCACCACCGGCGCGGTCGGACGTTCGAACCCGTGCTGGCCGTCGGTGCTGATGGACACCGGGCGGCGGCGCGTCGTCGCCTTGCGCTTGCGGCGCCCGCTCTTGTCGCCGGCGACGTGCAGCTCCTTGCGCCCGTAGCGGGTCTCGGTGGCCGCCTTCTGCTTCTCTTTCGCACGGCGCTCGCGCGCGTCCTGCTCGGCCCGCTCCAGCCGCGCCTTCTCCTCGGCGGCCGCCTTGGCGGCGGCTTCCTGCGCGTTCAGCTCGGCTTGCTGCTTCGCCTCCTCTTCCTTGCGCTGGTCTTCCTCGGCGCGCGCCTGGGCCTCCTTCTCGGCCTTGAGGCGTTCCTGCTCGCGCTGCTCGGCTTCGATGCGCTCCTGCTCTTCGCGGCGCTTGCGGTCCAGCTCTTCCTGTTCCTGCTGGGCCTGTTTCTCCAGCACGTCGCGCTTCATGTAGGTGCGCTTGCGGCGTACTTCCACGTTGACGGTGCGCGAACGGCCCTGGGCGCCCGACAGGCGCAGCTCCGACTGCGATTTGCGCTTCAGCGTGATACGGCGCGGCGCGGCGGCGGTGGCCGTCGTGTCCTCCTGGCCGTGGCTGCGCCGGAGGTGCGTCAGCAACTCGAGCTTCGCGTCCTCGGTGATCGTATCGTCGGAACCACGGACCTTGATCCCGGCCTCGTCGAGCTGCGTGAGCAGCTTGTCGACCGGGACTTTCAGCACATCCGCGAATTGTGCGACTGTTACGTCAGCCATCGTTTACTTCTCCTTTGGAGCCCGTCCTGCGATTGCGGCCGGATTTCCCGTCGCGCGTATGCCAGGCTCCTGCATACCTTATTGCGCCTGCTGCTCCGCTTCGAACCAGTGCGCGCGCGCTTTCATGATCAGCGCCGCCGCCGCTTCCTGGTCCATCTCGTTGATGTCCAGCAGGTCGTCCACCGCGAGCTCGGCGAGATCCTCGCGCGTCACCACGCCTTCGCTCGCCAGCTTGAACGCGAGACCCTTGTCCATGCCCTCCAGCGTCAAGAGGTCCTCGGCGGGCTCCGCCTCGGCGATCTTCTCTTCCTGCACGATCGCCTGCGTGAGCAGCACGTCGCGGGCGCGGTTTCTCAGCTCGTTGACGATGTCCTCGTCGAACTCCTCGATCTCCATCAGCTCGGAGGTCGGCACGTAGGCCACTTCCTCGATGGTCGAGAAACCTTCCTGCACGAGGATGAGCGCGACTTCCTCGTCGACGTCGAGCTGCTTCGTGAAGAGCTCGAGCAGCTCGCGCATCTCGGTCTCGCTCTTCTGCTCGGCGTCCGACTCGGTCATGACGTTCAATTCCCAGCCGGTCAGCTCGCTCGCGAGGCGAATGTTCTGGCCGCCGCGGCCAATCGCCTGCGACAGCTTGTCCTCCTCGACCGCGATATCCATGCTGTGCGCGTCCTCGTCGACCACGATCGACAGCACTTCGGCCGGCGACATGGCGTTGACCACGAACTGCGCCGGGTTCTCGTCGTACAGGATGATGTCCACGCGCTCGCCGGCCAGCTCGTTGGAGACGGCCTGCACGCGCGAGCCGCGCATGCCGACGCAGGCGCCCACGGGGTCGATGCGCGGGTCGTTGCTCTTCACCGCGATCTTGGCGCGCAGCCCCGGGTCGCGGGCGGCGCCCAGGATGTCGATCAGCCCCTGGCCGACCTCCGGCACCTCGATCTTGAAGAGCTCGACCAGGAACTGCGACGAGGTGCGGGTCATGAAGAGCTGCGGGCCGCGGGGCTCGGAGCGCACCTCGACCAGCAGGGCCTTCATGCGGTCCTGCGGCCGCACCGGCTCGCGCGGCACCATCTGGTCGCGCGCCACGAAACCTTCGGCGTTGCCGCCGAGGTCGATAATGGTGCCGTTACGATCGACGCGCTTGACGAGACCGGACAGCAATTCGCCCTCGCGGTCCTTGTACTCCTCGACGACCTGCGCGCGCTCGGCCTCGCGCACCTTCTGCACGATGACCTGCTTCGCGGTCTGCGCGGCAATGCGGCCGAACTCGACCGATTCCATCGGCACTTCCACGTAGCCGCCGGGCACGGCGTTCTCGTCGATGTCGAGCGCGTCCTCGAGGCGCAGCTCGCGATCCGGAACCTCGAGCTCCGTCGAATCGTTCTCGAAGACCAGCCAACGGCGGAACGTGTCGTAATCGCCCGAGGTGCGGTCGATCGCGACGCGCACGTCGATGTCTTCACCGTGGCGCCTGCGAGTGGCGGACGCGAGCGCGGCTTCGATCGCCTCGAATATGATTTCCTTCTCGACGCCCTTTTCGTTCGAAACGGCGTCGACGACCATCAGTATCTCTTTGCTCATCAGTTCAATTCCCAACGACTCGCTTACAGCGACGGCACCAGCCGCGCGGACTCGATCGCCGCCAGGCCCAGGCCATGCAACGTCCCGTCCACCTCGACCTCGATCCTCTCCTCGCCCGCGGCCATCAGCTTGCCGCGAAAATTACGCCGCCCGTCCTGGGGCGTGCGCAGCTTGATCCGCACGTCGTGCCCGACGTAGCGCTGGAAGTGCGCAGGCTTCGAGAGCTTCCGGTCGAGCCCCGGCGAGGAGACCTCCAGCACGTAGTGGCCCGGCACCGGGTCCTCCACGTCCAGCAGCGCGCTGATCTGCTTGCTGACCGCCTCGCAATCCGACAGCCCCACGCCTTCCGGCTTGTCGATGAACACGCGGATCACGCCGTCCTTGCCCCCGATTTTCAGCTCGAGGTCGGACAGCTCGTATCCCATTCGTTCCACGGCGGGTTCCAGCAGCCTGGCCAACTCTTCACCAGTCATTTAAAAACACCACCTAACTTCTTGTCGTACAAACAAAAAATGGGCCTTCGGCCCATTCCCAATCCGCGCGCTGATCCATCCAGGAATCGCCCGGCAATTACCGCCGGGCAACAAAAAACCCCGTAGCGGGGTTTCATGGCTGCCAGGACCCTGGCAGCAGGGGCAGGATTCTCGTTCCCGGACTTGCGCCCGGAATACGCGAAACTACCTGAACCCCATCGCGCAGTCGCGGGATTATACGGGAAGGCGA
>CBFGSB010000034.1:0-21245 GCA_965651325.1 uncultured Chromatiales bacterium | reverse complement strand
TTCACCTGCTGGTCGAGCGGCTGCTTTTCGCGGTGTCTGCGGTTGCCCTCGTGGCCATGATGTTGCTCGTCAGCGCGGATGTGGTAGCTCGCTATTTTCTCAATGCACCGTTGACGTTCCAGTTCGAGCTCACCACCGAGTACCTGATGGTCATCGTAGCCACGCTCGCCTTGCCCTGGAGCGAACGGCACGGCGCCTTCATTCGATTACACGTCATCCGGCATTTTATCCCGGAGCGTGCAGCGGCCCGGCTCGAAGCCGTGAATGGCCTGGTCGCATCGGCCGCATTCTTTGCGCTGGCCTGGTACTCCGGTGCGCGGACGTTGGACAAGTGGATGGGCGGTGACGCGATTTTCGGCGTCATCGACTGGCCGGTGTGGCTGTCGCTCGTGTGGGTACCGGTGGGTTGCTTCATGCTGGCGGTTCGCCTCGCACTCAATGCGTTGATCCGCTGGCGTTTTCCCGCAGCGACGTCGAGGGACGCGGCTGAGGGGCAATCATGACGATCGCCACAGGAACAGGCCTGCTCCTGCTCCTGCTCGTCCTGGAAATGCCGGTGGCCTTTGCCCTGATAGTCTCGGCGATCGTGGGCCTGTGGATGGTGGGCGGCGAGACATTCGTGGGCAGCTACCTGGCCGACACCTATCACGGTGTCTCGGCATCCTATGTGTTCCTGACCATCCCGATGTTCGTGTTGCTGGCCCAGTTCATGGCCAAGAGCGGCATTGCCAGGGACATCATCAGGGCCAGCAACCTGTGGCTGGGACGACTGCCTGGCGGTCTGGGCATTGCCTGCGTTACGGCCGCTGCCTTCATCGCTGCCACTATCGGTTCGAGCACGGCATCCTGCGCGGCCATGTCGGCAACCGCCTACCCGACGATGCGCGAAGTGGGTTATGAGCGGCGGATTTCCGCCGGGATCATCGCGATATCCGGGACGCTGGCCATCATGATTCCGCCGAGCATCGTGCTGATCATTTACGGAGTGCTGACAGAGGAATCCATAGGCAAGCTTCTCATTGCCGGATTGTTGCCGGGATTGCTGACGGCCCTTGGCTATTTCCTGACCATACTCGTGCTCGCCATCCGCAATCCGGATGCCATGCCGGCGCAGGCGTCTTTCGAGCTCAAGCCGGCGCTGCGCGCATTGCAATCGGTCTGGCCGATGTTCCTGTTGATGGTCCTGATCATAGGCGGGTTGTACAGCGGTATTGCCACGGCGACGGAGATCGGTGCCATTGGCGCGGCAGCCGCTCTCCTGATCACGCTGGTCCTCAGGAGGCTCGACTACCGGCAGTTCTGGCTTGCTTTGCAGGATACGCTGACAACTACGGTGATGGTGGTCACCATCGTCGTCGGCGCGATGCTGTTCGGTTATTTTCTTACCCTGACAGAGGCCACCCAGGCCCTGTTCGGCGCGATCACCGAGGCCGGGATGCAGCCGTGGATGGTCATCTGCGTGCTCATGGTGATCTACCTGGTCCTCGGAATGTTCATGGACCAGATCGCGATTCTCGTCCTGACGGTGCCGGTGAGTTATGCGCTGGTCACGCAGTTGGGGTTTGACGGCATCTGGTTTGGCATCCTGATTACCAAGACTGTCGAGATAGGCCTCGTGACTCCGCCGCTGGGGCTGAATGTCTTCGTCACCTCGGGGGCCACGAAAGTGCCGGTCCGCGACTGTTTCCTCGGAGTCGCTCCCTTCCTCGCGGTCGAGATTTTCGTGCTGCTGCTGTTAGTGACCTTCCCGCAGATTTCCCTGTTCCTGCCGGGCCTGATGAGCGGGTAACGATCCAGGTATGGACTTCGAGCTGCCTGGAGACCTGGTCACCCTGCGGGATGCGGTCGCTGTTTTCTGCCGACGGCGGCTCTCCCGGGATGCCGAAACTTACGAGCAATCCGGCGAATTCCCCCGGCCACTGGTTCGCGAGATGGGAGAGGCCGGCTTCTTCGGTGCGCCATTCCCGGCCGACCTCGGCGGCAGTGAAGCCGGGTTCCTTGCCGTCGCGGTAATCGCGGAGGAAATCTCACGCCTGGCTCCCGCGTATGGCTATTGCATGAATATGCAGTCGATGACTTGCCCCTACACGATCTACAACTGGGGCAGCCCCGGCCAGGCGCGGCGTTTCGTGCCGGAGCTGATCGCCGGCGAAAGGATCGGCATGTTTGCCCTCTCGGAGGTCGGCGGAGGATCCGATCCGGCGAATACCATCCGAACGACGGCGCGGCGCAAGAATGACGCGTATCTGCTGAACGGCGGCAAAATGTGGATTACCTTTGCGGACGCGGCCGACGTCGGGGTCCTGTTCGCCAGGACGGACCCGGATGCAGTGCCGGCGCATCGCGGTATCACCGCATTCGTGGTCGAACCCAAACGCTTCCCCGGCTACGGTGCGCGGCCAATCGATCTTCCCGGGTTGTCGAGAGCCCTGCGCTCATGCGCGGTCAGCCTGGATGACTTCGAGGTTCCGGTCGAGAACAGGCTCGGCGCGGAAGGAGAGGGCTTTCGAATAGCGATGAATGCGCTCGAGTACGGGCGACTCACCGTGACGGCGCGCCTGACCGGCCTGGCGCAGGCCGCGCTGGACACGAGCATTGCCTATGCCGGCGAGCGTGTCATTGCCGGCCGCCGAATCGCGGAACATCAACTGATCCAGGGCCGTATTGCCGATGCAACGGTGGCGGTGGAAGCTGCACGCTATTTCGCCTGGCGACTCGGCTGGACTCTTGACCAGGGCCGGCCTTCGGCCCGGATCGCCTCGCGGGCCAAGTACTTTGCCACGCAGGCGGCACGGCTGGCCGGGGACGTTGCGCGGGAGGTGCTGGGCGCCAACGCGTTGACCGCTGAATACCCGGTCAAGCGCCTGAATGCCTATATCGATATGCTGACTATCGGGGAAGGCGCGGAGAACGTGCAGCGCATCCTGATCGGCAGGGATGCGCTCGGTCTCAGTGATGCGAACCGCCACCCCCTGCGCAACCGGTTCGCCGACCTCATCGCGAAGCGCCGGTAATCCCGCTCCCGGAGCGGCCTTGCCCGGAAGCAAGGCCGCTAATCGCTTGTATTTCAGTATTTGAGCCGGTGCACGGAGGTGGTGTTCGCATCGACCTCTTCCTCGGTCACGCGCCGCGGCTTGCAATTGAAGCCGGTGTACAGCATGAACTGGTCGGCGTAATGGGGGTCTTCCCGACCGTCAGGCGCGATGAACCCGCTTTGTCCCGGCGGGATTGCATCGCACATGCTTACTTTGCCGTTGCGGAACACGAACATCAGGCTCATCGAACCCCGGTGCTGGTCCGGCTTCCAGACCATCTCCTGCTCAGGCATCGTCCACGGTGATCCCGAGGGTCCGTTGGTCCGCCAGACCTTGGGATCGACCTCGGTCAGCCAGGCATCGATGTCCTGCCCGTACTTTTCCGTGAGGCTCCGCTCGGTTTTCTCCAGGGTGCTGCGGATGAAGTCATCCGGGTCGCGGTCGCCGAGAAAATCGTAGGCCGGCACAGGGCTGCCCGTGCTGCCGTCCGTCAGCGCGAAATACAGGACGGAGCCGCCAAGGGGCTGGCCGTACGGGCAGTTGTAGCTGGCGGTGTGCCCGCATCCGGCCATGTACTCCGCAGGCAAGAGGTCTCCGTACAGATCCTCCATCGCGATGGTGAGCCACTCGTAGTAGACAGTCATTCCGGGTGCCGAGTACACGCCCGAATGCCCGGCGTCGACCCGCTGCCCATCCCACTCGATAACGGCGTCGGCCACCGCCCGCAAGCGGCTGTCGGCCGGGACCGATTGCACGGCATCGCGAATAAGGGGCACGAAGTAGCGGTGTTGCTCGGTGGCGAACGACGCCCACTGGTTGATGTCCCACACTTCCTGCGTCGTCAGCGTCGGCTTTGCTTCCAGCCGCTCGATAAGGGCATCCACCCGGTTGAGCTTGGACCACAGCAGCGTGTCGGTGTTATCGATATCCGGTGCCGGGCGATTGTTCCAGTTCGCGATATAGGCCTGCTCTGGATTGAAAAGGCGGGCGTTCTCCTGGAATGGCTGGATACCGACCCATTCCATGCTGCCGTCCCCCGGGGAAGGGAGCTGGATGTTGTGGGCTTCCGGGCGGATCGGGTAGCGGCCTGCCTGCAGGTAGGCGATGTTCCCGTGCCGGTCGGCATAGTACTGGTTCTGGTTGTTCGATTTACCGGAGATTGCCGCTTCCCATTCTTCGTAGTTTGTCGCTTTCATCTCCTCGTAGTAAGCCAGGATCGTCTCCAGCTCGTGGCCCGCCCACGAACGCTTTTTCGAATACGCCCGCTGATTGTCTTCGTCGAAGAGGACTACGGGCCCGTGCAAGGTGCTGTACAGCACGAGCTCGACCGGATCCTGCCCCTTGACGCGAATGATTTCGGTCCGTTCCTTCATGTCGAGCCACTCGCCCTCATACCGGTACTGGTGCGGGTTGTCCGGGTTCAGCTTTTCTTCGTAGATATCGATGATGCTGCCGGCCAGCGCGGTACGTCCCCATGCGATGTCGCCGTTGGTGCCGTAGTGGAAATAGGGCAGGCCGGGATAGGTGGAACCGGTGACATCGAGGCCGGCACCGTGCAGGGAAGCCGACCAGATCCGGGAAGGTACGTAGTCACCGACCTGCGGTCCGTTGTAAAGAATGGCATCGGCATCGGCCAGCTTCGAACCATTGACGAGCCAGACGTTGCTGGCATGCGGCGTCAGGTCCGGTCCGACGCCGTCCCACAGCAGGATCGATTGCTCCTGGTGAGTAAGCGCCGCCTCACGAGAAATCGGAGTCAGGTCATTGTGCCGGGAGAGTGCCCCGGCAGAGGCCCTCTCCAGCGATTGGTCGTTCGGTACCGTGGTCGGGGAGGTCGGGTCGCTTACCCAGCGCAGCGAGTTGAAGATCCTGTTGGCCACGTCCTCGCCGTGCATGTCCGTAAGGGCGGCGAGAAACGCCTGGTTCGAGATTTGCGACGTGTAGTCGGCAAATCCGAGCAGGTATTGGCCCATCCACGACATTGCGATATCGAGATCACTCCACGGTTGTGGCTCAAAGCCGTAGTGAATGAACTCTTTCGGCATGAGCTGCTGCGGTTCAGCCAGCACTTCCGCGATACGAGCGTTGATCCCGGCAACCATGCCATCGAAAACGTCCCTGTATTCCCCGGTCAGTGCCGCAAGCTGCGGTTCCAGGTTGTCAGGGTCATAGTTGGTGAGAATGGCAATGTCCTGCTCCAGGTATTCGGGGCCAAACACCTCCGCAGCCCGGCCTTCGGCATTTCGCCGCTCGGACTCGATCTGGAACAGGCGATCTTCTGCCAGCGCGTACCCGTAGCCGTAGAACAGGCCGTACACGTTATCCGCATAGATGTTCGGGATCCCATAGTCATCCCGTTTGATGATGACGGAACCGTGCTCGGCGGCGCCAACAATGGACATCGCGAGCAGGCTCGATACGAGTGTTGCAAAAGTGCAGGCGATTCTGGCCACTGTTGGCCCCCCTTTCGTCGCTCAAATTGTCAGGATCAACCTTTTCGATTCTGGATGACCATCCACCAGCCATCAATGCACCTTCGATTATCAATCGATAACCATCATTCGGCAGCGTTGCTTCGCACGCAGCCTGCGGATGCGATACGCAGTGTGACCTCAAATGTCCCCATCGCCTTGCGGCAATTGCGATACCGAGAGGCTATCGACTAATCAGTGAATTGTCATTGCAACGGGATTACACGCTGGAATACCGTGTTGCGAGTGCCGACGAAAGTGGCGGAAGTCCGATCAAGGTTCGATAGCACCGGTCGAGTCGTGTCTCGCCAGGAATCCAAAACGCAAACGTTCGAGGGGGATGTCCGGATGTGTGAAAGTGGTCGCTCGTTCAAGTACGCGTCGAATCCAGCGGCCAGGCACGTCATGCTCGTGGCGACGCTCCTGGCGATGGGATTTCATCACGACCAGGTCCTCGCCCAAAGCTCGGACGGGCAGGCACCGGCGAGTACCACGACCGTAGAGGAAATCGTCGTAACCGCAACGCGATCCGCTATGGATCTGCGGGATGTGCCGCTGAGCGTTACCGCGTTCACCCAGGACCGCCTCGACGCGCAAGGTATCCGGGACTTCGCCGGAATTGCCGCCGCATCTCCCGGGCTGGTCTTTACCGAGGGCAGCCTGGGCTCGAACTCGGTTTCGATCCGCGGAATTGCCTCGGGTGTCGGCGCGGCGACGACAGCGCTGTACATCAATGACACCCCGATACAGGTGAGGAATCTCGGTTTCACCTCCAGCGGCTACATGCCGGCGATTTTCGACCTCGAGCGGGTCGAGATCCTGAAAGGGCCCCAGGGAACGCTCTTCGGTGACAGCTCCGAAGGCGGAGCGGTCCGCTTCATCACGCCGACCCCGAGCCTGACGGACTACAGCGGATCTGCGCGCGCCGAAACGTCGACCACGGCCCAAGGGGCTCCGTCCTACGAGCTGGGCTATGCAATGGGCGGGCCGATCGTGGAAGACGCACTCGGATTCCGTGCCAGCGCCTACTTCCGCCGGGACGGTGGCTGGGTCGATCGGCAGCCCGGAACCCTGCAGGTGGTCGATCCCACGGGTGCCCTCGGCCCGGAAGAATCCCTGAACTTCATACCGACCGGAACCGGCATTCCGGATGCAAACTGGACCGAAACAACGGCACTGCGCCTGGCCTTGAAGTGGGACGTAACGTCGAATATCTCGGTTCTTCCTTCAGTCATGTACGAGCAGCGCGACCGAGGGGATACCAACCTGTACTGGTCCGCCACCTCGAATCGGGACATATCCGACTTCGTGCAGCCACAGTTCATCCCGTCTGTTGACGACGAGCACGTGCGGCTGCCCGGCGTGCCGAACGCGATGGGTGGGTCGGATGAGTTCATCCTGCCTTCCCTGACCGTGCAATGGGACGGCGACGACCTGAGTTTTATCTCGACGACGTCCTATCTGTCACGGGAGCAGGACAGCACCGCCGACTACACGGCGCTTTATACGCGGTTGTTTGCCGGGCGCCCTGTGCCGCTGGCCGGCGACTTTGCGTATGCAACGTACGGCAACACGCAGGACGTGTTCACCCAGGAGATTCGCCTGCAGACCGCGGACAGCGATGCGCGGCTGCGCTGGGTTGCCGGGCTGTTCTATTCGGATAACGAACAGTTCTCGATTCAGTGGAATCGCCCGAACTTCGTGGCGGACCTGCCGGCGATTGGTGGAGCAGTACCAGACGGTCCGCCTTTCGGTCCCGGTTTCAGTGCGTTCGAAAATTATTACGGCGACTCGCAGTGGGAGGACGGGACGACGTGGCATGCGCGGCTTCTCACCCGCACGGAGCAGGTTGCGGCGTTCGGCCAGCTCGATTTCGAATTGACGGATGCGCTCACGATCACGGCAGGTTTACGCGCCTCGGAAACGTCGATTGATTTCACGTCCGGTTACGGCGGGCCAAACAACAACCTGAACCAACCTCACGGACGTGCGTGCGTGCCGCCAACCGGCGCGCCGGGCGGCGAGCCCTGCGATCCGGTCGGCATCGGTGAGTTCGCCCCCGGCGAGGGCCCCTTCGCCATCGCCCATGCAGGTGGCGCGGGGAGCGCCGAGGATACGCCACTTACGCCAAAGATCGGGCTGTCGTACCGGCTCGACGATTCGCAGTTGTTCTACGCGAATATCGCGAAGGGCTATCGCAATGGCGGAGCACAGGCGCGCGTTGCCTCCACCTGCAGGGAAGAGCTCATTTCGCTGGGCTTCATCGACGGCAATTCTCCCGAGAGCTACGACTCGGACTCCGTGCTCAGCTACGAGCTCGGCTTCAAGAACGACCTGTTCGACGGTCGGCTGCGTCTCGACACCAGCATCTACAAAATCATCTGGAGCGATATCCAGACAAACGTCGGACTATCGAGTTGCGGGCTCAGCTTCGTGACCAACGGGGGAGAGGCAACCAGTACCGGCGTCGATTTCCAGGCGACCGCGCACTTCATCGATTCGCTGACGTTCCGGCTGGCGGTCGGGTACAAGGATGCCGTGCTGAGCGATCCGGTTTCGTTCCATGGGAACACGTTGCTGAGCGATGGCTCCACCATTCCCGGCAGCGGCCCGCCGTTCAGCGCAGCGCTCAACGCGGAGTACACGTTCATCACGCCGGGTGACTTCGAAGGCTATTTCCGCGCGGACTACATGTACAACTCGGCCTGGGGCAGGTCCGGCGTGAGCGACCCGGAGACGGTCAGTTACGATCCGCTCAACCCGCGTACGCGCGAGACCAACCTGGTCAATGCGCGGGTCGGCATCCATCTCTCGAACATCGAAGTGGCGCTGTTCGCGGACAACCTACTGAACGCGCGTCCCCACCTGGGGCTGAGCCGCACCCGGAACCGGCCCGTCTATACGGACTTTTCGTTCAGGCCGCGCACGATCGGTTTGCAGATTGCCTATCGCTACTGAGTGGCACGGCTGTGCGTATCGTGAATGCCGGGCTAGACAGGCGGAGTCTCTGCTTCGGAGGACAGCAGTCGGCCCTGCACCTCCAGTTGTCGCAGGAAGCGCAGCGTCGCCGGAGCCGGAGAATGCCCTGCAAGCGTAACAATGCCGATCGAACGTGACATGGTGGGATTGCGGAGAGGCCGCCACGTCAGCGGAGAAGATGCGAGCTGGGGGAGCGTTAACCAAGGGAGGGCCGAGATCCCCAACGAAGCGCTTATGAGACTGCCTATGGTGCTCAGTTGTTTGCAATTGAAGAGTGGCCTTATCGTGAGGCCGGATTGCAGGAATGCATTATCCATCATCGTTCGCAACGCGCTTTCGGATGACATGCCGATGAACGGCCGGTCCAGGAAAACGGACCAGTCATATTCTTTTTTCTTCATTAAAGGATCATCGTTCTTGCATACCAGTACGAGTTCGTCGTGCATCAGGGGCTTGTAGTTCAGTTCGCCCGTGGATTGGGGCGGCGTCGCCAGGCCTATGTCTGCTTCTCCCGTTTGCACGGCTCGATGAACCGGAAAAGTGACGTCCTCCCAGATGTCGATGCGTACGCCGGGGCATTGCTTTTGGTAACGCGCGATCGTGGCCGGCAGGAGTGCCGCGGCGACAGATGGCAGAGCAGCAATGCGAATGTGCCCCAGCTCGCCTTTGATGAAGGCGTCCAGTTCGCTGAATGTCGCTTCGTAGTCCTTGAGTAGCCGGTCAGCCAGCGGTTGCAGCTTTTTCCCGGCAGGTGTCAAGGTCACCTTCCGCGTATCGCGATCGAAAAGCCGGGCGCCGACGCGCCCCTCGATGAGTTGGATCGTTCGACTCAGTGCGGGTTGGGAAACACCGAGTGCCAATGCGGCGTCACGAAAGCTGAGCAGCTCGGCCAGCTTCAGGAATGAAGCGAGTTGAGGAACGGTCAATCGCGCGTGCATCGTAGAGCCGTTTGGCTGCATCTCACCGACCACTCATATCCGCATCCGAGCATGTATTCAACGTATCAATATATATCAAGGTTAGCATTGAGACTTGGCCAAATGCACTGTGTACTGCTACTCATCGTGTGGTCCTACGGACCGCGTGAGGGAATCGATCAGGACGCGTCGAAGACAAAAAACCAGAACATGAACGACTACCTGGAACAATTGCAAAGGCGGCGAGTGTGTGTCGCGTCACGAAGGCAGGAAGCCGACGTGAGTCGCCCCGGACTCATGGAAGGACCGCATGTTTGATCTGTTGCGCGGCAAGCGCATTGTCGACCTTACGACGATTGTTCTGGGGCCTTATGCAACCCAGCTTCTTGGCGATTTCGGTGCCGACGTAATCAAGGTGGAACCGCCGGGGGGCGATCTTTTCCGGTTTGCGCGCCCGGGGCATTCCGACGAGATGGGTGCCGGGTTCCTCAACTGCAATCGCAACAAGCGCTCGATCGTTATCGACCTTACGCGGCCGGAGGGCGTCGCGTCCCTGCATCGGCTCGTATCGAATGCCGACGTCGTGGTCCACAACATGAGGCCGAAATCGGCGCGGAAGCTCGGGGTCGCGTACGAACAGCTTAGCAGCGTCAAAAGTGACCTTGTCTATTGTTACGCGTGCGGGTTCGGGAGCGATGGACCGTTCGCCGGGCAGGCAGCGTACGACGATACCGTCCAGGCAGCCTCTGGCATGGCGGCCATCAATGCCGGCGCGAACGGAGAGCCCCGCTACCTGCCCACGGTCGTGTGCGACAAGGTCGGTGGGCTCCATCTTGCCCTGGCTATTCTGGCAGGCCTTGCATCACGCAATCGCGATGGACGGAGTGTCTGTATTGAAGTACCCATGTTCGAAAGCATGGTTTCTTTTCTTCTGCTGGAGCTGCTTGCCGGTGAAACGTTCAGTCCCGCATTGGGAGGAACGGGATACAATCGCCTGAGCTCTCCATTTCGCAAGCCTTTCAAAACCCGCGATGGATTCATCAGCATCATCCCTTACAACAGTGGGCAGTGGGTCCGCTTTGTAAGACTTATCGGCCGCGGTGATCTCATCAACGACGGACGTGTCACCGATCCCACGCTAAGAAGCACGAATATCGACATGCTGTACAAGCTGGTCGCGGAAGTTGCCGTGACCCGAACGACGGCCGAATGGTTGGAACTGCTCAATGAACACGACATTCCCTGCGCACGGGTAAACCAGTTGGACGATCTCCTGGAGCATCCTCATCTAAGGGAAGTCGGGATGTTCCATGATCTCGATCATCCTACGGAAGGGACGTTGCGCTCGGTCAGGGCGCCGTTCAACATCCATGGCGCCAGCGTGGAAGCCGATCGACCGCCGCCGAACCTCGGCGAACATGGGCGAGCGATACTGCGGGATGCGGGCTTTACCGACGCCGAGATAGAGAACGCGGTACGAGCGGGAGCCGTGCGCCTGCCGGAGGGTTTTGGCACCGGGTGATGCGCCCGGCGGTTGGCAGATAGCCTGCGCTGGCGCAAGTGGACTCGAGCTCGCTGTTCTCGGCGAGGCGCGGCTCAGGACTCTCCCATGCCTGCCGCCGGCTCGGGCGCCGCACCGGCCCGGACCTTGTCCTCGATCCGTTTGCCGACCTCGGCGTCTATGCTCTTCCAGTAGGCGAAAGCGCGTTCCAGCACGGGACTACGCACGCCGCCGAGCAGGCTGCCGGCCACCTGCTCCACCAGTGCGTCACGCTCGGCGTCGCTGAACACTTCCCTCACCAGGATGCCGGGCTGGATGAAATCGTCATCGTCTGCGCGCAGGGTGTAGGCGCTGCGAACCATGTCGCCATCCGCTTCCCAGCCGTCTTCCACGGCGCCAGTGTCGTCGGCCCACGGGCGGTCGCCGCTGTTGGTCGCGTACACCGGTGCCGCGCCGCTGTGCTCGTACGCCATCTGGCCGTCGAACATGTAGGTGTTGACCGGCACCTTCGGCCGGTTGACCGGCAACTGGTGGAAGTTGGTGCCAATCCGGTTACGCTGCGCGTCGTTGTAAGCGAAGGCCCGGCCGAGCAGCATCTTGTCCGGCGACAGGCCGATCCCCGGCACCGTGTTGCCCGGCGAGAACGCCGCCTGCTCGATCTGTGCGAAGAAATTCTCCGGATTCCGGTTGAGTGTCATCGTGCCGACCCGGATCAGCGGATAATCCCTGTGCGGCCACGTCTTGGTCAGGTCGAACGGATTGAAGCGGTAGCTTTTCGCGTCGGCATACGGCATCACCTGCACCGAAAGCACCCACTGCGGGTGCTCTCCGCGCGCGATCGCGTCGAACAGGTCGCGGCGGTGAAAGTCCGCATCGCGGCCGGCCATCTCCTGCGCCTCGGCATTGCTGAAGAACTTCATGCCCTGTTGGGTATGGAAGTGATACTTGACCCAGGACTTCTCGCCGGCGGCGTTGATCCACATATATGTATGTGAGCCGTAGCCGTTCATGTGCCGCCAGGTGCGCGGCAGCCCGCGCACTCCCATCAGGTAAGTGACCTGGTGCGCGGACTCCGGATTACCGGTCCAGAAGTCCCACTGCATGTGATTGTCACGCAGGCCCGAATCGGGCAGGCGCTTCTGGCTGCGGATGAAGTGGGGGAACTTCATCGGGTCGCGTACGAAGAATATCGGCGTGTTGTTGCCGACGAGGTCGTAATTGCCTTCGTCGGTGTAGAACTTGAGCGAGAAGCCCCGCACGTCGCGCCAGGTATCGGGGCTGCCCATCTCACCGGCAACGGTGGAGAAGCGCGCCAGCATCTCGGTTTTCGCGCCCGGCTGGAACAACGCCGCCTTCGTGTAGCGCGAGACGTCCTCGGTGGTCTCGAACACGCCGAAGGCGCCGGCCCCCTTGGCGTGGGGCTGGCGCTCGGGGACCTTCTCGCGGTTGAAGTGGGCCATCTGCTCGACGAAGTGCACGTCGTGCAGCAGGATCGGGCCGTTCGGCCCGATGGTCAGCGAATTGCGGTCGCTCGGCGCGGGAGCGCCGGCCCCGGTGGTGGAGCCGGACGCGATCTTGCGATCATTGTCTTGCATGGCTTACTCCGTTCATTCAAAGCGCGTATATCATCTATAGACCAATCCGCCGTCGATTACAGGTGCCTGCCCCGTCATGTAGTCCGAATCGGGTCCCGCCAGGTACGAGACGAACGCCGCCACGTCTTCCGGGGTCTCCGCACGGCCAAGGGCGATGCCGCGGACGTACTTGTCGTAGCTCTCGCCAATCTTGGCGCCGGTGATCTCGGCCATGCGCCGGTCGATCTCGACCCACATATCGGTGCCCACCACGCCCGGCGAGTATGCATTGACCGTTATGCCGTCGCTCGCATACTCCTTGGCCGCCGCTTGCGTCAGGGCGCGTACGGCGAACTTGGTCGCCGAGTAGATACCCAGCAGGGGAAAACCTTCGTGACCGGCGATGGATGCCGCGCTGATGATCTTGCCCTTGTGCCCGCGCTGCCTGAATTTCGCGGCCGCGGCCTGGATGCCCCACAGGACGCCCTCCACGTTGACCTTGAAGATCTTCTCGACTTCCTCGGGCGTGACGTCGGCGATCGGCTGGATGCTGGCGATTCCGGCGTTGTTGACGATGATGTCGAACCGGCCGAGTTCCTTTTCCGTGTGATCGACCGCGGCATAAACGTCATCGCGCTTCGACACGTCAGCCTTGAAGGTCGTTGCCTTGCGCCCCAACGCCCGCACTTCCTCCGCGACCGCCTGCATCTTCTCGTCGTTGACGTCCGTGATCGAGATGTCGGCGCCGTCGCTCGCCAGGCGCAGTGCTATCGCCCGGCCTATGCCCTGTCCGGCGCCCGTTACCAGGGCGACTTTTCCGTTGATAGCCATTGTTGATTCTCCTGAGTTGACTGTCCGTGATTCGAGGTCGGCGCCAGGTCGGCCTAGGCCGCGGGCTGCGTTTGCCCCTCCGGCTCGGAGGCCGCCGGCGGCGGGCCGATCGTGAACTGGCCGCTTGCCAGCCGCAGGTCAGCCGATGCGCGACCACCGCCGCTGATCAGCAGCGCCACGGAAACCGCGAGCAGCGCGAGTGCGTATTCATAGCCGCCGTTGGCGAGAAAGAGCCCGGCCTCGAAATGCGCGGCGAAGACCGCAACGGCCATGGTGAACGCCAGTACCGCTGCCGCCGGACGGACGAGGAAGCCGGCGATGAGCAGGATGCCCCCGAGGAACTCGGCGGAGCCGGCAAGCAGCGCCATCAGGTAGCCCGGGTGCAGGCCCAACGAGGTCATGAACTGGGCGGTGCCCTCGAGCCCGCCGCCGCCGTACCAGCCGAAGAGCTTCTGCGCGCCGTGGGCGATGAATATGATGCCGACGGGGATGCGCAACGCGAGCGGCGCCCAGCCGGCGTCGGTGGCAATGAGGCGACGATAGTAATGCTTGAACATGTTGGTTCCTCCCTGTTTTGTGAATGGTCAACATCACTATATTGGGTTGGAAAACCGGAATAAATCGCCCCAAAAGAGATGATCTGTTGCATAATTCGAAACAATGAGTCGATACCTCGAGATGCAGACGTTTGTTGCCGTGGTCGACGCCGGCAGCTTCGCCGGCGCGGCGGAGGCCTCGGGCACCTCGCGCGCCGCGGTGTCCCGCCACGTCGGGCGCCTGGAGTCGCGGCTCGGTGTCCGGCTGCTGCACCGCACGACCCGGCGGCTCTCGCTCACCGAGGAAGGGGAAATCTTCTACGCCCGCTGCCGCGAGCTGCTCGCGGACATGGAGGAGGCGGAATCCGAAATCAGCTCACGCAGCGGGGCGGTAAGTGGCCTGCTGCGGGTGAATGCGCCGGTCACCTACGGCACCATGCATCTCGCCCCCCTCTGGGGGCCGTTTCGCGACCGGCACCCGAAGGTGCGGCTCGACATCACGCACTCCGACCGCATAGTCGACCTCGTGGAGGAAGGCTACGACCTCGCCATCCGCATTGCGGCGTTGCCGAGCTCCACGCTCATCAGCAGGCGGCTCGCAACCACACGCATCGTCCCTTGCGCGTCGCCAACGTACCTCGCCGGGGCCGGCACGCCGCGCCACCCCGCCGATCTCAAGGAACACGCGATCATCGGCTACAGCTTTTTCGCATCGGGCGACGAATGGCAGTTCGAAGGCCCGGACGGGCCCGCCAGCGTTAAGACGCAGCCGTGGATGCGCGCGAACAGCGGCGACGTCTGCCGGGCCGCGGCGCTCGCCGACCATGGCATCGCGCTGCAGCCAACATTCCTGGTGGGCGAGGACCTCGCGGCGGGGAGGCTGGTAGAGCTGATGCCGGAGTACCGCGCCCCGGAGCTCGGGATCTACGCCGTGTATCCCACCCGCAAGCACGTCGCGCCGAAGGTGCGCGCGCTCATCGATTTCCTGGTGGAGCGACTGGGTAGCGGCACGGCCTGAGGTACTTCTGCAACGCGGAAAGGAGCCTCGGCGGCCTCCTCGGCTTCGGCCGCTGCTCCGCCTCGCCGCAATCTCAGCCAGGCCACTGGACGCCCGAAATTCAATGCCGTTTCTTCGCCTTGGGCAGGCGCCGTCGCGCTGCTAAGCTGAAAGCCGTGGCAGCAAGGGTAGGCACCGTGAAGGCTTCCGATCTGTTCGTGCGATGCCTGGAAGAAGAGGGTATCGAGTACATCTTCGGCGTACCCGGCGAAGAGAATGCGCATTTCATGCTCTCGCTGGAAGATTCCGAAAAGATCAGGTTCGTGTTGACCCGGCACGAGCAGGGCGCTGCGTTCATGGCCGAAGTCTACGGGCGCCTGACCGGCAACCCCGCCGGGGCACTCGGCACGCTCGGTCCCGGCGCGACCAACCTGATCACCGGCGTGGCCGACTCGAACATGGACCGCTCGCCGATGCTCGTGCTGACCGGCCAGGGCTCCACCCAGCGCCTGCACAAGGAATCGCACCAGGTGATGGATGTCGTCGGGATGTTCGAGCCGGTGACGAAATGGGCGACCAGCGTGCGGCACGCGGACACCATTCCCGAGATCGTCCGCAAGGCCGTGCGGCTGGCGCGTACCGAGAAACCCGGCGCGGTGCATATCGAGCTGCCGGAGGACATCGCGAGCCACGAGTCCGCGAAGCTGCCGATGACCCCGCGCCGCTACCGCCGTTCAGTGCCGGACGACAAGATCGTGGACAAGGCCTTCGGGCTTTTGCAGGAGGCCCGGCGGCCGGTCATCCTGGCGGGCAACGGCTGCATTCGCAAACGCGCCAGCAAGCAGCTCAGGCAGTTCTGCGAAAAGACGGGCATCGGCGTCATCAGCACCTTCATGGCCAAGGGTGCGGTCGACATGGACGCCGATTACTGCCTGTACACGATCGGTTTGGGGACCAAGGACTTCATTTCCTTCGCTATCGACGAGGCCGACCTCGTCATCGCGCTCGGCTTCGATATGGTCGAGTACCACCCGGTGCTCTGGAACCCGGAGCGCGATAAACGCATCATTCATGCCGATTTCCTGCCGGCCGAGATCGATGCCCACTACCACCCGGAGGTCGAGCTGATCGGCGACCTCGCGCATACCTTGTGGATGCTGAACGAGCGCGTTGCGCAGGGCGGTGCGCCGCTCGACTTCGACTTCACGCGCCAGCGTGAGCTGCGCCGCCAGATGTGGGAGGACATCGCCGAGCACGCGGAAGATGACACCGTCGGCTCGATCAGGCCACAGAAGGCGCTGTGGGACGTGCGCCAGGCTCTGGGCCGCGAGGACATCCTGCTGTCCGATGTCGGCGCTCACAAGATGTGGGTCGCGCGCCATTACCACTGCCACGAGCCGAACACCTGCCTGATCCCGAACGGATTCTGCTCGATGGGTTTTGCGCTGCCCGGCGCGATCGCTGCGAGCCTGGTATACCCCGAGCGCAACGTGCTCGCCGTCTGCGGCGACGGGGGGTTCCTCATGAACGTGCAGGAGATGGAGACCGCGCGCCGCCTCGGCACCAGGCTCGTTGCGATGGTCTGGGAAGACGGCGGCTACGGGCTGATCGCCTGGAAGCAGGATGACGAATTCAAACGGCATTCCGAACTGGCCTTCGGCAACCCGGACTGGCTCGAACTCGCCCGCGCCTTCGGCTGGCACGGGCATCGGGTCGAGGCCAGCCGCGAGCTGCGCGGCGTGCTGGAGCGTGCGCTGGCGGAGGACGGCCCAAGCCTCGTCGTGCTGCCGATCGACTACCGGGAAAACCAGGTGCTCACCCGCAAGCTAGGCGAGATCACGAGGAACGAATGAACCCCTCGAACGTATCCATGCTCCTGGCGGGCACCACGTTGCTTATCATTCCCGCTGTCACCCGCGGTGGATCGAGCTCGCGCCGCGCGCTAGCGGCGATCGTCGAACGGGACGGCGAGCGTCGAGCCTGAGTGGATCGCGGGTTCTCTCGTGCCCGAACTGCTCAGTTTCGACGGCCGCCCGCTCTGGATCAACGTTGCGGTCTTCGTAGTCAGCGCCGCCGTGATCTGGCTGGCCGGTACGCGCCTGGTGCGGCTGGTCGACCGGCTGGCGCAACGCACCGGCATGGGGCAGGGATTCGCAGGCATGCTGCTCCTCGGCGGCATCGTATCCCTGACGGAAATCTCCACTGTCTCGACCGCTGCCTTCACGGGGACGCCGTTGCTGGCCCTGAACAACCTGCTGGGCAGCGAATCCATCAACCTCTTCCTGCTGGCGGCGGTCGATCCGCTGTCCGGCCGCGATGCCCTGACTTCGTTCGTGGCCAAACCGGTAATGCTGATGCAGGCAACACTGGTCATCGTCCTGCTATCGGTGGTGGCCATGGCGATGATTCTCGGCGACCCGGTCGTTTTCGGCGTCGGGGGCTGGTCGACGGCGCTCTTCCTGCTGTGCCTGGGAGCGCTGTGGATGTCGTCGCGTTACCAGGGCCGCATGGTCTGGGTACCCTCGGACGCCGGGCAGCACCGGGAGAAGACAAAGGAAACACAGTCCGGGGGTGACCGTGACAGTGAGGCACAAGAGTCCTTGTGGTCGCTCGTCGCAAAGCTCGCCGGCTTTGCCGCGATCATCTTCGTCGCGGGATTCTCGCTTTCGATGACCGGTGACGCATTGGCTCAGCAGACGGGGCTCGGCGCGAGCTTCGTCGGATTCCTGCTCGTCGGGATCTCGACCTCCATGCCGGAGTTAAGCACGATCACCGCCGCGGTCCGCATGCAGCGCTACGAGATGGCGATCGGCGACATCCTCGGATCGAACGTCTTCAACCTGCTGCTGATATTCCTGGCGGACGTGGTCTACACCGGTGAGGGCACGGTGCTGAATCACGCCGGGATATTCGAGATGTTCGCTGCGCTGCTCGGCATCGTCATGACCGCGATCCTGCTGCTCGGGTTGCTGGAGCGCCGGGACCGCACCGTCTTGAAGATGGGCTATGACTCGCTGGCGATACTGCTGGTGTTCCTCGGCGGGATCGGTGTTCTCTACGGCCTGAGCGGGGCGTCCGGTTGAACCGCGTATCCCTCCACACCATCAGCGGCGGCACGCTCGCGGCAGGTGCCTGGCCTCGATGTCGCTCGACGGTGCTCCTTCGCCCAGGGGCTTGAGCCCCGTTCCCGGAGCGGCGTTGCCGCACACCCACACCAGCTCGCCGTGCGCCGCCAACCACGGGGTCAGTGTTAACGTGCTGCCCTGCAATGCGGTTCCGGCCTCGTTGCCGTAGGTAATCACGATCGCGCCATTCACGACGTCGATTGTCGCGACATACCGGCCGCCCAACCCGGAAGGATCGCCCGCGACGCCGAGTGCGGCGAGATTCCGCGGCAGCTCGCCGTCGTTGGCGTAGTGCTCGGCGACCGCCGCCTTGATGCCGGCTGCCAGGTTCAATCCCTCGGCCACCTGCGCGCGCACGGTGTAGTCCTGGTAGGCCGGGATCGCGATGGCGGCGAGAATGCCGACCACTGCCACACCGGCCATGGAGTTGCCGGCGACCAGCACCTCGGCCGGGTTGTTCTCGTAGGTGAGGGTCAGGCCCAGCAGCCGTTCACTCGCATCCACCTGGAAGGCATAGCTGCCGAGCTCGGGCAGCCCGGCTTCGAGCGCGGTCGGCAGGGCGTACAGGTCGAGCGGCTGGCTGGCCAGGTCTCCCAGCATGTTCAGGCCGCTGAGATAGCCGTAGTAGACGAGCCGTGGCAGGTCCCGGGTAGTGAGTGAGCCGGCGAGCAGTGAGTGATCGAGATCGAGCCGCTGGTGCTCGAGCCAGTCCGCGAGCGGGAAACGCTCGACGATGTGATCGCGGTCGAGCAGCGGCTGCGGCACGTCGGCGAAGACGAGATAGCCGTCCTCCTCGATCCAGTAGAGATGCGTGGCGACGCGCGAGTAAAGCGTCAGCCACGGCGGCGGCGATTGCTGTTCGCCGTCTTCGACGGGCGGGTCGATGAAGCCCGGTACCACGAGGTGATGATGCATGCGGCCGCCGATCTCGCGGCGTTCGTAAGCCAGCCCCCGGTGTTCGACGATGGTGTCGATCAGTTCACGCTGCCGCTTGGCGTCGCGCACCCGCAGCGCCATGAAATCGCCTGCCGCGTCCTCGAAATAGACCAGCTCCGGGCCGAAGGTAGCGGCAAGGTCCTCGAGCGACACGCCGAGCAGCTCGCGCACCCCCTGGTGCAGTTCCTCGATGCGCGCCTCTGCGTCGTGCAGCTCGCCGATCGTTGCCAGGATCTGCTCGAGCTGCGCTGCATCGGGCAGCGACAGCAAGCCGAATGCCTCCGGCTCGCCCGCCGCCTCGAGCCGGATATCGTTCGCCGCGCTCCACATGAGCTCTCTCAGCCCGGTCTCGGGCATCTCGAGCAGCAGCGAAGCGCGGCCCTTGCCGTCGCTGACGCCGAATCCGAAAGCCAAGGCGCTGATGTCGGCAAGCCCGTACTCGTCGAGCTGGGCGAGCTGCTCACCGGCATACTGGCGGCCGGACTCGATCGCCTGCGCGACGTTGAACCACGCGAACAGGGCCTGGCCGCTCGTATCGATGCGCGCTTCGAGCGCGCGCATCGGATGCTCTGGTGTATCGCTGAACCGCGCCAGCGTCCCCGCGAACATCTGCTCGTTCATGGCGAGCGACGTGGCGAGCCGCAGCCGGCCGGTCGCGGGATCGAACTCGACGAAACCGGCCATCGGGCCGAACGTGAGCATCGCCGGCTGGCCTGCGCTCATTGCGCGCTGCACGACGATCTGCGGATTGCCGGCCACCAGGGTGTCGAGCAGTTCGTTGGCGGCCTCGATGCTGTCCAGGTCGAGCGTCGTCGCCAGCACACTCAACGGAACCGGGGGCCCGCCGGCGGCGGTTGGCAGCAGCACCAGCTCGAGCGGGCCGCGCTGGTGCTCGAAGAGCAGGGCCAGCCCCGGCAGGTCGAGCAGGTCCGGGCCGAACACGTTTTCCGTCAGCGCCCGGCGCAGCGATGCAACGGCTTCGACATGCGCCTGGCTCGCCAGCGCCGTGTCGAGGCTGCTGCCTTTCGGCGTCGACACCAGGCCCCAGAGCGACGGCAGGCGCACATAGGCGAGCGCATCCGCCGGCAATTGCGCGCGCAAAACCGCCGGTGCGCTGAGCGCGCTGGCATCGTGGCGCTCCACCGGCCGCAAGTCCTCGACCGTCACGCCGGCGGGCGCGGCTCCGGGCGGCGCTTCTTCGGCGCAGCCGGCAAAAAACAGGAGTGACGCCGAGAGCGCGATGCCGGCAGGCAGAGCGCGCCCGGTGAACGTGCATCCGTTCATCCGATCCCCCAAGTGCTTGTTGTTATCGCGCCGGTGTTCCGACGAGGGTCGATTATGCCATCAGCGGTCGCGCGATTGGACCGGCACGCAAGCTGCACCGCGAAACGAGCGATGCTCGTTGCTCGAATACGGCACGATGATGTCCCTGGCGCCGGGCGTTGCAAGCTCGCTTCTGATCCTGATGAACCGGGCGAACCGCGGAATGCCGGAAACCGTGAAGCCGTTGTAGGCGTAAGTGACCCGGCTCCCGATCGGCGGCGGGCAGCGCCGTTGCTCGTCGGTAAAGCCGGTGCCGATGCGGAATTGCAAGCCGTCGGGCCGTTCGACCAGCAAGGCGCCGAGCATGCCTGCGTACTTCCCGTTCCCCGGAAGGTAAGCGACGACCCTGGCTTCGGCGTCCCGGTAAAGTTTGTATTTGAGCAGATCGTCGCTGCGACCCGCGCGATACCGGGACGAGCCGCGATGCAGCATCAGGCCTTCGCCTCCCTGCGCCACGACCTCATCGAGCATCGCTTCCAGTGCGGCGTGATCGGCTATCCGGAATTGCTTTACGGCTTGCAGCCACGGTATTTGCAGGGAGGCCAGCAACGCGTCGAGAGCGGCAAGGCGGCGGTCGAACGGCCCGCCATGCTCCGGCAGGTCGAATACCATGAAGCGGATCTGCCGCCATGCGTCGTCGTCGGGCGTCTGGGTACGCACCGTGCCGGACGCATGGGTGAACCGGCCGCGTCCCGCCCAGAGCTCACCGTCGAGCGGCACCTCGGGCCAGCCCGCGGTAAACCATGCCGGAGCGCGGATGACGTTCCCGGATCGCGTCAGCAGCCTCTCGCCGTCCCAGTATCCGCGAACGCCGTCGAGTTTCTCGCTGACCCAGTAGTCGGCAAGGTCGATACCGGCGTTGCCGTCGTAGGTATCCGCGAGGACTAGCGGCGGCGGTCGCTCGTCCGCCAGCGAGGCAAGCACCAGCCCCAGGCAGCACCAGGCCAGGCCACAAGCGGCAATCCTTCGGTCCACGTCGCAATCCTTCTCTTTGGCCAAGGCACAGTGTGACGCCCTGCC
>CBFGSB010000033.1:0-22187 GCA_965651325.1 uncultured Chromatiales bacterium | reverse complement strand
GACGTGCTTGTGGCCGGCGCCGAAGGCCCCTCCCCCCGGTCGCGGCTACGCTTGCCACGGCGCCCAAGAGATGCGGGCCACTCGGCCCCTCATTACGCGCCACGACGCCCCGCATTGCGTGCCACGGCACCCGCACTAGCGGGCCACGGCCGCGTGAGCAGGGCGAGTGGGTCAGGAGCCGGCGTAGAGCGAGAGGGGGATGTTGAGTTTTTCGCCGACGTAGACGGTGTCGCTGGAGAGCTTGTTGACGGCCTTCAGCTCCGCCAGGGAAACGTTGTAGCGGGCGGCGATTTCGCTCAGGGTGTCGCCGCTCGAGACCACGTAGCTCAGTTGCCCGGGCGGCGAGCTGCGCAGGTTCATGGCGATTTGCGTGTCGGGTGGCGGGTGCAGGTAGAAGTAGGTGCGAATGCCCGCGAGGATCGCGCTGGCGAGTTTCTGGCGGTGCGCCGGGCTCTTCAGCTTCTTCTCCTCGGCGGGATTGGAGATGAAGGCGGTCTCGACGAGGATGGAGGGCACGTCGGGTGACTTCAGGACGAGGAAGCCGGCCTGCTGCACGTTGCGCCGGTGCATGTCGCCGATCTTGGCGAGCTCGTCGAGGACGCGCGCGCCGACCATGATGCTGGCGTTGAGCGCGGCGTTCTGCGACAGGTCGAGGAGGACGGAGGCCAGCAGGTCATCCTTGTCGGCAAGCGATACGCCGCCGATGAGGCCGGAGGCGTTCTCCCGCTTCGCGAGCAGCCGGGCGGCCTCGTCGCTTGCGCCGTCGAGCGACAGCACGTACACGGAGGCGCCGTTGGCGCGCCGGTCGTTCACCGCGTCGGCGTGAATCGAGACGAAGAGGTCCGCGTTGTTGCGGCGTGCGATGTCCATGCGGTCGCGGTGGTCGACGTAGTAGTCGCCGTCGCGCACGAGAACCGCGTGCATGCCGGGCTCTTTGTCGATGCGCTCGGCGAGGTTCTTCGCGATCGCGAGCGCGACGTCTTTTTCGAAGGTACGCGCGTGCCCGATGGCACCCGGATCGCGGCCGCCGTGGCCGGGATCGATCGCGATGACGACGTCGCGGCCTTCTTCATAGCGTTCGGACGCGCGCCGCACCGTCGTAAGCTTGCCCTGCCGGTGCAGGTCGATCACCAGCCGGTCGCCGTGCTCGGCGTTCGGACCGGCCGTGAAGCTGCGCGAGCGCACGGGCGCGTTCAGGTCGAGCACCACGCGTAGCCCGCCTTCGGCTCGGCGCCCGGTGCGCACGCCGGACAGCGTGCCGGACGATCCAGGCAGCTCCGCGAGCGAGTCGCTCGCCGTCGTGTCCTCGAGGTCGACGACCAGCCGGTCGGGCCCGCGCAGCGTGAAGATGTTGTAGCGGGCGGGGCCGCTGAGATCGAGCACGACGCGGGTGCGCCCGTCCTCGGACCAGACCCGTACGTCCTCGAGCGTCGCGGCCGGCGCCACCGCTGCCGCCAGCAGCAATCCCCCGGCCAGAATAAAAACCAGTCCGCGCATCGCTCGACTGAGATTCCCGTTGTTGCTTTGGATTTTGCCGCAGTATTACAAATCCGCCGCCAGAAGCCAAAACTTTTTTATTGTTCGATATTAACGGGATAGGCGCACTACTTAAGGCTTTACCGAACGCACCGGCCCGAGCCCGCGCGGGCTCAGCGCAACGACTTCGGCCGCCCGGCCGGCGCCCCGGTATTGCAGGCGCACGGCGACGTCCGCCCGCGAGGCAAGCGCGGGCTCGCGCTCCGGCCATTCCACCAGCACCAGCCCGTCGTCCAGGTCCGCCCAACCGAGGTACGGCAGCTCCCCGCCCCCGGTCAGGCGATACAGGTCGACGTGGTAGACCGTCCGGCCGGCGATCGCGTACGGCTCCACCAGGGTGTAGGTGGGGCTCGGCACCGGTCCTGCATGTCCCAGCGCGCGCAACAAGGCGCGCGCCAGGGTCGATTTGCCGGCGCCGAGGTCGCCTTCGAGCAGGATCATGAAGCCACGGGTATCCGCGGGGAGCTGCGCCGCGAGCTCGCACCCGAGCGCCTCAGTCGCCGCCGCGTCCGGCAGCTCCCGTTTGACATTCAGGGGTTCAGCCATGGCCGCAAGTGCCCGAAAAGATCGGAAGCCAGCAGCCCGCGCGGCGCGCTTCCCGCCGCGCTGTCCGCGGCGGCGGCATGCGCCTGGACGCCGACGGCCGCCGCCATCTCCCCGCTGAGCCCCTGCGCCAGCAGCCCGGCGACGATGCCGGTGAGCACGTCACCCATGCCCGGCGACGCCATCCCGGCGTTGCCGGCGGTACAGAGCCACGGCGCGCCGTCGTCCGAGGACACCAGCGTGCCGGCGCCTTTCAGCACGACCGTCCCGCCGTAGCGCGCACTGAGCTGCCCGAGCGCGCGCAGGCGGTCGCCCTGCACGGCCACGGCGGACTGGCCGAGCAGCCGCGCGGCTTCCCCCGGGTGCGGGGTGAGGATCCAGTCGTCGCGCCGTTGCGGCTTTTTTGCGAGCAGGTTCAGCGCATCGGCATCGAGCACGGCCGGCAAATCGTGCCGCAAGGCCTCTTCGAGCAGTTCCCGGCCCCAGTCGTCGGTCCCGAGGCCGGGCCCGATCCCCAGCGTGGAGGCTCGCTTGAGCAGGTGCGCAAGCTCGCGCGGGCCCTCGAGCCCGAAGCACATGAGCTCCGGCCGCCCGGCCATCACCGCCCCGCGGTTGGCGGGATGCGTGGCGACGGTCACGCGCCCGGCGCCGGCCCGCAGGGCGCCCTCGCCCGCCAGGCGCACAGCGCCCGGCATGCCCGGCCCGCCGCCGATCAGCAACAGGTGGCCGAAGTCGCCCTTGTGCGCATTGCGCCGCCGCGGCGGCAGTTCCCGGCGCATCACCGCCGGGTCGATGCGGCGCATCTGTGCCCGTTCCGGCGCGCGGCACGCGGGCGGAATGTCGAGCCCGGCGAAGGACAACGTACCGGTGAAGTCGGCACCGCGCGCGAGGAACAGCCCGCTCTTCAGGCCGACGAACGTGATCGTGTGATCGGCGTGCACCGCGGTACCCATGACCTTGCCCGTATCGCTCGAGATGCCGCTCGGCATGTCCAGCGACAGCACCGCCGCCGGATGGTCGTTGATGG
This sequence comes from uncultured Chromatiales bacterium, assembly GCA_965651325.1. Classification (GTDB taxonomy): domain Bacteria; phylum Pseudomonadota; class Gammaproteobacteria; order Steroidobacterales; family Woeseiaceae; genus IDS-8. The sequence goes on along the minus strand of CBFGSB010000033.1, from coordinate 19,081 downwards.
CATTGACCGCCTCGGCGAACGGACCCTCGACGTTGCGCGAGAGCCCGCTGCCGAGGATCGCATCCACCAGGAGCCTGGCGCCCGCATCCAGCTTGCCGCGCCATTCGGCAACGTGGCCGCCGGCGCGCCGGAAATCCTCGTAAGCCGTCGCGGCGTCCCCCGCGAGCTTGCCCGGTTCGGCCAGCGCCACGACCGACACGTCGATGCCCCACTCCCCGGCCAGGCGCGCCAGCACGTAACCGTCGCCGCCGTTGTTGCCGCCTCCGCACACGATCTGCCAGCGCTGCGCGTCCGGGAACTCCCGGCGCGCGGCCGCGAGCGCGGCAGCCGCGGCACGCTGCATGAGCTCATAGCCGGCGATGCCCGCCTCCTCGATCGCGCGGCGATCGATGCGGCGAACGCTTTCGGTGGAATAGATGTCGGACGGTAGTTCCACGGCAACGGCGCTCACACCTCATAATAGCTGCCCATGAATACAGGCCCAACCGCGAACAGCGCGCCCGCGCGCGATCCGGACCCGTTCGCCCTCAAGGACGCGATCGGCCGCTGGAGCCGCGAGCTCGGGTTCCAGCAGATGGGGGTCAGCGACGTCGATCTCTCGGCGGCCGAAAAACGGCTCGCCCGTTGGCTCGAGGACCGCTTCCACGGCGAGATGGGCTACATGGCGCACCACGGGCCGAAGCGCAGCCGCCCGGAGCTGCTGGTGCCGGGCACCATCCGCGTGATCTCGGTGCGCATGGACTACCTGCCCGAGGACCCGGTGGCGGCGGCTGCCCTGCTCGACCGCCGCGACAAGGCCTACGTGTCCCGCTATGCGCTCGGGCGCGACTACCACAAGGTCCTGCGCGGCCGGCTGCGTGCCCTCGCCCGCCGGATCGCGGAAGCGATCGGGCCATTCGGCCACCGGGTGTTCGTCGACAGCGCGCCCGTCCTCGAGAAGCCTATCGCGGAAAAGGCGGGCCTCGGCTGGATCGGCAAGCACACGAACCTGATCAACCGCAACGCCGGGTCGTGGTTTTTCCTCGGTGAGCTGTACACGGACCTGCCGCTGCCGGTCGACGTGCCCGAGGAAAGCCACTGCGGCAGTTGCCGCGCCTGCCTCGACGTGTGCCCGACCGGGGCGATCGTGGCGCCCTACCGGCTGGACGCCCGGCGCTGCATCTCGTACCTCACCATCGAGCTCAAAGGCACGATACCGGTCGAACTGCGGCCGCTGATCGGCAACCGCGTGTACGGCTGCGACGACTGCCAGCTCTTCTGCCCCTGGAACAAGTTCGCGCGCCGCACCGATGAAACCGATTTTGCGCCGCGCCACGGCCTCGATGCGCCCGACCTCGTGGCACTTTTCGCCTGGAGCGAGGACACCTGGCTCGCAAAGACCGAGGGCAGCGCGATGCGCCGGACAGGCTATGCGCAATGGTTGCGCAACCTCGCGGTAGCACTCGGAAATGCCGAAACGACGCCGGAAATCGTAGCGGCCCTCGAATCGCGGCGGAACCACGTCTCGGACATGGTGCGTGAACATGTGAAGTGGGCACTGGAGCAACACGGTCAGGAATGATGTTCTATAAGTTGTGCAAATTCGGCATCGGACCCATTTGTGACAGGTATCACGCTCGGCTTGAACTCGGACTACCAGCGCTCGCTGCTGGCCGGGCTGCAATTGTTCCAGGGCGTGGAGCCGTCGGAGGTGCAGGAGCTGCTGCAGAAGTGCGATCGCCGCGACCTCGGGCCCGGCGAGCTGCTCCTGTCGCCGGGCTCGAAGAACGAGTACGTGTTCGTGGTGCTGTCGGGCAGCCTGCACGTGCGCGTCGGCTCACCCGACGCGCCGATCATCGCCACCATGCGGGTGGGCGAATGCGCCGGCGAGATGTCGATCATCGAGGATCGCGACCCGTCCGCCTACGTCGTCGGCGCTGAGCCCACCCACCTGCTCGTCATCCACCAGACGATCCTCTGGGCGATGGTCGATGCGTCGCACGCGTTCTGCAAGAACCTGCTGGTGGTGCTCTCGGAGCGGGTACGCAGCCACAACCAGTTCATCGCCGCGAGCTTCGGCGACCTCCAGAAGTTCGAGCGCAACGCCACGACGGATGCGCTGACCGGGCTGCACAACCGGCACGCGATGGAAGACACGTTTCCACGGGAAGTGAGCCGCTGCCTCCAGAACGGGCAGCCGGTTTCGCTGATCATGATCGACGTCGACCAGTTCAAGTCCTTTAATGACCTGTTCGGCCACGTCGCCGGTGACCGCGTACTGACGGCGGTCGCGCGCATCCTGCAAAAGCAGTTCCGGCCGCGCGACCTGCTGGTGCGTTTCGGCGGCGACGAGTTCGCGGTGCTGCTGCCCGGGATCGGCGCGCAGGAAGCCATGGCGATCGCGGAACGCGTGCGCCAGTCCGTGTCGGGATCGACCGGGGAAAGCGACGACTCGCTCATACAGGTGCCGGTCCAGATCTCGATGGGTATCGCCGAGCTCGAAGCGGGGGGCACCTTCGAGTCGCTGCTGCGTGCCGCCGACGCCGCGCTCTACCGCGCCAAGGACGCCGGCCGCAACACCGTCCGCTGCAGCACCGGCTGACCGGGAAAACTCTGCACGAGCGGTGAACGGCGCCTGTTCGCTCAGTCTGCCTGGATCGCGAGCTTCACGTTGTCGATCAACCGCGCCTTGCCGAGACGCGCGGCGGCCAGCACCACCAGGTCGTCCGTGTCCCGATGCGGGGGATCCAGGTTTTCCGCGCGCCGGATGCTGACGTACTCCGGCTCGAAGCCGGCGTCCTTCAGCGCCGCCATCGCGCCCCGTTCCAGCTCCGCGTAACCGCGATCGCCGGATTCGAGCGCCAGGGCCACCTGCTGCAATGTGCGGTACAGCGCCGGAGCGGTCTTGCGTTCGGCTTCCGTGAGGTACTGGTTGCGTGAGCTCCAGGCCAGGCCGTCATTCTCCCTTACGGTGGGCGCGGTCACGATGCGGATCGTCCAGTGCAGGTCCTCGACCATGCGGCGGATGAGCAGTTGCTGCTGGTAGTCCTTTTCGCCGAATACCGCGACGTCCGGCAAGACGAGCCCGAAGAGGCGCGCGACCACCGAGGTCACGCCGTCGAAGTGCCCCGGCCGAAACGCCCCGCAAAGCTCGTCGGACAGCTTCGGCACGGTGACGCGCGTGGCGGCTTCCATGCCGAACGGGTAGACGGTGCCGACATCCGGCGCGAACAGCAGGTCCGCCCGGGCGCGCTTCAGGCGCCGCTTGTCGAGGTCGAGCGTGCGCGGGTACTGCGCGTAGTCGCTGCCCGGTTCGAACTGCGAGGGATTCACGAAGACCGACACCACGACGCGATCGGCTTGCTCGCGTGCTACCTTCACCAGGCTCAAGTGGCCGTCGTGCAGGTTGCCCATGGTCGGCACCAGTGCCACGCGGTTACCGGCGCTCCTCCACTCGGCAAGCCGTTCGCGGAGCTCCTCACGCGTGCCGGTCGTCTGCACGTGCTACCCGGCGTTCCGCCGCATCATGAGAAGCAGTGCTCGGGGGCGGGATACGTGCGTTGCTTCACCGCCTCGACGTAGGCCGCCAGGGCATCGAGCGGTGCGTCGTGGCCCTGCATGAAGTTCTTCACGAAGCGCGGTGTGCGCCCTTGCGTGATGTTCAACACGTCGTAGAGCACGAGGATCTGGCCGTCGACGTCGGGCCCTGCCCCTATACCGATGACCGGGACGTACAGCGCCTCGGTCACGGCCTTGCCCAGCTCGTTCGGCACGCATTCGAGCAGCACGATGTCGGCGCCGGCATCTTGCAGCCTGATGGACGCTTCCAGCATGCGCTTGGCGGCGTCGGCGTCCCGCCCTTGCACCCTGAAGCCGCCGATCTTGTGCACGGACTGCGGTTTCAAGCCAAGGTGGGCACACACGGGGATGTCGTGGCGTGCGAGGTGCGCGACGATCTCGAGCTGCCCTTCCCCGCTTTCCAGCTTGATCATCGCGGCGCCGCCTTCCTGCATCATGCGCACCGCGTTGTCGAGCGCCTGCTGGGGCGTCGTGTAACTCATGAACGGCATGTCGGCGACGAGCAGCGCGCGCCGCAACCCGCGTGCGACGCTGCGGCTGTGATAGATAATGTCGTCGACCGTCACGGGCACGGTGGTTGCGTGGCCCTGGATCACCATGCCGAGCGAATCGCCGACGAGCGCGAGATCGGTGCCGGCCGCATCGACGAGCGCGGCAAAACTCGCGTCATACGCCGTCAGGCAGGCGATCGGCACGCCGTCGGCTTTCATCTTGCGCAACGTGCCGATATGCACCGGCGGCTCGGGCATCCCGCGTTGCTCGAGTTGCGTATACATCGCGTAAAGACCTCCTACGCCAGGGCCGCCGCGGCCGCCGGGTTGAAAAAGTGCCGGCCGCCGGTCGTGCGCCGGATCTGCTGCCAGAGCTGCTCGTAATCGGCATCGTTGTGCGCCGGGTCGATTGACGAGGAATTCACGATCAAAAGCGGCCCCTCGTCATAGCTGTGGAAGTAGCGGGCGTACGCTTCCGCGACGCGTTCAAGGTACTGGCGGTCGAACGAGCGCTCGTACGGCCGGCCGCGGCGCACAATGCGGCGCATCAGCGCGTCGACGGATGCCTGCAGGTAAATGACGAGGTCGGGCACGGGCGCTTCGACCTCCAGCTTGCGGCTGATCTGGTCGTAGAGGCCGAGCTCCTCCGGATCGAGGTTCAGCTCGGCGAACAGGCGGTCCTTGGCGATGTGGAAGTCCGCCACCCGCACCGGGGAGAACAGGTCGGACTGGCGCAGCTCCTCGAGCTGGCGCGCGCGGTGAAACAGGAAAAAGAGCTGCGCCGGTAACGCGGCGGTGCGCCCACTCTTGTAGAAGCGCTCGAGGAACGGATTCTCTTCCGGGTGCTCCAGCACGACCTCCCCGTTGAAGCTCTCCGCCAGCCGCACGGCGAGACTCGTCTTGCCGACGCCTATCGGCCCTTCGACCACGATGTACTTGCGCTTGTCGGCGGCGGTTGGGGTGTCGTCCTTGCTCAACGCTTCAGTTCCGTCGCGATTTTATCGATCCGTGGCCGGGTACGGCCGACCCCGGTAAGCAGGCGCGCCACGGTGCCCTGCCGCGGCACCTTGAGGCTCGGCGCGATTTCGGCGAGGGGCAACAATACAAAATTTCGTTCCGCAATGCGCGGGTGCGGCAGCGTAAGCCCCGGCCGGTCGACTACCAGCGCCCCGAGTACCAGCAAATCGAGGTCCAGCGTGCGCGGCCCCCAGCGTTCGCGGCCGCGCTGCCGCCCGGCCGCTTTCTCGATCGCCTGCAGGCGCTGCAGCAGGTCCAGGGGTTCCAGCCGCGTTACAAAGGCGGCTACGGCGTTGACGTAATCCGGCTGGTCCGCGGGGCCCATGGGGGCCGAGCGCCACAGGCCCGAGCGGCTGAAGAAAGCGCTATCCGGGAGCTGCTCCAGCGCCGCAAACGCCGCCTGGACCTGCCGTTCGGGACCGTCCAGGTTGCTGCCTATGCCGACGTAGGCCGGACGCCACAGCTCCCGCGCCGCACTCACACTCAAGAAGCCTGCGGCGGGCGCCGCCGCCGCGGCCGGCGCCGGCGCTTTCGCTGGCCGTCTCCCGCACCGCTGCGCTCAAACGCCTCCTGGCGCTCGTCCGCATTCTTGCTTTGCACCTCGGTCCAGAAATCCGCGGTCTCGCGGTCGACCTCGCCGACTTCCGCGCGCAGCATCATGAAGTCGTAGGCTGCGCGGAAGCGCCGGTTCTCGAGGAACTTGAGCGCGCGGCGCCCCTGCCGGTTCGCGAAGCGCGGCTGCAGTGCCAGCATGTCGCGCATGGGTGCGGTGAAGCGGCGCGGTATCGAAATCCGTGACTGCTGCATCAGCGCGATCTCCTGCGCCGCCAGTGCCAGCGATTCCGATTCCGACATTTGTTCTCTCGAGCGCAACTCCTCCGCGAAGCGGCGTACCGGTGCCCACAGGAACACGCCGAGCAGGAACATAGGGGTGACGGCCTGCCCTTTGGCGACGCGCTCGTCCGTGCTCGTGAGCGCCTTCTCGACGAAGCGGCCGAAATCCGCATCGCGCTCCAGCGCCTCGGCGGTCTCCGGGAAAAGCTGGTCGAACAGGCGGTGCTCCCACAGCAGCTCGAAAGTGCGGCGGGCGTATCCGAACTGGAACAGCTTCAGGAACTCGTCGAACAGCCGCGCGGGCGGCACGTTGCGCAAGAGAGGGCGCTGCTCGGCGATGGCTTCGGCGACGCTCGGATCGATGGTGAAATCGAGCTTGGCGGCAAAGCGGATGGCGCGCAGCATGCGCACGGGGTCCTCGCGCAGCCGCTGGTGCGGATCGCCGATCAGCACGAGGCGCCGGGCCCTAATATCCGCTACCCCGCCGACATAGTCCCAGATGCTGAAGTCCGCGATGTTGTAGTAGAGCGCGTTGCAGGTGAAGTCGCGCCGCCACACGTCCTCTTCGATGCTGCCGTAGACATTGTCGCGCAGGATTCGGCCTTGCTCGTCGTGCGCCACGTCGGGATCGTCGCCGGTGCCGGGCGCCGCAGCCGCCCGGAAAGTCGCCACCTCGATGATCTCCCGCCCGAAGCGGACGTGCGCCAGCCGGAACCGCCGCCCGATCAGCCGGCAGTTTCCGAACAGCGCCTTCACCTCCTCGGGGCGGGCGTCCGTCGCGATATCGAAGTCCTTCGGCTGCCGTCCGAGCAGGGCGTCACGCACGCTGCCACCCACCAGGAATGCCTGGAACCCGGCGCTGTTCAACCGGTACAGTACTTTCAGCGCGCTTTTCGAAATATTGGCCCGGGAGACGTTATGCGACGGGCGGGGAATGATCGTGGGCTCGATGGCTTGCTGGATCCCGCTGTTTTTCAATAGGAATGGCCGCTTGAGGTCTGGATTCGGGGCCGTATAATAGCAGCCCCCCGGCCCGGCCGGGACAGAAAACGGATACCGCGCTCCCTTCGTCTAGTGGTTCAGGACACCGCCCTCTCACGGCGGCAACACCGGTTCGAATCCGGTAGGGAGTGCCACCCTTTTCGATGGCTTGACCGCCTCCCCCTGCCAGCAGTCGCTGGCTCCAACTACCCCGGGCGGGCGAACGACGCTCGGTGACAGCGTTCCTCCAGAGCGCGGAGCCGAGTCGCCCCGGGAGCAGGAAATCAATCCGGTCGGTAATTCCGACCGGGCAATGGCGAAAGTTTACGAGCTCCGGTGCGACGCAGGGCACCCAGAGGCCGTGCGCCACTGGTACGCATATTGCATCCTTCAGTTTCGACGGGTGTCTTCGATCGCCCGGCCAGCATTCGCAGCAACCGAGGAACCGGCCCGCCAGCGCCGCCAGCCTCTTGTCGCGCCTTATGGCGGAGCGAGGATTCATGAAGCGAATGCTGTCTGCAATCACCCTGTTGGCTGTCGTGACCGCGGCTTATCCGAGCGCTGGCGCGGCACAGGAACCTTCCCAAACATCGGACTCGCGCCGGGCGAAAGAGCAAGCGTCGCAGCGGGGCGAAACGCGAGCCTCCGGACTCGCGCCAGAGGCCCTGGCCGGTTCCATGACCGTACGGATCGAACATATTCCCGGCCCCTTCGGCGCGGACAAAGCGGCGCAATTGATCGGCAGGTCCGCGTTGTCACATCGCGGGGAGAAAATTGGCGAGATTTCCGCCGTGGTCCGTTCGCCGACGGGCGGGTTCCTGGCCGTCGTCGATGCAGGCGATTATTTCGGAGTCAGGGCGCGGCCGGTGGCATTTCCGATCAAGCCAGGCCAGATCGACCGCAACGGCGACCTGAGGGTGCAGGCCTCGCGGAAGGAACTCGAGAGCCTGCCGAAATTTGCAACCAACCTGGTCAAGGCGCGTTGACGTAGTACCGTCGCTGCTCAAGCAATCCACGTCACCAGGGCGCCGATAAGGCCGCCAACCAGCAGCACGATCGTCGCCACGCCCCCGACCATTGAACCGGCCAGGCGCGACGACGGATCCTTCCTGTAGCTCGCGTGGTACAGGAACCGCCCGGCGATGAACACGAGGCCGAGCAATGCTCCAAGCAGCGCGTGCACGTACGAGCCGAATAGCCACAGCGCCGGTACGAAGACGATGAGCTGTTCCAGCGTGTTCTGGTGGATACGGAAGGCGCGGTCGAACTCCGGGTGGCCGGAAGTCGCTGGAGCCTTGATCCCGTGGCGAATACGGGCCGCGGATACGAGATAGCCCAGCCAGAAGTACTGCAGCAGGGCAAGGGCGGTGACGACGGCGATGGGTTCCATTGTTGTTCTTCCCTTCGGTTATACGGTCCGGTGGGCATAGTACAATACCGCGCCCTGGTTGCCGGCAAGCTGTTGTCGGGTCTAAAAGAAGAAGCCCCTGGACAAGATGACGACCCCCGACACCGTGCTATCCCGCTTTGCTTTTCGCGTCTTTGGCGTGCAGCGCCGCGAGTACGTAGCGGTCCTGTGGTCGTTCGTCTATTTCTTTTGCCTGCTCGCGGCGTATTACATGCTGCGGTCGGTGCGCGAGACCATGGCGATCGTCAGCGGCGTCTCCACCATCCCGTGGCTCTACACCGGCACGTTCACCATCATGTTGTTGGCGACGCCCGTGTTCGGCTGGATCGCGTCGCGCTTTCCGCGGAAGACCTTCGTGCCGTGGGTCTACCACTTTTTCATCCTCAACATCCTGCTCTTCTTCGCCGCGTTCACCCTCTTCGGCGAGGAGCTCGACCGGGTGTGGGTCGCGCGCACGTTCTTCGTCTGGCTGAGCGTGTTCAACCTGTTCGTCGTCTCCGTGTTCTGGAGCTTCATGGTCGACATCTACAGCCGCGACCAGAGCCGGCGGCTGTTCGGCATCATCTCGGCCGGCGGCAGCATCGGCGCATTCCTGGGGCCGCTGCTGACCAGTGCCGTCGTCGTGCCGATCGGCTTCGAGAACCTGTTGCCGCTGGCGGCGCTGCTGCTCGCGATTGCCGTGTACTGCGTGCACCGGCTGCGGCACTGGTCGCTGCAGGAGAGTCCGCAGGCGAGCGGCGGCTCCCGCCCGCTGGGCGGCCACCCGCTGGCCGGCGTGAAACTCGTTTTCACCACGCCGTTCCTCGCCGCAATTGCGACCGGCCAGATGCTGGTGAACTTCGTCGGCAACGTGATGTACATCTACATGGCGCAACTCGTCAGCGAGAGCGTGCCGAACATCGACGAGCAGACACAGGTCTTTGCGCTGATCGACGCCGCGTCCAACGCCGTGTCCTTCATCGGGCAGCTTCTCATCGTGAAGTTTTCCGTGCAGCGGCTCGGCATGGGGATGACGCTCGCGATCCTGCCGATCGTTTCCATCGTTGGGTTCGCACTTTTGGCGGCCAATCCGGTCTTCATCGTAGCCGCCGTGTTCCAGGTAGTGCGCCGCGGCGTCGGTTATGGTTTGTCGAAACCGGCCACCGACATGCTGTATTCCGTGGTCTCCCGCGAGGCCAAGTACAAGGCGAAGAATTTTATCGAAACCACCGTGTGGCGCGGCAGCGACCTGGTCGGGATCTGGATCGTGCGGCTCCTGTCCGGCATCGGGCTCACCGGCGCATCGCTGGTGTGCGTACCGCTGGCAGCCGCCTGGGGCATGCTGACGCTGTGGATCGGGCGGGATTACCGGCGCCGCGACGGCGTCGAGGAGGTGACCCAGTATGAGCAGGCATAATGGCTGGACCCGGCGCGACGCGCTGGCGCTCGGTTTGGCGGCCGCCCTGGCACCTGCGTGGACACGAGGAAGCGAAACGATGATTACGCGCCCTATTCCCGTTTCCGGTGAGAGGCTCCCCGTGATCGGTCTCGGCACCTGGCAGGTGTTCGACGTGCCGAGTACGCCCGAAGCACTTGCCGCGCCGCGGCGCATCGTGGACCTGCTGGTGGAGCGTGGTGGCAGCGTCATCGACTCGTCACCGATGTACGGCCGCGCGGAGAAGGTCGTCGGCGACGTCATCGCCGCCGGCGCCGACCGCCGCAAGCTCTTTGTCGCGACCAAGGTGTGGACCGACGGCAAGGTCAGCGGCATGCAGCAGATGGAACGCTCGGCCGACCTCATGCAAACCAGGGTCATCGATCTCATGCAGGTGCACAACCGGCGCGACCTGGACGTGCACCTCGAGACCATCCGCCAGTTCCAGGCGCAAAAGCGCATCCGCTACAGCGGGGTCACCGATTACCGCGCGAGCGCGCTGGACGACATGGAAGCGCTCATGAAGACGCACCGACCGAACTTCATCCAGATCAACTACTCGCTCGGCGAGCACGCGGCCGACGACCGGGTATTTCCGCTGGCGCAGGAGCTCGGCATCGGGGTGCTGATCAACCGTCCGTTCATGAGCGGCCGCCTTTTCCGTGCGGTCCGCGGCCGCGAGCTGCCGGACTGGGCCACCGGGTTCGCGGAGAGCTGGGGCCAGTTCTTCCTCAAGTTCATCGTCAGCCACCCGGCCGTGACCTGCGTCATCCCGGCCACCAGCGATCCGGGACACATGGCCGACAATCTCGGCGCCGGGTTCGGCGAGCTTCCCGACAACGCGACGCGTGCGCGCATGATCCGCTTCGTCGGCGATCTCTGACAGGATGAAAAATGCAGGTCTCGGACGGCGCATGGCTGCGGTGATCTACGACGCGCTGCTCGTCGTTGCCCTCATGTTTCTCGCCACGCTGCCGTTTGTCGCCGTACGCGGCGGCGAGCCGGTCGAGCCGGGCAACGTCGCCTACCGGCTGGCAATGCTCCTGGTGGCGTACCTGTTCTTTGTCGGCTTCTGGTCGATTTATGGCCGCACGCTCGGCCTGCAGTCGTGGCGCCTGCGGATCGAAACGATGGACGGGCGCAAACCGTCGCTGTGGCAATCGAGCATCCGGTTCTTCGCGGCCGTGCTGTCCTGGCTGCCGGCGGGACTCGGCTTCTGGTGGCAGCTATGGGACCCGGAGCGGCTCACGTGGCACGATCGAATGTCGGGCACGCGGCTCAGGTACTACCCGAAAGCGTAGCGGGGGCTGCCGTCAGCGCACCCGGCTCAGGGCGTACGCGGTAATGAGGAGCAGCGCGATCGAGGGAAACCAGCTCACGATCGCGGGATTGAGATTGAACACCTGGCCGGAGTTCGCCAGCATCTCGCTCGCGAGGAAATACAGGAGCCCGATCAGTACGCCGATGATCAGCCGCGTGCCGTGCCCCGCGGAGCGCAGGGAGCCGAAGACGAACGCCAGCGCGAGCACCGGCATGATCACGACGGTGACGGTGCGCGCGATGCGCGACCACAGCTCGGTCTGGTAGCGTTCGGCCGCCATGCCGTTCGACTTGAGATAGCTGATGTAGCTCATGAGCCCGCGCGCCGACAGGCTGATGGGTTTTACGAGCGTGATACCGAGCAGCTCGCTGCCGATCTGGAACGACTCGACCGCGAGAGAGGATTCCACTACCTGCACGCCACTGGGCACGAATCGCGTTGCGCGAAAGTTTTCCAGTATCCACTTGTCGTCTTCGTCGATTCCGGCGTTCTCCGCCCGCGCGACCGATTGCAGCGTATGGTCGTCATAGAAGCGGTAAAGGTAGATGCCGCCGAACTCGAATTCCGTGTTGACACGTTCGAGATGCAGGATGACCGGCCCGTCCTTGACCCAGGTGTCGCTCCCGAAGTCGCCCTGCTGCTCGTAGAGCGCCTGGTTACGCATGTGGCGCGCGAAGTAGTCGACCGGCGGGCCGATGAACTCGCCGATCAGGGCCGTCAGGACCATCAGCACCGCGCCGGCGATCGCCACCATGCCGATCAGGCGCATGACGGAGATGCCGGCCGTGCGCATCACCACGAGCTCGCTGCTCGTAGCGAGGCCGCCCAGTCCGAGCAGCGAGCCGATCAGTACGGCGATCGGCAGCATCTCGAAAGACAGCTGCGGCAGCCGCAGCGCGGCGAACATGAGGGCCTGCGGAATGCCGAAATCGCCCTGCACGTTGTCGAGCTGGCCGATGAACTCGAACAGCCCCGCCAGCGCGAGCAGCACCAGCAGCACGAGCAGCGTGCTGCCCAGGATAGTACGGAAGAGATAGGCGGTGAGGATGCCGGGCATCGGGTCAGCGCCTCCTCAAACGGTACAGCAGGCCGTTGTTTGCCGCGAGGAGCAAAAGCGCCAGCGCGAGCATCAACCCGTGCACCCACCAGAGCCCCGCGCCCAGCGGCACGGCGCCCTGCTCCAGCCAGGCTTTGCCCGCGCTCAGCAGGTTGAAATAGATGATGAAAACCAAAAGCCCGACAGCGATCCGGCCATAGCGGCCCTGGCGCGGCTGGCTACGGCTCAGCGGCACCGCGAGCAGCGCCAGGATGAGGGTCGATATCGGTATGGCGGCACGCCAGTGCAGTTCGGCTGCTTCCAGTGTGTTCGAGGGGGTCAGCAGGTCGGCCGTCGGCATCTCCTCGGGGTCGAGCTCGGGTTCCTCGACGCCCGGCAACTGGTACGGAATGCCGTGCTCTCCGAACTGCATGACGCGGAACCGGGTCGTGCCCGGCACGCCCTCGTAGCGGCTCCCGTCGTACAGCACGAGATAGCGCGTGTTCGGGTCGTCGGTCTCGCGCTGCTCGCCGCGCTCGGCGACGACCACCTCGATGCGCCCGGAGTCGAAGCGCCGCTGCAGGAAGACGTTCTCGACGGCGCCGGATTCGGTCACGTTCTCGGCGTACACCACCGCGCCGCGGTCGCCGGCGGAGGTGAACTGTCCGGGCTCGATGCTCGCGAGGTCGGCCTGGCGGCGCGCTTCGAGGCCGATGCGCTCGACGGCCACCAGCGCTTTCGGCCCGACGTCCATCGCAATCCACGCGACGACGCCGGCAAGCGGCAGCACCAGCCACACGAGCGGCCGGTAGACACTGCCCGGACCGACCCGGCAGGCCATCATCGCCGGCATCTCGCTGTCGCGGTAGAAGCGGCCCATCGCCAGCATGATCGACAGGAACACACCGATCGGGATCAGGATCGTCAGGTACTGCAGCGCCGTCAGGCCGATGACCTGGAACACGGCGTCCTTCGGCAGGTCGTCCTTGGCCACCTCGCCCAGCACGCGGGCGAACTGGTTGGTGAGCAGGATGAACAACAGGACACCGGTTACGGCCAGCCAGGTCTGGGCAGTCTCGCGGAATATGTAGCGATCGAGAATGCGGAACACGATAGGGCGACGATTCGGGACCGGTTAACCAAATGCGAGCGAATCGGTTAGACTAGCGTTTTTGACAGGTCCGGGACAGTCTTGGTGCCAGCCCGGGTGCCGGGGGTGCTTTACGTTGCCGTCTCTCCAAGCGGCAAGATCGGCAAGCCCTGCACCTGCCGGATCGCCAACAACAAAAACATTCGTCGGGAACGTCGATCGCGAGTCGCTCGTCGCGCCAGCAGCTGCCGCGAACCGGGAGATATTGGGTCGCAAACCCGCGTCGGATAAGGCAGAACCTATGGAGTATTTCACTACGACCAGCAGCGCTGCGCGGCGGGCGGGCGGCTGCCTCGTCGTCGGCCTGTACGAGAAAGGCGAGCCCGGCCGGGCCACGTCCGAGATCGACAGCGCCACCGGCGGTGCGCTCAAGCGGCTCATCAAATCGGGAGACCTGTCAGGCAGTCTCGGCGACGCGCGGGTCCTCACCGGGCTGCCGAACGTCAAGGCGCAGCGGGTGGTGGTCGCCGGACTCGGGCCCAGGCAGAAATTCGGCGTCGCCGCGTTCCGGCAGGCGCTCGAAGCATCCCTGGCCGCACTGAAGGGCAGCAAGGCCGAAGACCTCGTCAACTACCTCACGCTGGAGGATGCAGGGGCTGCCAGCCCCTACTATCTCGCGCGCTACACGGTGGAAACGGTCGGCAACGGGCTGTACAGCTTCACCGAGATGAAAAGCAGCCGCAAAAAGGGTGCGCCCCCTCTGAAGAAGGTCGGCCTCGCGCTGAAGGGCGCCGGCGACCGTGCGGCCGCGGAACGCGGCGCGGAGCACGCGGACGCGATCGTCAGGGCCATGTCGCTCGCCAAGGATCTCGGTAATCTTCCCGCGAACGTGTGCACGCCCGCCTACCTTGCGCGGACGGCGCAGAAGCTGGCGCGCGACGATGCGCGCCTGCAGACGCGTGTCCTCAACGAAACCGAGATGAAGCGCCTCGGCATGAACTCGCTGCTGTCGGTCACGCAGGGCACGGACGAGCCGGCCCGGCTGATTGTCATGCAATACAAGGGAGCCGGCCGGGAAAACCCGATCGTGCTGGTCGGGAAAGGCATCACCTTCGACAGCGGGGGCATCTCGCTGAAGCCGGGCCCCGGCATGGACGAGATGAAATTCGACATGTGCGGCGCCGCGTCGGTCATCGCGGCTATCGCCGTCGCCAGCCGGCTGAAGCTGCCGGTGAATGTCACAGCGATCGTGCCGACCTGCGAGAACCTGCCGGGCTCCGGCGCGACCAAGCCGGGCGACATCGTCAAGAGCATGTCGGGCCAGACCATCGAGATCCTCAACACCGATGCGGAAGGCCGCTTGATCCTGTGCGATGCCCTGACTTACGCGCGGCGCTTCAAGCCCGCGCTCCTGATCGACGTCGCCACCCTGACCGGCGCCTGCGTCATCGCACTCGGCCACCACATGAGCGCGATCATGAGCAACAACGACGAGCTGGCGGCGAGCCTTGCCGCTGCCGGCGTTGCCGCGGACGACCGCGGCTGGCACCTGCCGATGAGCGCGGAATACGAGCGCCAGCTCAACAGCAACTTCGCGGACTTCGCCAACGTCGGCGGCCGCGAAGGCGGGGCGATTACCGCGGCCTGTTTCCTCGGCAAGTTCACCGGAGGGGTCGACTGGGCGCACCTGGACATCGCCGGCACGGCCTGGCGCAGCGGCTCGCGCAAAGGCGCGACGGGACGGCCTGTGCCGCTGCTCTCCGAGTTCCTGCTGCAACGGGCCGGCGCCCTGCCCTAGTCCCGCTGCCATGGCCCGCGTCGATTTTTACGTGCTCGCGGCGCCCGGCGAACCGTCGCGGGAGCTGTTTGCCTGCCGGCTTGCCGAGAAGGTCTACCGCCTCGAGCAGTCCGTGCACATTCATGCGGCGGACCCGCAGCAGGCGAGCCGCCTGGACGAGCTGCTGTGGACATTCCGGGACGGCAGTTTCGTGCCGCACGAGATCGTCGCGGACGGAGACCTGCCCGCGGAATCTCCGGTGACGATCGGCTGCAGCGCAGAGGCGCTGCGCACCGCCGACCTGCTGATCAACCTCGGCGACGACGCCATCGCGGCGTCGAGCGCTTTCCCGCGGCTCGCCGAGATTGTAACCTCCGACGAAGACCGCAAGCAGCGCTCCCGCAGGCTGTTCGCCGAGTACCGATCGCGAGGCTTTGATCTCGAAACACACGATATCGACTAGCCCCGTTCCGTATCTGCGGAACGGGACACCAACAGCCGTTCTTGCAACGCACGGAAAGCGTTAATGAAGAGAACATACGAACCCAACGACATCGAACAGCGCCAGTACGCTCGCTGGGAACAAAGCGGCTACTTCGCACCGAGCGGCGAAGGCGAACCCTACTGCATCATGATTCCGCCGCCGAACGTGACCGGCACGCTGCACATGGGGCATGCGTTCCAGGACACGATCATGGATGCGCTCATCCGCTACCAGCGCATGCGCGGGCGCAACACCTTGTGGCAGGTCGGCACCGACCACGCGGGCATCGCCACCCAGATGGTGGTCGAGCGGCAGCTCAATGCGGAAGGCACGTCGAAGCGCGAAATCGGGCGCGAGGCTTTCGTCGAGCGCGTGTGGAAATGGAAGGAACAATCCGGCGGCCATATCTGCCGCCAACTCCGCCGCATGGGTGCGTCGGTGGACTGGACGCGCGAGCGCTTCACGATGGAGCCCGCGCTGTCGGCTGCCGTCACCGAGGTGTTCGTGCAACTGTTCGACGAAGGGCTGGTCTACCGCGGCAAGCGCCTGGTCAACTGGGACCCCGTCCTGCACACGGCTCTTTCCGATCTCGAAGTGCTGCAGTCGGAAGAGGACGGGCAGCTCTGGCGCTTCCGCTATCCGCTCGCCGAGGGCGGCGAGCACCTCGTGATCGCCACGACGCGGCCGGAAACGATGCTGGGCGACACGGCCGTGGCCGTGCACCCGGAAGATGATCGCTACCGGCACCTCGTCGGCAAGGACGTCATCCTGCCGCTCGTCGGGCGGCGCATCCCGATCGTCGCGGACGACTACGTCGATCCGGAGTTCGGCACCGGCTGCCTCAAGATCACGCCCGCACATGACTTCAACGACTACGAAGTCGGCCTGCGGCACGGCCTGCCCGTCGTCAACATCCTGGACGACAACGCCGCCATCAACGACGCGGCGCCCGAGCCGTATCGCGGGCTGGATCGTTTCGCGGCCCGGAAAAAAATCGTGGAGGACATGCGCACACAGGGGTTGCTCGAGGGCACGGACAGCCACCGGCTCGCCGTGCCGCGCGGCGACCGCAGTGGCGCCGTCATCGAGCCCTACCTCACCGACCAGTGGTACGTGAAGATCGCGCCGCTCGCGGAGCCGGCGATCGAAGCCGTGCGCAATGGCTCCATCCGCTTCGTCCCGGAGAACTGGACCAAGACCTATTTCGACTGGATGCTGAACATCCAGGACTGGTGCATCAGCCGCCAGCTCTGGTGGGGACACCGGATCCCGGCGTGGTACGACGACGCGGGCCGCGCCTACGTCGCGCGGTCGGAAGCGGAAGCCCGCGAGAAATACTCGCTGGCCGCCGATTTGCCGCTGCGCCAGGACGAGGACGTGCTGGACACGTGGTTCTCGTCCGGCCTGTGGCCGTTCAGCACGCTCGGCTGGCCGGAGGATACCGCCGACCTGCGCACGTTCTATCCCGGCAACGTGCTCGTCACCGGTTTCGACATCATCTTTTTCTGGGTTGCCCGCATGATCATGCTGGGCCTCAAGTTCATGGGCGAGGTGCCGTTTCGAGAGGTCTACATCCACGGCCTGATCCGCGACCAGGACGGCCAGAAGATGTCGAAGTCGAAGGGCAACGTGCTCGACCCGCTCGACCTCATCGACGGCATCGACCTCGAGAGCCTGGTAGCGAAGCGCACGACGGGACTCATGCAGCCGCACCTTGCGCCGAAAATCGAAGCCGCGACCCGCCGGCAGTTCCCGGACGGCATCGAGGCCTATGGCGTGGACGCGCTGCGCTTTACGTTCGCCGCGCTGGCGACGACCGGGCGCGACATCCGCTTCGAGCTGGGGCGCATCGAGGGCTACCGGAAGTTCTGCAACAAGCTCTGGAACGCGGCGCATTACGTGCTGACGAGCACGGAGGGCTACAGCGCGCGCGAGGCCGAGCTCGGAGCCGCCGACCGCTGGATCCGGTCACGGCTCAACCGCGTCGTCGGCGCGGTGCACGAGCACTTCGCCGCCTACCGGCTCGACCTCGCGGCGCAGGCGCTCTACGACTTCGCCTGGCACGAGTTCTGCGACTGGTACCTCGAGCTTTCCAAGCCGGTACTGCAGTCCGGCACGTCGCCGCCGGCCGCGGTGCAGGGCGCGAAGCAGACGCTGCTCGAGGTCCTGGAAACGCTGCTGCGACTGCTGCACCCCCTGATCCCGTTCGTCACCGAGGAACTCTGGATAGAGGTCGCGAAGCGTGCAGGCATCGAAGGCGATTCGATCATGCTGCAACCGTTCCCGGACGCTGCCGCCGAGTACCACGACGAAGCGGCGGAAGACGAGATGGACTGGGTCATGGGCTTCATCCTCGGCATACGCAGAATCCGCGGAGAAATGGACATTGCGCCGGGCAAACCCCTGCCCGTGCTGTTGCAACAGGCGAGCGAGCGCGACGTGCAACGAGCCACCGAGCACGCCCACCTGCTGCAGCGCGTCGGTCGCATCGAATCCATTCGCAACCTGGGCGAACACGAGGCGGCCCCCGCCGCGGCAACGGCACTGCTCGGCGACCTGAAGCTGCTCGTGCCGATGAAGGACACGATCGACGTCGCTGCGGAACGGGCGCGCCTCGAAAAGCAGCGCGAGCGAACGGCCAAGGACCTGCAACGCAGCACCGGCAAGCTGGCCAATGCGAATTTCGTGCAGAACGCGCCGGCGAACGTGGTCACGCAGGAAAGGGAGCGGGTCGCGGACTTCGAGCGGCAGATCGCCCGCCTCGACGAGCAGCTCGCGAAGCTCGCGGGCCTCGACGAGGCGTGAGCGTGGAAGCACAGAAGGCGGCACTCGACAACGCCCGGAAATCGCTCGGTTCGATCATCCTCGGCAAGGACCGCGAGATCGCGCTGGCACTCGCCTGCCTGCTCGCGAAAGGCCACCTCCTGATCGAAGACCTGCCGGGCCTCGGCAAGACCATGCTCGCCCAGGCGCTGGCACGCGTGCTGGGACTGAGCTACCAGCGCATCCAGTTCACCAGCGACCTCTTGCCCGCCGATATCGTCGGCGTTTCCATCTTCCGCCAGGCGAGCGGCGAGTTCGAGTTCCAGCGCGGCCCCGTGTTCGCACAGCTCGTGCTCGCCGACGAGGTCAACCGCGCAACCCCGAAAGCGCAGAGCGCGCTGCTCGAGGCCATGGAAGAGCAGCAAGTATCCGTCGACGGCCAGACACACGCGCTGCCGCAGCCGTTCTTCGTGGTCGCCACCCAGAACCCGTCCGACCAGATCGGCACGTTCCCGCTGCCCGAGTCACAGCTCGACCGCTTCCTCATGCGCATCGAGCTCGGTTACCCGAACGAGGAGAACGAGCGCGCGCTCCTCACCGGCACCGATCGCCGGCAGCTCCTCGCGGCGATACAGCCGACGCTCAATCCGGGCTTGCTGGCCGAGTTGCAGCAACGCGCGCAGGGGGTGCACGTGAGCGAGCCGCTCCTCGACTACATCCAGGCGCTCGTACGCTACACGCGCGAGTCGCCCGAGATCGAAATCGGCCTGTCCCCCCGCGGCTCGCTCGCGCTCACCGCCGCGGCCCGCGCCCATGCGTTCATCCACCACCACTCCGGCGTCTTCCCCGACGACCTGCAGGCCGTCTTCCCCGCGGTCGCCGGCCACCGCCTCCGGCCCGCCAGCGG
>CBFGSB010000032.1:0-22201 GCA_965651325.1 uncultured Chromatiales bacterium | reverse complement strand
TTCATTTCGCCCGCCCGGGGAACCGGTTCTGGCCGGCGCTGCACGGCGCCGGGTTCACCGACCGCCGCCTCGACCCCTCGGAAGAGCACCTGCTGCTCGATGCCGGCTGCGGCATCACGAACCTCGTGACCCGGGCGACCGCAGCCGCCGCCGAGCTCGACGATGACGAGCTCGCGGCCGGGCGCCGCAACCTGGAGCGGAAAGTCGAGCGCTACGCTCCCCGCTGGCTCGCCGTGCTCGGTATCGGCGCCTACCGGACGGCCTTCGGGCGCAAGCGCGCGAGCGTCGGCGAGCAGCCGGAGCGGCTGGGCACGACCGGCATCTGGATGCTCCCGAACCCGAGCGGCCTGAATGCAAATCACCAGCTACCGGAGCTGATCCGCTTGTTTGGCGAGTTGCGCACGGCCGTCACCGGCGAGCCGACTCCGCTCCGCTAGCACTTTCCGGATGCACAAAAAAAGAACCCCGGCACGTGGCCGGGGTTCGGAAGCTCGGGAGATGTGCTCTCCCGCATTGTTTTCGTTCTAGAAGGACAAACGGGCGCCCAGGTAGAACCGGCGCGGCTCCAGCCAATCGTTCGGCTGGCCGAAGTTGTACACACCGTCGCCGCCGGCGAGATCCTGGTTACGGATCGGAGCCTGGTCGTCGAGGACGTTGAAGATGTCCAGGAAGAACTCGGCTTTGTACCGATCCTCGAAGAACGTCGTCTCGTACTCGGCCCGGACGTTCAGCGTCCCGTACGAGTCGGTCTTCTGGCTGCCGACCGTGCCCGGCTGGAGCCAGGTCGATTCCGCACCATTGAACTCGTACGCCTCGGACGTGAGCGGCGTGTGACGGCCGTACTGGGCGAACGTCCGGCTGTACAGCGTGCCGGAGTTCCAGTAGTAGGTCGCACCGACGCCGAAGCCGTTGTCCCAGCTATAGGTGCCAGCCAGCTTCAGGATGTGCTCCACGTTTCCGGGCTGCGGGCCGTACACGTTCGGCGCACGCGGATCCAGGTAGAGGAAGTCTCCCTGGAGGTCGGCGTTGCTGTCCGAGTTCGAGTTACCCGAAGCGTCGTTGTAGGAGTACGACGCGAGGAGCTGCCACGGATCGTCGTAAGCGCGCTTCCGGAAGGTGAGCTCGACACCCTGGTAGTCACGCACGCCGCCGGCCAGCGTCGCAATGACGTAGTTGGACGACGGAATCGAATCGTAGCCGAAGTACGACAGGGGCAGCGCGAAGCCTCCCGCGCCGTCGATCGACGAATCCGTGTACAGGCCCAGGTCGTAGTCTTCCAGAATGTCGCTGGTCTTACGGTCCGTGTACGTGATGCCGACACTCATGTCGTCAGCGAGCGCGTGCTCGAAGCCGATCATGAACTCGTCGGTGTACGGCGTCTTCGTGCTGGGTGCGAAGAACGCATCCTGCACCTGCGAGCCGCCGCGGACGCGGAAGGTGAGCCACTGGTCGCCGACGTAGACCTGCTCGTTGCGAACCGAACCCGTCAGGGTGCCCGCAAAGGCGGTCATGTTCGTGCGCACGGGGTCAAAGTACCGTCCCCCGAATGCCCAGACCTTGCTGCGGCCGTCGCCGAAGAGGTCGTAGACGACGCTCAGGCGCGGGGCGATCTCGTAGTCGAAGGTGAAGATCTTCGACCCGTCGGTGGCATAGTGCTCCCACTGCTCGGCGCGCAGGCCGGCGTTCACCGTCCAGTGCTCGTTGATGTTCCACGAATCCTGGATGTAGAACGTGTTGCCCTTGCTCTTGACCGTAACGGGTGCGGTCTCCGCCTGCACGATCCGGTAGACGTTGACCATGCCATCCGGGTTGCCGGCCGTGCTGTTGAACGTCGCAAGGCCCAGCTCGTCCGTGCTGATCTCTTCGTCGTTGTTGGCATCCAGCAGCGCCAGGTACTGCGCGGACTGGGCACTGGCCGCCATCGCATCGATGATGCGCTGGAAGTCATCGCTGGACAGGTCCTTGGAACCCGTCCATGCCGTGCCCGGATTCGTGAAGTCAGCGAACGTCATGCCGATGTGCTGGGCGCCGAGAGACGTGTACTGGGCACCATCACCCGTATACACCGAATCGACAAACGCTTCGTTCTCGGACTGGTTGTAGCCGAACTTGATGTCGTGGTAGCCGAAATCTGTCTCGAGGAAGTACTCGAGCGTCAGTCCGATTGCGTCCCTGTTACGGAACTGGATGCTGTCCGATCCGGCGCCACCGAGATCCGTGTCCGCGTTGGTGATTCCGCCCACGCTGGCCAGGTATGCAACGTCGTTGCGCGTCGTCTTGTCAGCCGCGACCGAGCTGAGCTCGCCCTCGTGGCTGTAGTAATCGACGGTTGCGATCAGGTTGTCCCAGGTATGCGAGTAGGCGAACTTGAAGTTGTCGCCGCCCTGAACCTGCGCGCGGTCGCGATTGTTCAACGTTGCTATATCCGCGGAGCCGCTGCGGTCGTACGGATCGTTGAAGTACTCGGCAAGGAGCTGGTCGTTTTCGGTGATCTGCCAGGTCAGCTTGCCGAAGCCGAGGTCCTCGGTCGTGTTTACGGTACGGAGGAACTCACCCGTATTCGGGTCGATGATGTCCTCGTCCCGCTCCTTCCGCTGCATCGACACGAAGAACCACAGCTTGTCCTTGAGGATGGGTCCGCCGAGGGTGAACGCCGTGTCGAAGTCCGAGAAAGTGCTGTTCGGCAGGTTCTCGTTGTCGGCCACGAGGCTGTCGCTCTGCGTGTAATAGTTGACCGACCCGTGGAATTCGTTGCTGCCGGACTTGGTAACAACGCGCGAAATCAGGCCTGCGCCGCCGGCATACTCGGCCGGAACGCCACCGGTGATGATCTGCATCTCCTGGATGATCTCGGAGTTGAAGTTCGCACCGAAGGTGCCAGACCGGTTGTCGGTGATGTCGACGCCGTCAATGTAATACACGTTGTCCGAGGACACGCCGAAGGTGTTGCCGTTGGCGTCCACGATGTCGCTGTAGTTCACACCCGATTTCGACGACGGGTTGCCGTTCAGTGTCGGCTTGGTCGTCGGGGCGAGCTGCAGGTACGACTGGTAGGTGCGTCCTGTCGGCAGCGACTCGGTGAGGTCCAGGGTCACGTCGGTCGCGACCATTGACGAGGTCGTGTCGACCAGCGGCCGTGCGCCGCTCTCACCGGTGACCACGACTTCCTCGATATCGGTGCCGGGTCCAGCGATGACGTAATCGAGGGGATAGGTCCGTCCGGACACGACCTTGATGTTCCGGTACGTGATGTCGTCGAAACCTTCGCCGCTGACGACCACTTCATAGCGATCGGAGGGAGCAAGGGCTTCGAGGCGGACGGTGCCGTCTTCGCCGGTCACGCCGGAACGTTCGACCAGGCTCTCGGGCGAACTGGCATGCACGGTCGCGCCCTCGACGGGGTTGCCGGCCGCGTCAATGACGCTCACCCTGAGCCCACCGGTGTCGGCGAGCGCAGACGTGCTCAGCGCCAGCAAAGCCACTGCTGCGGCGCCCAAACGCCACAGCCCAGCGGCTGTACGGGTAAGTTTCATTTTGGTATCTCCCTTTGCAACACGTGTTGTTTTGTTACGGCACTTGCGGCCGTTATTCCCCTTGGATATCAGAAGACCGTTAGCAGCGCAAGAAAAACCACAACAAGGTTGCTGTAGTGAATTAACAACGCTACTAAAAGTACTTTGTCGTGGAAAAACCGACAAATAGCAAAGATACTGTCCGCAAAGGCGCGCGCGGTTTGCCTTTGACCAACAGGCGACGCGGGGGTTACAAGCGGCTCACGTGGCGGTCCCTGCAACCGGCTGCCTCGCCCCTGCACAATGTGAAACATTTTCCGCACGCGTCCGCAGGAGCAACACCGTTCGCGGAGCCTTATGTCACGTTATGCGCGGCCGTCCTGACCCGGATGGGCGGGACGCCCGGCCACGTAGGTGGCCGCGACGATGCGGCAATCGCCGAGAACCGAAAGCAGGAAGAGCTTGTCCCCGATGCCGGCCGTGCCTGCCCAGCGCCGTTGCGCAATCGCTGACAATGATGGATCGAGGACGGTGAAATCCGCCTCCTTCCCGCCGGCAAAGTTGCCGACCTTGTCGTCGAAGTACAACGCGCGGGCCGCTCCCAGTGTTGCCAGGTAGAACGCGGACAGCGGCGAGAGCGACTGCCCGTTCAGTTGGGCCGATTTGTACGCATCCGCCAACGTGTGCAGCATGCTCAGGCTCGTTCCGCCGCCGACGTCGCTGCCGGCGCCGATACGGACGCCGCAGCGTCGTGCGGCCGCGAGATCGAACAGGCCGCTGCCGAGAAACAGGTTCGACGACGGGCAGAACGCCATTGCCGCTCCCTTCCCCGCCATCAATTTGCGATCCTCATCCTGCAAATGGATGCAGTGCGCGAACACGGATCGCTCCCGCACCAGGTCGAAGTGCTCGTAGACGTGCAGGTAGCTGCGGCTCCAGGGAAACAGCTCAGCCACCCGCCGCACCTCTTCGTCGTTCTCGGCAAGGTGTGTGTGCAGGTAGACGCCCGGGAACTCCTGCAACAGCCGTCCGGCCTCGCGTAACTGCGCCTCGCTCGAGGTGATTGCAAACCGCGGTGTCACGGCATACGCCAGCCGATCCCGCCCGTGCCACTTCTCGATCAACGCCCGCGACTCCGCGTATCCCGTCGCCGGCGCATCGCGCAGGTCCTCCGGGCAGTTCCGGTCCATCAGCACCTTGCCGGCAATGAGCCGCATGCCGCAGCGCTGCGCCGCCTCGAAGATCGCATCCACCGAGTGCGGGTGCACGGTCGCGAAGACGCAGGCTGTCGTCGTGCCGTTCCGCAACAGCTCCTGCACGAAGAAGCCGGCCACCTCTCGTGCGTGTTCAGGGTCGGAGAAGGCACGCTCCGCAGGGTAGGCGTACTTCTCCAGCCAATCGAGCAGGCGTTCGCCGTACGAGGCGATGATGTCGATTTGCGGATAATGGACGTGGCAGTCGATCAGGCCGGGGACGATGAGCTTGTCGCCGTGGTCGGCCACCTGCACGCTCGACGGCAGGCGCTTGAGCAAACCCTCCGCCGGCCCGATCTCCTCCACGCAGCCATCCGCGACGACCAGCAGGCCGTCCTCGAAGTACTCCACGCTGCCGGCCGCGATCGGGTCCTTGTCGCCGGAGGGATCGCGCAGGCAATGCAGGATCGAGGCGCGATGTGCGGTGACGTCGGCCATCTCAGGGCGCGAGCAGGGTGATGGCTTCGCCAAACACCCGTTCGTCGCAGTTGCTGCCATTGCCCAGGCGATCGATCACCAGGAACTCCTGGCCGGCCTCCAGCGCGATGAGCGGCATGTGCCACGTGCCTTTGAGGTAGTTGATGCCCTGCCGGCCGTTGGTGACGAACGCCTGCAGGTCGGAAGCCTCCACGCTTTCCCCGGGCGCGGCCACGACGACGACGAACGGAAACCGGGCCAGCGGGACGAAAGCCTGGGTGCCCAGCGGATGACGCTCGATCATGTCGAACCGGTACGGCAATGCCGTGGGTGTGCGGCAGCGCGCCACGCTCACGTTCAAACGGCCGTCGGAGAGGTCGATGCGCGCGAGATCGTCGAAGCGCTCGAAGCGTGCCGCATTCATCGACCGCTCCGCGGCCCTGCCCGCCGCGATCACCTCGCCGAACGGCGCGAAGCGTTCCGGCGTCAGCGGCAACGGCTTGAGCTCGAGCATCGTCCTGCCTCCTTTGCGACCTGCCAGCGGCCTGGCCAGCAGACTACGTCCCGCACTACTGAGGCGCGGTCCCTGGAATCAGCACGAGCACGATAATCACCGCCGCGACGCCCGTCCACTTCCAGGGCCCGTACCTTCCAGCGCGTGGCCCGGCCAGCCCTTGCCAGCGCGGCAGGCGCGCCCGGGTCGCGGCGCTATAGCGAGCGCACCGTTCGCTGCGCGCGCTCTGAAGGCAGGGGCGGTGTTCCGATGGAGGAAATGGACTATTGTGAACTCGGGTGTAGAGATTGAATGGAGGTCGACGATGGGCACCGGACACTGCCACTGCGGGGCCGTCCGCTACGAATTCGACGGCGAGCCGAGAAACGCCGGCTACTGCCACTGCTCGCTGTGCCGCCGGCTCACCGGATCGGCCTTTGCGCCATGGTGCGAGGTCCCGAGCGCGAACCTGCGCTGGTCGGGCGACGACAACCTGCGGAAGTACAACATTACGGAGCGCTACGTCGCCTGGTTCTGCGGCGCTTGCGGCGCGCCGCTGGCGACGACCCACGCGTTGGAGCCCGATGCCACGTCCCTGCTCATGGGAACGCTCGAGGGCGACAGCGGCATCGCGCCGCAATACCACATCTACACCGGCTCGAAAGCAGCCTGGTACGAGATCCGCGACTCGCTCCCGCAATACGAACGCGGGCGCAACGAAAGCTGACCCGCGCGTTCGCCGGGCCGTGCTGGCGAGCGCCGCCGTGCTTTCCCAGCGAGCCCGGGATCTCGCGGGCGGTTCGCCTGGTCTACACTGGTACGCACCGGCCGTGGATGAGGAGACTGCAATGACCAAAGCAATTCCCGAGGGTTACGAAGCCGTCAGCCCGTACCTGATCGTCAAGGACGCCGCCCGGGCCATCGACTTCTACACGCAAGCGTTCGGCGCCACCGAACTGATGCGCTACGACGACGGCGGCAAGATCGGCCACGCCGAGATCAGGATCGGGAAAGGCGTCGTGATGCTCGCCGACGAATATCCGGAACGGGGCTTCACGGCGCCGACGCCCGGCGAGCCTTCCGCCGTCAGCCTCATGATGTACGTTGAAGACGTGGACGCCGTGGTCGCGCAAGCCGAGAAGGCGGGCGCGACGATCGAGCGGCCGGTCGCGGACCAGTTCTACGGGGACCGCGCCGGCGGCATCGTCGACCCGTTCGGCTACCGCTGGCACATCGCCACCCACGTGGAAGACGTGGCGCCCGAGGAGATGGCCGAGCGCGCGGCCCAGGCGGGCACGTAGCGGCGGGCGACTTCCAGGCTATTGTCGATTCCGGGGTCTGACGTTCGATTAACGGATAAGTATCCGGTATCGACCAAGGAGACGACCCGTGAAAATCACCGTAGAAGCACTTGTGAAATCCGACCTGGGCACCGTCTGGGATGCATGGAACACCCGGCGGACATCCAGCGATGGAACGCCGCATCGGACGACTGGCACACCACCCGGAGCACCGTCGACTTGCGGGAAGGCGGCACCTACACGTCGCGCATGGAGGCCAAAGACGGCAGCGAGGGCTTCGACCTCGAGGGCACGTATACGAGAATCGTGCCGCGGAAGCTCGTCGAATCGACGATGGAGGACGGCCGGACGGTCAAGGTCGAGTTTGCCGAGGTTGCCGGTGGCGTGCGCGTGACGGAGACGTTCGAAGCGGAAACCGAAAACAGCCCGGAGATGCAGCGCGCGGGCTGGCAGTCAATTCTCGACAGTTTCGCGCGATACGTCGAAACAAAAAGTAGCGCCGGAACAAACCGTTGAGGGAAGCTTCACCAAATGCGCTATCCGCAATACGGTTCGGGGGCGGGCCTCCGCGGACATTTCCGATCGCACGCAATCCTTTTGCCGTCATCGCGGCCGCGTCGACAGCGGGTGATGCAGACGGTAACGCGCTACCGGGAGCTCACGGCGGAGCTGGCAGGGGAATGCCTCGGCTCGCGGTGAGGGCTGCCTTTGCCTTTGCACCAGCGCCTTGCCGGGATTATCGGCGAGGCACTTCGCCCGCCGCGGGCGAGGATCCGTCCGATCGCCTTCCAGTAAGCCGCCTCGTCACGCGATCGCTCGAGCAGCCCGCGACTTCCCGGATCGATCCCCGCAGGCAGCGCAGGCGCCATACGTGTTGAAATCCGGCCGGAGGTTTCCCAGATGATCTCCGACACCGTGTCGGGATCGCCGGCGTGCAGGTTGTAAAGCAACGTCCTGACCTCGCGGTCCGGCAGCGACGAAAACGCGTCGGCCCGCGCGACGCGCGGATGGCTGAACCAGCTCACCCGGTCGACATCGACGACGTAGCCGAAACAGGCGCGCCTGCCGATCACGACGTGGATGGCGTCGCCGGTGGACGGCCGGTCGAGCCAGTTCGGGCTGGTAGCCACCAGCAGTCGGGCCGCACCAGGGCGCGCCGGCAAGCGGGCCCCGCTCGTGTCGAGCGGCACTTCTCCCAGCCGTTCCCCGGCGGGATCGCTCAGGATCACCCGCCGCGGTCCACCGGCACACGCGTCGGGTGCGGAACGGACAATCGCTGCCATGGCCGCCCTCATCGGGTCGCACCCGGGCGCGACGTCCCTCCCGGGGATGCCTCCGGCTTGCCGTTCCTAGCCGCTTGGAAAATCCCTCCGCGGAAACGCCGTCCCGCCCGGCTCGAAGCCGGGCCGAGCGGCCACGGAACGTGATGCCAGCAGCCCGATTCCGCCGGGATCGGGGGTGGCGACAACGTATGTGCGGAGCCGTGCCGCTTGGCAGGCTCGGGGTGGGTGCTCGTGATTGTCTTCATCGCTCGTCTTCCTTGGATGCCGGGCCAAAGCCGGCCGGAGGCTACTTTGGTTGCCTTACGTTGGAGTGAGCGTGGCAGAGGGCGTTTTATTTGGAGCGCAGTTCGTTGCGGCCGCGCCGCCCGCGGCGTGGAATCCGCGAGCGCGGTAAGATGCCGGCAGGGCGCGGGCAGCTAAGGGCACCGCGTGCGACCTGAACGTCGAGGCATGGCCGGACTTCTGACGCGATCTTTATGCGGATATTTCCCATTGAAGAAATCCCTCCGCGGAAACGCGGCAGCGCAACCACCGCCGTCCTGGTCTCGCTCGGCGCCCTCCTCCTGACCATGTGTCCCCCTGCGCATCCCGCCGAGCTTCCGTGGTCCGGCTCGCGACAGCTCGTCTTAATCACGACCGCGCACTGGGACGCGAGCCAGGGCATCTTGCGAACGTTCGAGGCCTCGGACGCGGGGTGGGGGCAGGTCGGTGCCGCCGTGCCCGTCGTCATCGGCCGCGCCGGGGCGGCCTGGGGCATCGGCCTGCATCCGCCGCAACCCGGTCCCCAAAAGCGCGAAGGCGACGGCCGCAGCCCGGCCGGCGTCTTCGCCATCGGCACGGCCTTCGGCTACGCGGATTCGGCAAGCACCGCGCTGCCCTACGAGGCGATGGACGCGAACGACTGGTGCATCGACGTCAGCGCCTCGCCGCTTTACAACCTTATCGTGGACGCAAGCCAGGTCAGCGCGGACGCGATCGCCGGTTCCACCGAGCCCATGCGCCGCGACCTCCACCTGGGCGGCGACCGGCGTTACGAGATCGGCTTCGTCATCGAGCACAATCCGGCCAACGAGCCGGGCGCGGGCAGTTGCATCTTCGCGCACGTCTGGAAGTCCGCCGACGCGCCAACCGCCGGCTGCACGGCTATGACCGAACCGGCGATGCGCGAGCTGCTGTCGTGGCTGCGGCCCGAGGCCGATCCGGTGTTCGTACTGTTGCCGGCGGTGGAGTACGCGCGCTTGCGCAGCGCCTGGGGCTTCCCGGAGCTGGTGCCGGCCGACCAAAGCCCAGGCAGCAATGCTGATGCTTCGCGAAGCCGGTGGGTTCCGAGTAAGTTCCGCAAGCCCGCTACGCAGCAGCAGAAGACAGCAGCATTCCGGCCGCGACGGCCGACACATAAAGGCCGATGCCGAAAACGGCGTGGTTGAGCAGGCTCCGCAGTCGAGCTTGCGTGGGATTGGGCGTTCGCGAAGCGGCGATGCCGGCGCCCATGCCGGGCTGCATGGTGAAGAACGGCGCCACGATGGTGGCCAGTGCGAGAATCAAGGGGGGGAGGAGTGTCGGTTGGCGCGCCCACTCTAGGCCCCAGATCGCCAGCAGCAGGGCCGCATAGAAGATCCCGATGGCGTAGTGGGCGGTCCAGCCGATGAGCGTCTCTCCGTGGACCGGCGTGGCCGCCCGGATGTTGTCGTGCACGAACCGGCCTTTCGGGAAATGGCCGAACCAGCGGCCGACCATGCCCCAATCGGCAACGGGAATCCCGAACAGCCGTTGCAGCAGCAATGACCACAGGTCGAGTATGGCCGTGGCGCCGATCCCGATCATCAGCGCGCTTGCGACAAACTCAAAACCGGCGTCCATAGTTATCTCCGCGTGATGCGCGTGACCGGCGACGGGATTCCTGGCGAACGGACGCCTGTCCGTCAATCAGCCATTGCGTGGCGCGTGGAAGGCAACGCAGCGATAACGTCGCCGAGCCGCTACGATCCCGAAAGCGAGGCGCCTGCTCACGCCAGCTTCCCGAAAAGCCGCAGCCGGCTGATGCCGCCGTCCGGGTACATCGACAGCCGCACGTGCGACACGGGGCCGAGATCCGCGAGCTCGGTGAATACGTGCTGTGCATCGGCGCCGAGCTTCGACTCCGGCAACAGCACCTTCCAGCGCACGCTCTCGCGCACCACCCGGTCGACGTCGTCGGCACCTTCCGTCACCAGCGCCGCCTGCAGCGACGCGCGGTCCGGGTAGTTGCCCTTGAAGTGCGCCGTGTCAATTTCCACCTTCTCGATGATGCCCGGGGCGCCGAGCTGGAGCACGCACCAGTCGTGCCCCGGGCCGCGGCGGCGCGCCGTCTCCCAGCCGTCGCCCATGTTGACGCCGCGGCCGGCCAGGTTCAGGTTGCGCATGCTGCCGAAGTGCTCGTCGCTCGCGCGCAGCGCGCGGCCGCCGTGCTCCAGGGCCAGCAGGTCGATGGTCCGGCTCTTGTCGACGCGGTCCCAGTCGGGCGTGATCTCGCCGTAGATGCGCAGGCGCGCGATACCGCCGTCCGGGAAAATGTTGAGGCGCAGGTGCGTGACGGCGGGTCCTTTCCGTACGGGCAGGTAGTGATGCGCATTGGGTCCCAGCTCGAACTTCGCGTGCAGCTCGTGCCAGTCGCCCTCCCCCGGTACGTCCGCGTCGCTCACGGCACCGTCCACCGAGGCATAGGGCGGGTAATTGCCCGTGAAGTGCCGCGTGTCGATGTCGAGGCCGTGCACCACGCCCCGGAGGCCGAGCTTCACGATGCACCAGTCGTGGCCGGGCGTGCGGCGGCGGCGGGTCTCCCAGCCGTCCATCCACTTGCCGTGGTCGTCGAACTTGTCTGGGATGAAGACGGGATCGGCAGGCTCGATCAGGCGTTCCTTGGCCGCGAAGAATTCGTCGCTCGCGGCGATCACGCGCGTGCCGAGACGGGGTTGCTCCAGGCGCACCCATTCCTCGAAGGGCTTTTCTTCCGCGGCGCTCATGACCGGTGCTCCATGGCCTCGAGCCGCAGCCGGGCGATCTCGTGGATCTCGCGGATGGCGGTGGCCAGCTCCTCGTCCTTGTCGTTGCGAACACGTTGCTCGAAGGCGGCGAGGATATCGCTGCGGCGCTTGCCGCGCACCGCTATAACGAAGGGGAAACCGAACTTCGCCTTATACTGTTCATTGAGCTCTTGGAAGCGAGCGTATTCCGCTTCGGTGCACTGATCAATGCCGGCGCTGGCTTGTTCGGCGCTGGAAGCGGCGGTGAGCCCGCCGGCGATGGCGGCGCGGCCGGCGAGGTCGGGATGGGCGCGGATGAGGTCGAGCTTTGCTTCATCGCTTGCGGCGTTGACGACGGCCGCCATGATTTCGGACAGGCGCGCGGGGTCGCTCACGTTTTTTGCGCCAGGATACGCTGCCTCGGCTACCCACTGGGAATGCTCGTATACCCCGCCGTACCGGGCCAGAAAAGCCGCTTTCTCCATCATTGGGTCACGCACGGTTGCCCGCGTGGCCGGCTTCCGCGGAAGTCGTTGCCGAGGCGGGATGCGTTTTGCGCCAGTGGCGCGCGACGTCGATGCGGCGGGCGATCCAGACGTTATCGTGGGCGGTGACGTGATCGAGGAAGCGGCGCACGGCCGCGGCGCGGCCGGGGCGGCCGGCCAGGCGGCAGTGGAGGCCGACCGACATCATCTTCGGACTTTCAGCCCCCTCGCGGTAAAGCTCGTCGAAGGTATCCTTCAAGTATCGATAGAACTGGCGGCCGGTGTTGAAGCCTTGCGCGGTAGCAAAGCGCATGTCGTTCACGTCCAGGGTGTAGGGCACCATGAGCTGCGGCTCGCCGTGCGTGCGGTCCCAGTACGGCAGGTCGTCCGAGTAGCAATCGGCGTTGTAGGCGAAGCGGCCGTATTCCGCGGCCAGCCGGTGGCTGTTCGGGCTGCAGCGTCCCAGGTACCAGCCTTCCGGCGGTGCACCCGTGAGGCGTTCGTGAATCTCGAGCGCGCGTTGCAGATGCTCCCGCTCCGTCGCCTCGTCCACGAACTGGTAGTCGATCCACCGGTACCCGTGGCTTGCGATCTCCCACCCGGCCTCCTGCATTGAAGCGATGACGCCGGGATTGCGCTCCAGCGCCATGGCCACCGCGAAAACCGTCACCGGCAGGTCGTACTCTCGGAACAGCCGGTACAAGCGCCAGTAGCCAGCGCGCGCGCCGTACTCGTACATTGACTCCATGTTCATGTGCCGGCAGCCCCCGTAGGCTTGCGCGCCGATGATCTCGGACAGGAACATCTCCGACGCGGCGTCGCCATGGAGCACGCAGTTTTCGGCGCCCTCCTCGTAGTTCAGGACGAATTGCACGGCGATTCGGGCGTTGTCGGGCCACTTCGGATCCGGCGGCTGTTCGCCGTAGCCGCGCAGGTCGCGTGGGTATTGCTCCGTCATGCGCACTCCCATCCAATGACGGGATTGTAACCCGCGCTTTACCGTCCCTGGCACGTCGGCCAATGGCTGAAATCCCGCGCCTACCAGCTCACCCGCGCTCGCGGGTTCCCTGCTATTCTCCCTGCGCCTGCTGCAAGGCTTCCCAGCGCGAGTGGCGGACTCCATCGGAGGGCGCGCACGCCCGTAGCCAGAAATTGAACCAGTCCAGGTTCCGCTGCGCCGCTTCGCGCTGCAGCGACGGAAGCGCGAGGTTGTGGCCGGTCTTCGGGTACACCACGAATTCCGTCGGCATGCCGGCGCGCTCCGCGGCTTTCGGGAAGCCGAGCATGTAGAGAGCCGTCGCGTAGGCACCGGCTTCGAACAGGCTCGCCGTGTCGATACCTTCCATGTGCAGGTCGGCGGATTCGCGCAGATAGCGCGCCGGGTCCTCGTACAGGCTGGCGCCGGCGATCGGGTCGTGGATCTGGCGGTTGGCATCGCCGCTCATCAGCTCGTACATGACGACACTGTTGGCAACGCCTTCGGCGAAGGAGCTGACTTCGAACAAGCCCGAGCGCACCATCACCAGGGGACCAACCAAAGCCCCGTGGCTGTGACCGGAAATCCCCAGTAGCGACGGATCGGCGATCTTCTCCGACACGAGGTGCTGCACGCCGCTCACGATGTCTTCGATCGGCTCGTCGCTCCCGCTGACCGCGATGTCCCGACCGTAGGTATGCGTGCCGCGGTAGTTGGGCAGGAAAACCGCGATGCCGTGCGCCGCATAGGTTTCCAGCGGGTACGGCCAGTAGTCGAAGTAGGGCGCGAACGCATCCGGGAACGGGAACGCCGGCCCGCCGTGCACGTGCGTGACCAGCGGCCATCCGGCGGCCGGGCGGGTTCCTTCCGGTTCCAGCAGCCAGCCGCTCACGCGCGTGCCGTCGGCGCTTTCCCACTGCACTTCGCGCCGCGAATACGCGAGCTTCTGTGCCAACTCCGTGTTAAGCGACGTCAGCCGCTGCGCCGGTGCGCCGTTCAGGTAAACGTAGATCTCCGGCGGCCGCCGCAGGCTTTCGTTTACGAACGCGGCCCGCCCCTGCCCGTCGCTGAACCGAAAGAGCGAGCTGCTGCCATCCAGGCCGGCCACGATGTCCGATCGCCCGGTGCCTTTTGGCGTCAACACGAACAACGAATGCACGCCCTGAACCGTGTTGGATACCAGGATTTCCGACGCCGACAGCGGGACGAACCGCAGGCCGCGCGGATAGACTTCGACGGCGCTCCACTGGACCTCCTGTTCCGCCAGCGGCCGGGACGCATCGAGCACGGCCCAATCCGGGAACGCGTCGCTAACCCAGGGGTCCGTCTCCGTAACCCGCCGGACCAGCAGGCTGGGTTCACCCGGAATCCACTCACCGCCGAGATAGTTGATCGCGGGCTCAGCTTCCCGCGGCCGTACCCCGTGCGCGACGGTCTGGAACTGCCCCGTTTCCGTATCCAACACCCCGACACTCGTGCGCTGGTCGCGCAGCTGGGATTCAGGCACCTCATCGCCCACGAACGTAACGGAGAGAAAGCGGCCGTCCCCGGACCAGAAGTAGCTTTGCTCGCCGCCTGACGGCTCGCCGGGCACCGGCACCCGGACTGCCTTATCGTCACGTTGCACCCACAGCGCCAGCGGCGGCGCCTTGGCAAACTGGTGCCAGTACGGGTTCAGAAAGTCGTGCGAGCTCGTGGTCGCCGCGTCCACCAGAATGCCGTCCGTACCCTCGCGGAACTGTTCATAAAGCGACACTCCAGGCTGATACGGCGCCCGGGTCGTGAACGCAAACGCACTGCCGTCGGGCGCGAAACGGAAGGTTTCGACGGAATCCACCGCTTGCGTGCGAGGCGAGATGCGTCCGTCCTCGGCACGCCACGACATCACCTGGGTCCTGCCGTCGCGCTCCGCCAGGAACGCGAGCTCTTGCGATCCGGGTATCCAGGCCAGCTCGCGCGCATCGGCGAGTACGTCGATCGCGCGACCGGGGCCGGAGCCCGGCAAGGAAGCGAGCCGGACCTCGCGGGCACGTACCCCGTCGGCCCGGGAATCGACCGCGTACACCAGCAGCAAGCCGTCGCCCGACAACGCCATATCAGAGACCCGCCGAACCTCGAAGTAGTCATTAACGGTGAAGGCGCTCTTGCCGCACGCGGCGCCCTCCCCGGCCGTCGCCGGGAAGGACGCCACGAGGCAAAGCGCAAGCACCGGCAGCGAAAACCTCAGCCGTCGCATCTCACTGCCAGGTCTTGGTCGCCGTCACCGCGACGAAACGGCCGAGCGGCGTCGCGTTCGTCGGGTCGTAACCGGGATGCGCGATCGGCGAGCCCTGGCTCTCGACGAACGGCGGCTCCCGGTCGAACAGGTTGCGGACGCTCAGGGCGAGGCTGAGGCCGCCCAGCAAGCCTTCCGCATCGTCATCGAACGCATAGCTGAGCTGCGAGTCGACGGTCGTCCATGAACTGATGTGGCTCGTAGCCGCATCCGTGTTTCGGTAGTCATCCTGGTAATTCAGGAAGAGCGCGGCGCCCAGGTTGTCGCGGCTCCACACCGCCGCACCTCGCAGGCGCAGGTCGATCGGCTCGTTGGGGATATTCAGCGCCTCCACGGAAGGAGCACCCGGGGCGACCTTCTTGTCGAACTGCGTGATATAGGTGCCGTTCAGGGACACGGCAAGACGGCCCCAGGCGGTTTCGAACGGGTACCTGATATTGAGGTCGATGCCGCTCTGCTCCTCGACCGCGAGGTTGGTCACCGAGGCGTCGCCCCAGATGTCGACCGTCGCCGGCGACAAGAGGCCGCCGGTCAGGTCGGTGACGACCGTGGCTTCGTCGAGCCTCGCCTGCACAAACGCCGCGTCGGGGCCCTGCACCTGGAACTGGCCGTAGATGTCCGGGGAGCCGAAGAAGGCTTCGAATCCACCGGTGATCGGGCTCGCGATGCGGCCTTCAAACTCGATGCGGTACCAGGTCATGCTTAACGCAAGCCCGTTGTCGCCCTCGAAGTCGAAGCCCAGCGTGTAGCTCTCCGATTCCTCTTCCTTCAGCTCCGGCATCGCCGACTGGGCGCGCAACAGGATGAGCGGATCGCCCGCGATCGAGAGCCCGAAATCGCTGGCGATGAACGCCACCAGCGCTTCCGTGCCGGGGGCGAGGTCGGTGAGCACCGGCGCCTTGAAAGATTCTCCGTAGGTGCCGCGCAGGCTCAAGTTCCCGGTCGGCGCCCAGCGCAACCCGAGCTTGGGCGTCACGTCGCTGCCGAAGTCGCTGTAGTCCTCGTAGCGCGCGGCGAGACTGAGCTCGAGAGCTTGCAGTCCCGGCCTTGCATTGTGTGGCCCGAACAACGGCACGAACAGCTCCCCGAACAGCGCCTTGACCTCGCGCTCCGGCAGCGCGTCGGAAAAGACCGGCTGCACGTTCTCCTGGCGAAAACTGCCGCCCGCCGCCAGCCGGAGGTCGCCGCCCGGCAGGCTCAGCAGCCGGCCCTCGGCCAGCGCATCCAGCGACCACATGTCCGTATCGACGCTCGAATCCGTCAGGCTGCTCGCCCCGCCGTCGACCGGCGTCTCCACGCGGCTCGCGTCGAACTGGTACTCGGAATAGCTGGTAGAGAGGTTCAGGGTCCAGTCATCGTTCATCTCGAGGTCGGCGCCGATCGACGCCTGGAACTGTTCGCTCTCGGAGCGCTCGTCCACCTGCAGCCCGAGGAAGGCGTTCTGGTTGAAGGCCTTACGCGTGGAATACAGCGCATCGCCGGAGAGCTCGATGCGGTCGCCCAGGTCCTGCCGCAGGTTGGCATAGAAGCTATGCCGATCCTGCTCGGGCATCAGGCTGCGGGGCGATGCGGAGGCCGACGCGAAATCGCGGTCGCTCGCGTACAGCGCGTCGCGGCTGTGGTATTCGTATGCCAGCAGCGTGCTGCCGCTGTCCCAGCCGGCGCCGAGCGCCTGCGAGGCCTGCACCTCGCCGAGATCGCCGTCGGTCACGCTGCCGTAGCGGAGCGTAGTCTGCGCGCCTTCGTAATCGTCGCGCAGGATGAAATTGACGACGCCGCCCACGGCATCGGACCCGTAGATGGCCGACGCGCCATCCGTCAGGACCTCGACGCGCTCGATGGCGGCCATGGGCAGCATCGACACGTCGATGAAGCGGCCGCCGTTGCCGGCGGGCGCAAGGCGCCGCCCGTCCACGAGCACCAGCGATGAGCCCGGCCCGAGCGCTCGCAGGTTGACGCTGCTGCCGAAGCCGTTGTTGCCCACGGCGGAGTCGGTCCCGATCGTGTCCTGGCTCGCGCCCCCGCCGAAGTTCTGCGGGATACTCTCGATGAACTGCTCGACCGTCGTGAACCCGGAGCTCAGGATGCTCTCCCGGTCGAAGCTCAGGATCGGTGAGGCGACGTTCGGCGCGCCGCGGATGTGCGACCCGGTGACGACGATCTCCTCGATCGGCGGCTGCCCTGGTTCCGCTTGCGCGGCGGCGCCCGGTTCCTGCGCGCCGGCGGCGCCCGCGAAAATGCCCGCGATAAGGCCCACCAGGCCGGACTTCTTCGTCACTTTCATGTTCTCCCCTTCTTTCGTGGACGGCTCGTCCGCCGCAATGCTCAAGACAATCGCGTTGCTGAACGCAGGGACCAGCCCGGTGCCTTCGAGCAGGCGGTCGATGCCCTCCTGCAGCGTGTAGGTGCCGACCAGCTCGTTCGCGGACCGGCCGCGAACCAGCTCGGCCGGGAATACCAGCGTCAGGTCGGCTTGCTCAGCAAACTCTGTGAGCGCGGCGCTTACCGCCTGCCTCGGGATATCGAAGTCGAAGCGTTCCGACGTCGTCTCCCCCCAGCCGGTGGTGAAGCCGAAAACGACCAGCAGCATCCACAGCCGGAAACGGCAAGTCACGCGTTTCCCTGCGCTCGCCTGCATTGACGATTCAGGTCGGGATTTCCTTGAAGCGAGGATCAAAGGCTACTGAGAAGAACGCGGTTCTCTCCGTCGTACTCGTAGGCGATATCGAAATTGGCGCGCAGCGCGAGCAACAGCGACGCGATGTCGCCGGCCTTGTAACGGCCGGAGATCGCCTGCGTTCGCAAGTTGTCGTCCAGGAACACGAACTCGACGGTGGTGTAGCGTTCGATCTCGGCGATGGCCTGCTCCAGCGGCTCGTTCCGGAAGATCAGGCGCCCTTCGCGCCAGGCCAGCCTGACTTCCAGGTCCTCGGGCGAGACGGGGACAACGACTTCTTCGGCCTCTCCGACGATGAGCTCCTGGCCGGCCGAAACCGTTCTCGTGCCGGCCAAGACCTGGAGGTCGGGCACACGCGGCACCGCCACCGGATTCAGGTTGTCGTCCGGCGTTCGCATGCCGATGAGCACAGTGCCTTCCGTAACCATCAGCTCCAGGCGGCGGCTGGCAACCAGCTCGACTGAGAACGCCGTGCCGACCGCCTGCACGATGCGGTTGCCGGCGATGACACTCAGCGGCCGCGCCGGATCCGGCGCTACCGCGACGTGTATTTCGCCCCGCTCCAGCCCGAGCAGGCGCTCCGCTTCGGTGTAGCGCACGCTGACGCGGCTGTTCGTGTTCAGCGTCAGCGCGGTACCGTCGGCAAGCGTCACCAGGCGGTGCTCGCCGATGCCGGTCTCGTAGGAAGCGGCTGCCTGCTCGGTCAAAGCTTGCTCGCGCTCCTCCGCGGCCTCCCGCGGCAACCCCGCAAACCAGGCGATCGCAACAATCACGAGCACACTGGCCGCCGCCGCGAACCAGGCCGGAGCCCTGCGGCGTGCCCGGGTCACCGGCCGGCCGGCGCCTGGCGTGTGCTCGATGGGAAACACGTCAGCCAGCCGCGACAGGCAGTCCAGCTTATCCCAGGCATGCGCAACCTCCATGAGCTCGGCCGCGTTCCGCGGATGCTCGGCCAGCCAGGACTCGAGCAGCGCCTCGTCCTCACTGGAAAGACCTTCGTCGAGCCTTGCAATCCAGCGGCTTGCGGCTTCGAGCCGCTCGTCGTTCCGGCAAAACGCCACTACGTTAGTCATGGTGCTGCCTCCGGGCGCCGCGACGCGAGCCCGCCGTTCGGCTGGAGCCCTGGTCCCGCAAGTACTGCACGCAGCGTTTGGTGCCGGCCACGATATGGCTTTCGACGGTAGCCTGCCCGACGCCCATTTCCGCGGCGATCTCCTTCAGGCTGTAGCCGTAGACCTTCTTCAGCACGAAGGCGCGCCGGCATTGCTTCGGCAGGTCACGGACCGCCTCGCAGAACAGCACGAACTCCTCGTCCGTCGCGGCGCTTTCGTAGGTCGAATCGGCATTGCCCGGGAGCTCATCCAGCGCATCGCCGCCAACCGTCAGCCGGGACTCGGCACGCTTGAGATGGTCGAAAGCAAGGTTCTGCGCCGTGCGGAACAAAAAGGATCGGGGCTCGCGTATCGCGGCCCGGTTCTCGACCTGGCAGACCCGCACGTAGGTCTCCTGGACGATATCCTCGACCTCCTTCGGGGGCACGATGTCCCGCACCAGCCGCGCCAGGCGGCTGCGAAGCGAGAGAAAAGAGTTGAGAATACGATCTGTTTCGGCCATCGCTATCGTCTGCCCGCGAAATGCGGCGCCCATCCTGGACTACGACGACCGGGATGCGACGATCCTTGAACTTCGGCCGATAATATCGATTCGCGAGACCGGGCGGTAACCGCGGCCCCAAACACCGGCTGGAGAGGCATGATTCGTATCAAGCGCACTTATGAACCCGCTTCCCGCGGCGACGGTACGCGCATCCTGGTCGACCGGCTCTGGCCGCGCGGCGTCAAGAAAGAGTCGCTGGGTGCGGACGCATGGATGAAGGATGTGGCGCCGAGCCCGGAGCTACGGCGCTGGTTCGGGCACCGGGTGGAGCGCTGGGACGACTTCCGGCAGCGTTACGAAGCGGAGCTGGATG
The DNA here is from genome assembly GCA_965651325.1 of uncultured Chromatiales bacterium. Taxonomy (GTDB): domain Bacteria; phylum Pseudomonadota; class Gammaproteobacteria; order Steroidobacterales; family Woeseiaceae; genus IDS-8. The sequence goes on along the minus strand of CBFGSB010000032.1, from coordinate 2,558 downwards.
CAAACCCCGGAGCTTGGCGACCTATCCTCGACGCGGCAGGTAAGGGAAGTGTGACGCTGCTCTACAGCGCCCGCGACGTCGAGCACAACGGCGCCGTGGTCCTGCGCGACTACCTGGCGCGCCAGGCCGCCGTGCCTGGGGGGAAATAGCCGAAGCGCGATCCCGCCGCGGTGTCAGCGCACGCTCCCCCGGTACCACGCGTCGATCACCGCGCGCTCGTGATCGGTCATCTGCGTGAGATTACCGATGGGCATGGCTCTCAGCACCACCGCCTGCTGGTGGATGCGCAGCGCCTCCGCGCGGATCTGCGCGGGGGTGTCGAGCACCACGCCCGCCGGGGCGGCGGGGAACGCGGCGTGCGTCGGCTCGGCGGAATGGCAGGACGTGCAGCGGCGCTCGATGATCGGCTGGACATCGGCCAAGGTGACCCCGATCGACGACGCCGCCTGCGTGCGCGGCGCGAGTGCAAAAGCAACGGCCAGCAGGATCGCGATCGCCACGACGAGCGGCAGCGGCGACGCCCTGCCCTTGTGCCGCGCGACAAACCACACCCGGATCAGCGCCCCGGCCACGGAGAAGCCGACCAGCACCAGCCAGTTCCACGCGTGGTTGTAGGTCAGCGCGAAGTGGTTGCTGATCATGACGAACAGCACCGGCAGCGTGAAATAGGTGTTGTGCACCGAACGCTGTTTGCCGCGCATGCCGTGCACGGGGTCCGGCGCCTCGCCGCGTTCCGCGGCGGCCACCATCTTGCGCTGCCCGGGGATGATGACGAAGAACACGTTCGCGACCATGATCGTGCCGAGCGTGGCGCCGTAATGGATATAGGCGCCGCGGCCGCTGTAGAGCTCGCACAAGCCCCAGGCAAGCACCGTCGCCAGCACGAGCAGCACGCCGGCGAGCGCGGGCTCGCTGCGTCCCAGCGGTGACCTGCACAGCCGGTCGTAGATGAACCAGCCGCCGGCTATCACGAGGATCGCGAGCCCGACGGCAGCGGCCTGCGACAACTCCGCGACCGCCGGGTCGACGAGGTAGATTTCAGCGCCGTACCAGTAGATCACCACCAGCAGGAACATGCCCGAAAGCCACGTGCTGTAGGCCTCCCACTTGAACCAGTGCAGCGTCTCCGGCAGCGCCGGCGGTGCCACCCGGTATTTCTGCGCGTGGTAGAAACCGCCGCCGTGCACCGACCAGAGCTCGCCGCCGACGCCCTTCTCGCCGTCCGCTGGCTGCACCGGCGGCCGGAGGTTGTCATCCAGCCAGATGAAGTAGAACGAGGAGCCGATCCAGGCGATACCGAATACGAAGTGCGCCCAGCGCGCGAGCAGGTTCAGCCATTCGACTACGTATGCTTCCATCGTTTGGTAACGGCCGCCGTGTCAGCGGCGGCGCAGCACGTGCACGTTGTTCGTGTTCTCGGCAGGACCGGCCTGCAAAGCCGTACGGGCCGCCTGGATCTGCAGAAGCTCCGCGGCGACCGCGATCGCGATCTCCGCCGGACGTTTGCCGCCGACGCCGGCGATGCCCATCGGGCAGGTCAACCGCTCGAGCAGCGCGGGCGGCAGGCCCGATTCTTTCATGCGGTGCTCGAAGCGCCGGCGCTTGGTGCGCGAGCCGATCAGGCCGACGTAGGCGAAGTCGTCGCGCCGCAGCGCCGCCGCGCAGATCTCGAAATCGAGCGGATGGCTGTGGGTCATCACGAGGTAGAACGCGCCCGGCGGCATCGCGGCGATCTCGCGGACCGGTTCGCCGCTCTCGATCACCTGGACGTTCCCGGGAACGGCGGCCGGGAACACGCCGCGGCGGCCGTCGATCCAGCGGATCTCGCAGTTGAGCCCCGCCATCGCGGCTACCACGGCCGAGCCGACGTGCCCGGCGCCGAAGAGCGCGATGGACATCTCGGGCACGCCGAGCGGCTCGAGCAGCAGGCGGAACTTGCTGCCATCGAGCGCGGTCGCCTCGACAAGCCGGGAAGAACCGCGTTCGGCCAGCAGGCTGCGCGCCAGCTCCACGATGGGATGGGTTCGCTCCTTCGCAACCTCGTGGATCCGGAAGCGGTCGGCGGTCACTACGAGCTTCGAGCAATGACCGTCGACCGGCGGCTCGGTCGCGATCACGGCCGCCCGCCGCTGATCGTGACATTCGAGCAGGTCGTGGATCCACTCGGTACGCGCGTTCACGCGCTCGAACAGGATTTCGACCACGCCGCCGCAGCACTGGCCCATACCCGGGCCCAGCGGGAACTTGTGCGCGAGGGCCGTCCCGCGCTCGGGTTCCACCTCGGCCAGGATGTCGCAGGCGAGTTTCGCACAGCGGTGTTCCAGCACGCCGCCGCCGATAGTGCCGGTGATCCCTTCGAGGTCGACGAGCATCTTCGCGCCGGGCTCGCGCGGGGCGGAGCCGCGGACGGAGAGCACCGTCACGAGCATGGCGTCGCCGGCGGACGCCGGGCGGCTGCGCAGGGCTTCGAGCCAGGGGATCATGAGTCGATCCCGGTTGTATTGCCAGCGTGCGCCACATCGCCTGCGTAGGCGGGCGGCGGGGCCTCCGGGAGATGC
>CBFGSB010000031.1:0-22621 GCA_965651325.1 uncultured Chromatiales bacterium | reverse complement strand
GCAAGCACGTTCTGGGCTTCGATTCGATTTCGCCGCGGCCGGGTTCGGGATCTGGCGCGGATGCTGACTCCTCCAGGAGAGATCACCATGCGTACGCGTCACGATCCCGACGGCACCCGGTTGCCGATCAAGGTAGACAGCACCTCCAACGGGGAATTCGCCCCTATTCCGCTGTCGCCGCGGAACCTGGCCGCCAACCGGCTCGCCCGGGAGAACGCCGGCCGCCATGCGCGCCGCAAGGGGCTCAGCCGGCGGCGGTTTCTCGTCTCCACCTGCGGTGCGGCCAGCACGCTGCTGGCGTTCAACGAGGTCAACGCAGCAGCCGGCAAAGCCGGTGGGATATTTGATATCCACCCCGAAGCGGGTGTCGACGCGGACGCCGCTGCCGAAGCACTCGAGGGTCGCGAGTTCATCTTCGACGTGCAGGGTCATTTCGTGGACCCGAACGGCAAGTGGGTACGCGAGGACCCCTCGCGGGCTGAGGGCTTCCGTTGGCCGCCGAAGGCAGATTGCCCGCTGGCGGAGGAGGCCGGCAGGAGTCATCTCGACTGCCTGGGCCCCCGGGAATTCGTCAAGGACGTCTTCCTCGACAGCGACACCGACATGATGGTGCTGTCGTTCGTGCCGTCTTCGCGGGAGGCGGAGCCGTTGACGATCGAGGAGGCGAGCGCGACGCGTGAAATCGTCGCGGAGCTCGAAGGCAATCGCCGCCTGATGGTCCACGGCCGCGTGAACCCGAACCAGGACGGCGACCTCGACGCGATGGACGAGCTCAAGGAACGCTGGAACGTCTGCGGCTGGAAGACCTATACGCAGTACGGCCCGGACGGCAAAGGCTTTTTCCTCTCCGACGAGGACGTAGGGATTCCATTCATCGAGAAAGCGCGCGATCTCGGCATCCGCATCGTCTGCGTGCACAAAGGCCTGCCGTTCGGCCCCGAGTCCTACGAGCACAGCCAGTGCCACGACATCGGCGTCGTGGCCAAGCGCTACCCGGACGTGGATTTCCTCGTCTACCACTCGGGTTTCGTGGCGGGGAAGGAAGAGCGTGTCTACACCGGCGAGGGCTCCGGCGACGGCATCGATACGCTCATCAAGTCGCTCATCGACAACGGCATCGCACCGAACAGCAACGTCTATGCGGAGCTCGGCAGCACCTGGCGCTTCCTGATGCGCGACCCCGACAGCGCCGCGCACGCGCTGGGCAAGCTGCTCGTCCATTGCGGCGAGGACAACGTGCTGTGGGGCACCGATTCGATCTGGTACGGCTCACCGCAGGACCAGATCCAGGCGTTTCGCACCTTCCAGATCTCCCGGGAATTCCAGGAACGTTTCGGCTACCCGGCCATGACGCCCGCGCTCCGGGCGAAAATTTTCGGCCTGAACGCGACGAAGCCCTACCGCATCGACCTCGAGGAAGTGCGGTTGCGCGCCGGCAACGACGCGATCGCGAGCCTGCGGGAGAACTACCGCAACGACCGCGATCCCGCGTTCCTGACGTACGGGCCGAAGACGCGCCGGGAATTCCTGAACCTGAAGCGCTGGGAGACGGTGTGACGTCCGCGAGGCGCCGCTGAATCAAAACCGCCAGCGCAGCTCGAACCCGACACGGCCGGCAGGTTCTCCCGACACGAACGCATGCTCCCCGTTTGCGAGCGTCATCTCGTACCGGTTCCGTAGCTGCCGGCCGAGACTCACGGCCAGCGTGAGTGGAGGCAGCGGTTGCCATTCCGTGATCCATTCGAACGCAATCGCTTCGTACACGAATTGCGACTCGGCCGAGAAGTCGCGGTTCTTGACGTGCCACTCGTTGCCGTCCGGCGCGACCTGTACGGAAGACGTGAGTTGTTCGGTGATGGCATAGGCGATGCTCGACTTCGGGAAGCCGAGCTCGAGCTGCCAGTCGGGGTGCGGCCGCCAGTCGATGGCGGCTACCGGATAGGCGGTGTATTCGCCAAAGCGGTGGTCGCCGCAGAGGCCGTATTCGATCGCGAGTTGCCGGCCGATTTCCTTGCGGGCGACGACGCCGAACAGGATCTGCAGCGCCTCACTTTCGTACTCCTGCGGATGGCCCATGACGTTCGACGACGCTGACAGCGCGACCGCTGCGCTCAGGCGCAGGCTCTCGCGCCGCCAGTGCAATGGGACGAATGACGTATGCAGGTGCGCGTTGGTCTGGGGTTCTATGCCCGAGAAATCGAAGATCATGTAGCGATGCCCGAAGCCGTACGAAAACGACTTCGAAGGCGACGCGATGAGCACGTCAAAATCCTGGTTCTCCTGGTTCGTCGCACCGGCCCACTCCCGGAGCGCGGACTTCTCGTGCCACGTGAACGCGCCCGCGGTATAGGAGTAAGTCTCCGGGTCGTGGCAGACGTCAACTCCGGCGCGTGCCGGCACGCTTGCGAGACCAATGATCACGGCAGCAGCAGCGCGTCGCATGCATAGAAGTTACACGCTACGCCGCACAATTTACATGGCGACGCGGCTGTGGGCCAGGGCCGGGCCGTGCGCTCCATTGAGTGCGTGGCACGAATATTGCTCAGCAATCAAACGCTGCCCCGGAATTCGCCGGGGCGTTCCAACTCAAGGGAGACGAGAGCGATGGCACGAGAACATCGAGGTCGCCACGAACGAGAACGCGACTGGCACCGGGAACCACAGGGACGCTATTCGTCCGAACGCGCGCGACGCAGTGTGCGGGGAGGCGAAGACGAACGGCATGCCGCCACGGATCGCGACGAGTACTCGCCACGGTACCGCGGATACGAGATGGAGGACCGGGAGCCGCGCGAGTTCGGCCAGGACGAACACGGGCGCTATCGCATGGCCGGACGGCGCGACGAAGCCGGGTACGGCGATGACTGGCCGGAGACCTACCGGTCCGATTTTTCCGGGCCGGCGCCGCGCCGTTACCGGGATTCCTGGTCCGAGCGCCAGTCCGGGCCGTACCGCAGCGCCGAAACCGGCCGCAACATTTCCGAGGACCAATACCGGGAGGAGGCGCACTGGCATCGGAGTCAACCCTACACGGGATTCTCGGGACGCGTTTCGGAATTCGGCTACGAGGCTCCGACATGGGGCGCGTCGCAAATGGGCCGCCCCGGCGGCGCAACCGGCACGACGAGGCGGCGCTATCCGGAGCCGGGCACGGGGTTCGAGGGCGTCGGCCCGAAAAACTACGCACGCTCCGACGAGCGCATCCGCGAGGATGTTTGCGACGAAATCGCCGACGACGGTGAGATCGACGCGCGTGACATTGATATCGAGGTGAAGGATGGTGAGGTGACCCTGACCGGCACCGTGCCGGAGCGCTACATGAAGCACCGCGCGGAGGACATCGCCGACTCGTGCCCCGGCGTTCGCGACGTGCACAACGGGCTGCGGGTGCAAAAGCGCGGCGGCGAAGAACACACCTTCTCCGCTGAAGGCTAGTCACAGGCGCCGCGGGAAAGCGAATCCGGCCGCTCGCGCAAGCGCAGGTCACGACCGGCCTTTCGTCGAGCGACGTCGATCCACGACCGGGTCCGGAGTAGCTCGCCGTCCCGGGCGCTCGTTTGAATGCCGCGCCTGTTGCGGGGACAATACCGTTACCTGTGCTCTTCCCGAACAGGCCGATTCGATGACCCAGACGAGCGGATTCCTCTCCAGCCTCAACCACATGATCGATCGTGCCTTCGGCGCGATGGACCTGCCGCGAGGCCTCGCGGAGCAGGTCAAGGCCACGAATTCGCTGTACCGGGTGAACTTCCCGGTCGAGTTGCGGGGCGAGATCCACGTCTTTACCGGCTGGCGCGCGGTGCACAGCGAGCACCGCCTGCCCTCGAAAGGGGGCATCCGCTACTCGACGATCGTCAATCGCGACGAGATCGAAGCGCTGGCGGCATTGATGTCCTACAAATGTGCGATCGTCGATGTGCCGTTTGGCGGCTCCAAGGGCGGGCTGATGATCGACCCCGCACAATGGCAGGAGCACGAGCTCAAGCTGATTACGAAGCGCTTTGCTTACGAGCTGGCCAAGAAGGGCTATATCAGCCCGAGCGAGAACGTCCCGGCGCCGGATGTCGGTACCGGCGAGCGCGAGATGGCCTGGATCGCGGACACCTACCGGATGCTCTTCCCGCAGGACCTGAACGCGATCGCCTGCGTGACGGGCAAGCCGATCTCGCAGGGCGGCATCGTCGGGCGCACCGAGGCGACCGGCCGCGGCCTGCATTACGGGCTGCAGGAGTTCTTCAGGCATCCGGAGGACGTCAAGGCAGCGGGGCTCTCCGGCACGCTGGCCGGGAAGCGCGTCGTCATCCAGGGGCTGGGTAACGTCGGTTATCACGCCGCAAAGTTCCTGCAGCAGGACGGGGCGCTCATCGTCGCGATTGCCGAACGCGACGGGGCGATCTATTCGAAGAACGGCCTCGATGTCGAAAGCGTGCACGAATTCCTGGCTCGCTCAGGCGGCGTGTCGAACTACGGCGAGGCCGAATTCATCGCGGACAGCGCGAAAGCGCTGGAGCTCGACTGCGACATCCTCATTCCCGCCGCGCTGGAGGGGCAGCTCAATGCCGGGAACGCCGAGCGCATCCAGGCGCCCCTGATCGTCGAGGCGGCGAACGGGCCGACCACGTTCGAAGCCGACCAGATTCTCCATCAGCGCGGCAAGACGATCCTTCCGGATATCTTCGTCAATGCCGGGGGAGTCACGGTGTCTTACTTCGAGTGGGTAAAGAACGTCTCGCACATTCGCTTCGGCCGCCTGGATCGCCGCCTGGAGGAAGCTCGAGGCAGGCAGGTCATTGCCATCGTCGAGGAAGCCACCGGCCGCAAGGTCCCGGACCACCTTGCGCGCCCACTGGAGGCGGGCGCGGGCGAGCTCGACCTGGTGCGCTCCGGCCTCGACGACACCATGCGCGTGGCGTGGAACGAGATTCGCGAAATCAAGCGGTCGCGGCAAAACGTCCCGGATTACCGGACCGCGGCCTTCGTACTGGCCCTGGACAAGATCGCCCGGGCGTATCTCGAGTTCGGCATCGGCTACTGACTGAGGTCCGATAATCGTGCAGCACCGCCCCGCAATGGGGATAATGCGCGGCGAGCTATATAACCGGAGCCTCACCTTGAACGACGACCGCAGTCTTGCGCTGTTCTGCGATTTCGAGAACGTGGCCCTCGGCGTGCGCGACAGCCGCTATGCCCGCTTCGATATCCGCCCCGTGCTCGAGCGCCTGCTGCTGAAGGGCAGCATCGTGGTAAAGAAGGCCTATTGCGACTGGGATCGCTACAAGGAATTCAAGCCCGCCATGCACGAAGCGGCGTTCGAGATGATCGAGATCCCGCATATCAAGATGTCGGGCAAGAACTCGGCGGATATCCGCCTGGTCGTCGATGCGCTGGACCTCTGCTACACGAAAGAGCATATCGACACGTTTGTCATCATATCCGGCGATTCCGATTTTTCCCCGCTCGTAAGCAAGCTGCGCGAGAACGCAAAGACGGTCATCGGCGTCGGGGTGAAGAATTCGACGTCCGATCTGCTGATCAGTAACTGCGACGAGTTCATCTTTTACGACGAGCTGGTCTCCGAGGGAGAGGGCCGGCGCAGCAACCGCGAACGCGGCGCGGCACGCGGGAAGAAAAAGACCAAGGCCTCGAAACAATCGACTGCGGAGAAGCCAAAGGAAGATCCCGCTGCCGAAGCGCTCGGGCTCGTGATGGAGACGATCGAGGCGCTGTATGCCGAGCGCGGCGACAGCACCAAGCTGTGGGGTTCCATGGTCAAGCAGGCGCTGAAACGCCGCCGTCCCGGCTTCAACGAATCTTCCTGGGGCTTCCGCTCGTTCAGCGAATTGCTGGAGGAGGCACAGGATCGCAACCTCCTGCAGCTCGAGCTGGACGAAAAATCGGGCGGCTACGTCATCCGCAAGGTCAACGTATAACGGCAGTTGCCGCCGGCACGTGCCGGCACGTTAGTGCAGGCCTCGCTCGCCGGACACCCAACCGTCCCAGACGCCGAAATTCCGCATCTGCTGTTCGAGGTCAGTGCTTTCGATCAGTCTCGCGATCTCGGCATGGGTCTGCCGCGGCAGGCGCTCGTCGCCGTTGGCGAAGCCCCAGATGAGCGCCGCCGCGATCGCCGAATTCAGCTTCAACTGCTGCTGGTCGACCTTGTCGAAAGTATCGGACTCGGCGTGGTAGTTGGAGGCGTAGTTGGCGTCGGCCTGGATCGCGATCAGGTTCGGTACGCCCTGGATCATGAAGTCGAAGTTGTCCGTGCCGACTACCGGCGCGTTCACCTGGGTGAACGGCCCCAGCCCTGCGACCGGTGCGAGAAGACGGTCCACGACCGGTACCAGTGCGTCCCGGCCGTTGGTGAAAAACCCGGTGATCGCGCCAGTGCCGATATCAAAGGAAGCCGCGACGATGTGATCGTCCAGCTCGTCCGCATGCTGTTCTGTATAACGCCACGAACCGACGAGCCCCTGTTCTTCGCCGTTCCATAGCGCGAAGCGGATGGTCCGCGCCGGCACCAGCCCCAGGCGGCGGATCTGGCGCGCCACGTCGATCAGCATGGTCACGTTGGAGCCGTTGTCCAGCGCGCCGGTCCCGAGATCGAAGGAATCGAGGTGCGCGCCAAACACGACGATTTCATCGGCGCGCTCGCCGCCGCGAATTTCGCCAATCACGTTGCGGGCCTGCGTCCCTTGCTCCCGCTCGACGTCGATGGTGGCAGTCAACTGCAGCTTGCGGCCTTTGCGTAACAGGCGCAGTGTGCGTTCGGCTTCCTCGCGCTCCATAACGAGAATCGGCAGTGTGTTGTCGGGGCCACGCGTTGCAAACAGCCGGTACAGCAGGTTGTGGGTTCGGTTCGACATGACGACGAGTCCTGCCACTCCCGCCTCGACGGCGCGCGCTTCCACCGCCGCGGCGTTGCTGTAGCTCGCGAACAGCCCGCCGAGGCCGGCGATATCGTCGAGCACCGGGGTGGCGACGACCAGCCAGCTTCCGGCGGCCTGGTCGCCGAGGCGCGCGAAATCCGCTTCGCTGCCGAAGCCGCCATCCGCCAGCGGGGCACGCAGCCCGTCGCGTGCGGTACCGACGGAGAACGGCTTGGCGACGACATCCGCCGAAAATTCGACGTCCCCCGAGACGCTTGCAGTGGACTTCCGCTCGTGCCAACGCATGGGCATTGCGAATGGCTCGGCCCGCGCCGCAACCCCGGCACCCTGTAGCGTCTCGAGTGCCCACTCCACTGCCGCCTCGTTCGCCGGCGTTCCCGTGGCCCTTCCGCCAATCGTGTCCGTCAGTTCCCGCAGGTCGTCGATGACCGGAGTGTCCCCGAGCATGGCCGCGATCAGCGCGTCCATTTCGTCCTCGGCGTGCGCCGCCTGCGTGGCCAGGCCGACGCACCAGAGGCAGGCGGCGAGAGAGGTAATTTTCCTCGGCATTTCGTACCCCTAAGGCTTTTTGCAAGGATTACCGTCGACGGCATTTTTTTCAAGCAGCACGCGGCCTGGGACCTCGTTGGCGCAAGCGCGGAGGTCACTACCGCAGTGGCACATTTATTGCTCGTGTGTCGCTAGTTGCAAGCCAAAGGTGCCAAGGAGTCCTTACGATGATCAAGCGGTTGAGCAAGTCCAGAAGGTCGGCAATTCTGGAGCACCTGCTGGACCTGGAGAAACAGATCCGCTCCGAACTCGACAAAGACAAGCCGGAGGGAAACACGACCAGGACGCCCTCGACCGAACCCGTACGCAGGCGCTCGTCCGCGCTCCCGGGCGGGGCCGACGAACGCAGCATCATGGCGAATGAATTCACCGCCAGGTCGGTGCACTGAAGGGCACGCGGCCCGGGACAAGGAGGCCGCTTCGGGTCGCCGCATCGAAGCGCTGACGTAACCTCCCGACGTGCTCGGGCGCGCCGCCGGCGGATGCCCGGGCAGCGCCATTTTTCCATATCTTGCAAGTTTTACATTCGGAGCTGGCAGCAACGACAGACCCTGTGGGCACCGCGACCCGACCAGGGGCCGGCCGAAGGCGGTGCTGTTCCCCTCCGCCTGCGTCCTGGTGCCTCGCATTGACTGGCACGTTACTTGCTTATTCGGGAATGGTTATTTGTTGTATGGGGCAGCAGATGCAGGTTTTGTTGTAGGCAGCAAATGGTCGCAACATTTATACGCAGCAGGGAGTTCAACATGATTAGCAAAGGATATTTGGCAATTTGGGCAGGCAGTGCGTTGCTGGCACTGGCCGCGTGCGATGCGGGCAACCAGCAGCAGGATCCCGGCGCGCCGGCGACACAGGACCCGTCCTCGGACAACATGGCGATGTACGAGCCGGACGATTCCGGCAGCCAGACCGGAACGACGGACGATCCGCTCACGGCCGACGATCCGTATTCCACGACAGATCCGTCGATGACGAGCGACGATCCGCTGATGGGCTCCGATCGTTCATCCGATCGTTCACAGGACCCCGCGGGCATGTCCGGGGGCCAGAGCCTCGATACGATGAGCCCCGACGAGATCGTCGGCAAGGCCGTCGTGAGCGCTGAGGGCGAAGAGATCGGCGATGTGCAGGAAGTCGTCCAGGATGCAGCGAGCGGAGAGCAGTTTGCCGTCGTGGACGTGGGCGGATTCCTGGGTGTCGGCCAGAAGAGCATCGTCATCGGGTTCGACGAGCTCAAAGTGTCGGGCGATGATCGGCTGCAGAGCGACCTCACCCGTGAGACGCTCCAGACCGAAACCGAGTATTCGCCCGGTGATTACGAGCCGGTCTCCGGTTCGGATCCGGCTTCGGAGCAGGCAACGACCACGCAGTAGGCGGTAACCGGTTCCATGAGCGGCGGCGCAGCTCGCTGCGCCGCTTCTACCCGACGACGGAGTGCGACAATGCAAGCCAGCTCGGAATCAATGCCCCCGCCGCCGGGCGCGGGCGCGGACCCGGCCGGTGGCGCCACTGCGTCACGGCCGGGCGCGACGCACAAGGCCGCCAGCGCGGCGCACGAGGCCGTCGACCGCGCGGCCGAGAGTGCGGGCAAGGCGGAGGAACGGCTGCGTGAAGCGGCGGCTGCCGGCGAGCAGCGGCTGCGGGAAACCGGCGAGGAGGCCCGCGTGATGGCGGAACGGGCAATGGACCACGTGCGGGAATACACGAAGGAAAACCCCCTCGCGGCCGCCGGTATCGCGTTCGCCGCCGGCGTCATCTTCTCGCGGCTCCTCAGCCGCTGACGCGCCGTTCCCGCGCGTAACGATGCCAGGGCAGCCGGGTCGTGACGCGCTGACCGACGAGGAACGGCTGTCCGAATCGGCGCCCGGAGAGTCCCTGCTGGGTGAAGTGCAGGCGGCCGCCGACGCGGCCCTCGGGCACCTGCGCAAGGTCGCCGCAACGGCGGCCGCGGAAGCGCAGCTCACCATGGCATCCGCCGTCGCTATCCTGGTCGCCGCGGTAGTGGCGCTGGCGCTGCTCGTCATTAGCTGGGTCTGTCTCGTGGCGCTTGGCGTCTGGCTCGCCGTGCAGGCGGGCGTGCCGGTGTGGCTGGCACTGCTGCTGTCGGTGCTCCTCAACCTCGCGGGCGTATGGGCCTGCCGGCTGTGGTACGCCCGCCTGGCACCGAACGTCGGGTTCGCGCGGACCCGCCAACTGCTGCCGTGAGCCGGCGCCCGTGTTCGAGTCGCTGAAAACCACGGCGGACCGCCTCGCCGCCGATGCCCTGAGGCTGCGCCATGACCGGAATGCGCACGCCAGGCGCAGCTACGGCCTGCTTAAGCGCCGGATTGGCTCGCCGCCGGGCCTTGTCGCCTGTTTCGGCGCCGGCGTCTTCGCCGGCGCACGTTCGCGGCGCCCCGTCGCGCGGAACGGGGAGCGGCGGCCCGAGCGTTCGCAGGGAGGTTTCACGGCGTTCCTGCAAGGGCCGCTCGGCGTCGCGGCGACCCGGCTGGCCACGGCGCTAATCGCGGGTGCGCTGGCGAAGCCGGATTATGCGCAGGCGGCCGGCAGCAGCGATGCCGGCGTTCTCATGTAGCGTCCCGTCCGCAAATTAATAAAAGCACCAACAGCGGAACGGGGCACCAGGAGCAACGTCATCCCTGCGTATTCGAGGGCTCGAGAGTGAAATAGAACGCTGCGCCTGCGCCAGGCTTGCTCTCGGCCCAGATCCGCCCGTCGTGGCGCCGCACGACACGCACGGCGATGTTGAGACCGAGCCCCAGCCCTTCCTCCTTGGCGCCGTCGCGTCCCGCGCGGTCGAACGCGCGGAACATGCGGCCGCCGTTTGCGCCATCGAACCCGATACCGTTGTCGCGCACGCAATAAGCGGTCACGCCGTCTTTGGTTTCGTAATCCACCACGATACGCCGCTCTTGCTTGTGGCGCGTGTACTTGAGCGCGTTGCCGAGCAGGTTCATGGCGAGTGTGCGCACGAGTGTGGGATCGGCATACGCCTCGGGCAAGTCGGCGACCTCGCAGCGGACCGCCGGGGGCGGCTCCGAAGCAGAAAGTTCCTCGAAGATGTCCGTGACCATCTCCCGCAGGTCGACGCGCTCGCGCCGGAACGTCGCGTGCGAGATGATGGACAGCCCGAGCAGGCGGTCGAGTATCTCGGTCATCCGCTTGACTCCCGCCGCCGTCCGCTGCAGCGCCATCAGGCCGTCTCCACCGAGAGCGCTTCCGAATTGCTGCTCGAGCAGTTGCGTGTTGACCGAGATGGAGTTCAGCGGATTCCGGAGGTCGTGGGCAACGGAGTCAGTGATCGTGCCGAGGTCGGCCGAGCGAGCGGCGAGTTCCTTGGTACGCTCCGCGATCTGCTCTTCGAGGCTGCGATTGAGCGCCGCCAGCCGTTCTTCGGCGATTTCCGCGGCGCGTGCCCTGTACCGGGCGCGCCCGTTCTCGAACAGCAACAGGCCGACGAGAGCGGCAATCGCGAGGCCGGCAATCAGCACCGCCGGTAGCGCGGGAGCGGTTGTGGACAGCGCGAGGTCCGCGGTCGGCGTGTGGATGACCTTCCAGAGGTTGCCCACGGACGTGCGAATCATGCCGGCATGACTGCGGCTTTCGGGCAGGTCGCTGGCGGGCTCGCCTCGCTGGTACAGCAGCACAGTATCCCACCATACCGAAATCGAATAGCCCGGCGACACGTTGCGCAGCATGGCCTCGAACGACCGCCACGCGTCGACCACGGCGACCATCACGTTCTGCCCGTCAACGAGGTGCACTTCGTAAAGCGGGGTGCCGTCCGCGGAGATAAACGGTCCGAGAATCGCTTCGTCCTCGACGCCGTCGGAACGCTCGAGCACCTCCTGCACGTCCGCCCATTCCCGCGCGGTGGGCCGGTAATCGAATTCGGGGTGCTCCGGACTGCGCACGTAATGAATGTTCCGCGCGGCGTCGCGCCAGATGATCTTCTCGACCCCGTCGAAATAAACGAGGTCGATGGTGGCCTCGTCCGCCCGCTCCGTGCGTGGCAGGTGCGCGTACCTGGACCAGTAAGTCTGCACGTTCCGGAAGGCGTGCAGCATCATGTCGACGTTGCGGATGAGCTGGCTGCGGGCGGCGCTGGACTCCGACTCGGCGATGCGTGCCTTCTGGGCTTCGTCGGTGTTCTTCAGAATCTGCCAGGTCACCACCGTCGCTGCCGCGATCGCGAGCGTAGCCAGGATGGAGATAACCAGGCGTTTCAGCATCCCGGGGGTCGCCTGTAGAAAAAAGGAGGGGAATGCCGGGATTGTCAGGTGCGATCCCCGGCAGGTCAACCGAGCCGGCGCAGCTAACCCGCCAGTACCGCCGGGGCGAGCCGGGAATCGATGAGATCGGCAAGGCCCGTGGGCGACACGGGCTTGATCAGGAATTCGTCGAAGCCCGCATCCGTCGCCTTGCGGCGGGCTTCACTGCTGCTGTACCCGGTAAGCGCGACCAGGAAAATCCGTTCGCCGCCGGGACCGGCGCGCAATTGCCGCGCGACCTCGAAACCGTCGTATTGCGGCAGCCCTATATCGATGACGGCGGCGTCCGGCTGCACCTCTGCCGCTACCGACATGCCTTCCAGCCCGTCCGCGGCCGCGAAGGTCCGGAAACCGTAGTGGCGCAGCACGGTCAGCAGGGCATGGCGCGCGTCTTCGTTGTCCTCGACCAGCAGGATCTTGCGCAGCCGGTGGACTTTGACCGCGTCGCGCGCCGGCGCCGCCGCCGCTTCAGGCTGCTCGATCGCGGGAAAGCGCAGCACGAAGCGTGCGCCGGTGTCGGTGCCGCCGCTCTCGGCAATGGCCGAGCCGCCGTGCAGCTCGGTCAGCCGCTTGACAAGTGTCAGCCCGATACCGAGGCCGCCGACGCTGCGATCGATGGACGTCTGGCCCTGTACGAAGAGGTCGAATACGCGCGGCAGCAGGTCCGCCGGGATGCCGATGCCGTCGTCGACGACTTCGAACACGGCCTCGTCACCCTCCCGGCGCACGGTGACGCGAATAGTGCCGCCGGCCGGAGTGTACTTGGCCGCATTCTCCAGGAGGTTGCAGGCAATCTGCTCGATGCGCGCTTCGTCGCCGTGAATCCAGGCCGGCAACGTGTCGATCTTGACGTCCAGGTCCTCGAATATCGCCGTGCGCTCAAGCGTGCGCGCCGCTTCCGCGATCGCATGCGCCAGGTCGAGCGGGGCGAGTTTCAGGCGAATCTTGCCCGAGCTCGCGCGCCCGACGTCCAGCAGGTCGTCGACGATGCGTGTCATGTGCTCGATTTGGCGCGAAATGATCGTCAGCGCTTCGCTCGATGCCTTGCTGACGCGGCGGCCGGCATTCAGCACCTGCGTCGCTGAGGTCAGCGCCCCGAGCGGATTGCGCAGCTCGTGCCCTAGCATCGCGAGGAACTCGTCCTTGGCCCGGTCTGCGGCGATCAGCTTTTCCTCGCGCTCGCCGACGGCGCGTGCCGACGCGATCAGGGCCCGGCTGACGTCGCGCACCTCGCGCACCGGCGCCCCCGCCGGCGGCGACACCGTCTCGCCCCGGCCGAGAGCTTTGGCCGCTTCGGCCAGTTCCCCGATCGGTTTCGCGATGCGCCGGCTGAAGCCCGCTGCCAGCAGGACCGCGATCATCAACGCGAACAGCAGCCAGACGGCCAGGAGCAGGATCGTATGCCCGGTGATCGCCTCGTAGTCCGGGGCCGGGATGGCCATCGCCACGGTCCACCCGCTGCGCGCGGACCGGCTGAACGGTGTGTAGTTTTCACCGCCGGCCGGCAGCTCGTGGCGGATCCAGCCCTCACGGGCGCTCTGCAACGCGGTGCGCAGCTTCTGTGTGATCGTATCGAAAGGGAAGGTTTCGCCGGCGGCGGTGCGCGCCACCACGTTGCCCTCGCTGTCCAGGACCGCGGCTACCCAGTTGCGCTGCAGGCGTTGCGGCGTCAGGAGGTCCAGGATCGATTGCGCGTCGACCACGGCGCCGAGCACGGCCAGCGCGCCGCCGACCTCGATGGGGACGGTCACGCCGAAGGTGCGCCGGCCGTCGTCCACGGTCAGGCCGCTGACCGCCGGCGCCCGGGCCGCCAGGGTTCGTTCCACCTCGGCCGGGGCAATCGATAGCTGCACGGGCCCGTCGTGTCGGGTAATCACCAGGATCGCCTCACCGGAAGGGCTCATGATCGCGACGTAGCGCCAATGCGTGTGCATCGGCAGCAGGCGTTCCGCCTGGCGGCGAAACGCCTCGAGATCGCCGTTGTGCAGCGCCCAGGAGGTCGCCAGCCCCTGCAGGCTCGTGAGATGGCCGTTCAGCTCCGTGTCGACCGCTGTGAGCAGCGCCTGCGTTCGCTCGATGGCGCCGCGCTCGAACGCGGCGCGCTCGCGGTCGGCCACCCACAGCGTCGTCGCGACCCCGAAGACGGCAATCGGCAGCAGGACCGCCAGCGTGAGTACCAGGAGATGCGATCGGAGTTTCATTCCCCTCTGGAGTTGGCGTTGGCGGCAGCATCGCCCGGACGTCCGCTTACACCGGCTTCGCCGGCTATTTCACGGACTTCAGGTGCCGGTCTTTTGCTTTTGCCCGCGTCCGAACCACCTGGAACCAGCGGAAACGCTTGTTGGTCTTAGACGCGGAAACGATGAACCACAGCGCCGAAGCGAAAATCACCGCTATTGCAAGCAGCGCAAATACGGTCATTGGAATGCCAGGGCCGCCGTTGAAAAAATCCAAGTGCCAACACCTCTGTCGTGCGCCGTCGTTCCCGGACGGCGGAACGGTAAAACTTGCCCGTACGTGTAAAGATTATCCGGGCACACGTGGGCGCCCCTTCCAACCGCCGGCTCCGGCTTTTGTGCCGCTTTTTCCCGCCGAACCCGCGAAACCGTTTGCATTTCTTCCACGGCCTTCAATGCAAGTCCCATACCAGAACGAGGCGTGGAGCAAGCCTGACCGAGACTCACAAGACTGGGTGGGCGCTGCCGATTGGCACAGGACTTGCAACATTTACAACCAGGCTGAGCAGGAAGCAGGCACCGGCGGCGCCATTCGGCAGGTCGCGGGGATAGCGTGACCAGCCGGCAAGGAGGCCGCCGCAAACGCGAACCAAAACACGATGCAGATCCTGGTAGTAGAAGATAATGACGTCGTCGCCGATGGGCTCTCGAGGGCCCTTGGCATGCTGGATACCGAGGTGTCGGTGCACACGGCACCTGACCTTCACTCCGCGCAAACGCTACTGAAAAGCGGGGCACGCATCGATGTCGCGCTGGTCGACCTCGGCCTGCCGGACGCCCAGGGCCTCGAAGCGCCAACCAAGCTCAAGATGATTTCGCCCGGCATGGTCATCGTGGTGATAACCGGCAACAGTTCCTCCGACACCGCGCTGAACCTCATCCGTCTCGGCATCCAGGATTACATCCCCAAGAGCGAGGCCACGCCAAAACGGGTGCTGCGGACGATCCGGCTTGCCCGGGAACGCCACGAGCGGGAGCTGAGGCTCCGCCGCATCGCCTGCGTGGACCAGCTCACAGGCTCGCTCAACCGGCGCGGCCTGCTCGCCGCCGTCCAGAACTCCGCGGACGCGATTGCGCGGCTCAACATGTCGGCTGCCCTGATGACCGTGGACATCGACCTCTTCAAGAGCATCAACGACACCTTCGGGCACCCGATCGGCGACATGATCTTGCGCCAGAGCTGCCGCCGGATCGCCCACTGCGTCCGCGAGAACGACGTGGTCGGCCGTGCGGGCGGCGACGAGTTCTGGGTTGTCCTGAACGGGTTCACCAAGCCTGAGAATGTCCCGGCCATCGCCTCCAAGATGCTGCAGGGCTTCGAAAGTCCGTTCAGGGTGAATTCCAGGAACATCGAGGTTGGCGTGAGCATCGGCGTCGCGTTGATGCCGGAACATGCCTCGAGCGTTGAGGACTGGATCGAAAAATCCGACGTGGCACTGTACGAAGCGAAGCGCAGGGGGCGCAACCGATGGGCGATGTACGACAACGGGATGACCCCAAAGGACGGCGCTCACCCCCTTGAGATAGCGAAATAATCGCACGGTCGGCGGGCAGGAGCCCAGGGGGCCGCAGCGGCGGCATCGGGTACCCGGGAACGGGTCCGGCCGCTCCCAAAAGACAAGGAGTTCCGTATACTATGTTTCCCCCGGCGGCCGGCCCTTCCAGACGCCGGCTGCAGGGCTCCTTGCGCTGAAAGCCCGGACCATCTGAGGAAATGGCAAGAATCTTACTCGTTGACGACGATGCCGATTTCACGGCAGCCACGCGGACGCTCCTGCAGGCGGAGGAGCACGAAGTGGAGACGGTTGGCACGCTGGCGGAAGCCAGCAGCGTACTCGCGCGCGAGACTTTCGACATGCTGTTCGTGGATCTTGCATTGCCGGACGGGAGCGGCCTGGAGCTGATCCAGGACGAGGGCCCGAAGGCGGTGATCATCACCGGCCATCCGTCGATGGAATCCGCAATCCGCGCGGTTCGCGGCCGGGTGGTCGACTACCTCGTGAAGCCGCTCGACAAGAGCCAGCTCATCAGGAGTATCGAGTCGGTCGCGGCGGCGGAGCCGCCGGAGTACCGGCGCGCGACTTTCGAGGCGGTGCAGCCCGCCAACATGATCGGCGAATCGCCGGTCATGAAGGCGCTGTTCAAGTCGATCGCGGAATACGGGCCCACTGACGTCACCATCCTCATCACCGGCGAGAGCGGCACGGGCAAGGACCTGGTGGCGCAGGCGCTGCACAATACGTGGAATGCCGACGCGCAGTTCGTACCGGTGAACTGCGGCGCTATCCCCAAGGAACTGGTCGCGAGCGAGCTGTTCGGGCACGAGAAGGGCAGCTTTACCGGCGCCGCTGCCAAGCGCGTCGGCGTGTTCGAGCGCGCCAAGCGCGGCACCGTGTTCCTGGACGAGATCGGCGAGCTGCCGCTCGACCAGCAGGTGACGCTGCTCCGGGTAATGGAGACGCGCTCGATGGTACGGGTCGGCGGCGAGAAGGAAATCCCGATGATGGCGCGGATCGTCGCGGCCACCAACAAGGATCTCGAGAAAGAAGTCAGCGACGGCAACTTCCGCGAGGACCTGTTCTTCCGGCTGATGGTGCTGCCGATCCACGTGCCGCCGCTGCGCGAGCGCGATGGCGACGTCGCACTGCTCGCGAATTATTACCTGCAGCAATATTCGAAGGAACACGGCACGCCCGCCGAGTTTTCCCAGAATGTGCTGACGAAGCTGGAGCGCTATCACTGGCCGGGCAATGTGCGGGAGCTGAAGCACACCGTCTTGCGCGCGGCCATCCTGAATCGGGGCCGGGAGCGGATCGACACGCTGCCGGAGAACTTCGATCACCCCCCGAGGTGGTCGGATGACACGAACAGCCTGCGCGCCGGTATGTCGATCCGGGAAGTGGAAAAGACCCTGATCGAGAAAACGCTGGAGCATTTCGACGGCAACAAGAAGCTGACCGCCGAGGCGCTCGGTATCAGCCTGAAGACGCTCTACAACCGGCTGTGCGAGTACGAAGAAGAGAATACGGTCTGATGCCGCTGAACGAAAAGGAACGAGAGGGATTGAAGGACGCGTTGCACAAGATGAACAACGCCCTGAATTCCATTTCGATGCAGGCGGAACTCGCGCGCATGTACGTCGAGCGCGGTCAAGGAGAAAAAGCGCTCGAAGCGCTGGAAACCGTCATGGCGCAATGCCGCCAGTGCAGCAGCATTACGCTGGGTATGCAGGATATCTTCGGAGAATCATAGCCAAACGAAGCGCCACTGTGTGGCGCTTCGTTCCCGAGCGGCCAGAGCCTGTCCTAACGCGCGATCGCGTCGTAGTTGGCTTGTGCGAACTCCCAGTTGATGAGGTATTGCAGGAACGCGTCCGTATAGCGGTCGCGTTCGTTCTGGAAGTCGAGGTAGTAGGCATGCTCCCACACGTCGAAAGTAAGCAGGGGCACGCTGGAGGTGGTCAGGGGGGTGTGTGCGTTGGGAGTGGAGACGATATCCAGCTCGCCTTTGTTTGCGACCAGCCACACCCAGCCGCTTCCGAACTGGCCGAGCGCGAGCTCTTTGAATTTTTTGCGGAATCCGTCGAGGTCGCCAAACTTGCCGTCGATCTTCTGGGCCAGCGAGCCGTGCGGCTTGCCGTCGCTGTCTTCCGACATGCTGTTCCACAGGAACGTGTGATTCCAGGTTTGCGCGGCGTTGTTGAATACGGCGTGGTCCTCGCTCTCATAGGACGCCCTGATCACGTCCTCGAGGGACATGTCCGCATAACGGGTGTCGGCAGTCAGGGTGTTCAGCTTGTTCACATACCCCGTGTGGTGCTTGCCGTAGTGATAGTTGAGCGTTTCCTCGGAAACGTGCGGTTCCAGCGCGTCCCGGTTGTACGGCAGGTCGGGGATCTCGAATTTCATGGGTCTGGTCTCCTTGTCCTCATGCAAATGCAGTGAGCCGTCAATTGTAGCGCGCCGCCGCGCACTTCTCGCAATCCGGCGCTTTTCCGGGCGATTTTTGCATCTTCTGTGCCAGTCCGGCCGAACCGGCCCCCAAAAAATAATGGCCGGCCGCCGACGGATGTCGGCGGCCGGCAACCCAAGCGCGGGTGAACGCGACGCCCGCATGCAGTGTATTACAACGCGCGTGTGCTCCAACAAGAGACGAATGTGACCCTTTTGGTTCAGCAGTCCGAATCCGTAGCTTCTTCGCAGGCGTCCTGAACGGCAGCCATCGTATCGTCGGCAGCGTCCTCGAGCTGATCGCCGGCTTCGTCGAGGCTCTCGCCCGTTTCTTCCGCCGGACCTTCGTCCACATCGCAGCCGGCAAGCCCGAAACAGGCGACCGTCGCGATTAGGACCAATTTGTGCAATGCCATAACTACCTCCCTTCAGGCGGCGGTACGTCTGCTATCCGCCTTGATCTAGATGGGCGGCCGCCGGCGGCCGCCGATGAACATCACGATTGCCAGGATCAGCCCGACGACGAACAGGATCCACGCAATGTTTGCCGCTGTTCCGGCTACGCCGCTGAAGCCGAGCACGCCGGCGATCAACGCAATGATCAAGAAAGTTACTGCCCAACCAATCATTTCCATTCTCCCGTTTACCGCACAGGGCAGCGCCGAATAACGCCGCTGCAGAAGGCTGGATGCAAGGGCTGTGCCAACGCAAAGGTCGTGTGCAGGGGTGGGTATGCGACTCACCTTGGCCGCCGAAAGCCGCTGTTTGGCAGCACAATTTACACTTCGGTGTAAATAGTGCAGCGGGGCTGTGCGGGATTGGCAAAAACCCCTGCAGCATCCTCGGAGCCGTGGCACCCTTTTTGCATCTGGGAGGCAGGGAGATGTAACCAGTGGTCATGGCTAAAGAACAACCCAGCAACGATGTCGGGCCAGGCGGATCGCTGAGTATCCTGATCGTGGAGGATGAGGCCGCGGCCCGTATCGCGACGCGCCGGTTCCTGCAATACCGCGGATTTCGCGTGGACGTGGCCGGCACGGCCGACGAAGCGATCGACAAGGCACGCAAGCTGCACCCTGACGTGCTCATCTGCGACTGGAAACTGAACGGAGAGCGCGACGGAATCGAGGTTGCGCGTCAATTGCAGCACGAGCAGGACGTCGACGTGATCTTCGTAACGGCCTATGCGCTGAACGAACTGCGCCAGAATGCTCCCGACCTCAGGACTATCGGCTGCCTGCGCAAGCCTATTTCATTGGGGACGCTGGCGGCGGCGGTCGAGTCCCTGGCCGACCGCAAGATTCACTGAAGCACCGCAAGATTCACTGAAGCAAGATGCACCAAAGAAAGTGCCGGGCTCCCATGGCTGGCAATCCCGGTCGATTGCCGCCAGGCAAGCCCGGCAATCGTCGGACTCAGGACAGCGACCGACGCCACTCCTCCACTTCGCGCTGCGCTTCTTCCCTCGTCTTGCCGTAACGCTCCTGGATCCGGCCCTCCAGTTCCCGCTGGTTGCCTTCGATCCGGTCGAGGTCGTCGTCCGTCAGCTTCGACCACTTCTGCTGCGCCTGGCCGGTGAATTTCTTCCAGTTACCTTCGATCTGGTCCCAGTTCATGACCTTTTCTCCAATGTCTGCCCAAACGAAACGCCCTGCCAAAAAAAACGAGGCGATTCCGGAAGAATCGCCTCGTGCAGGGGATAAAAAGGGCCACCTTTGCAGAAAGTCGGGTTGACTGCGGTGCTTTGGGGGGAGCTGGGGACAGTCACGGGCCCGACGGATAGACAAAAGCGGCCCGTAAACTACATACGGCTAGCCTCGTTCTCGATATCCTCTTCGACGCTCTCGGCGGCATCCTGCACGCCCTCGCCCGTGGCTTCGACGTCTTCGCCCACGCCACGCGTCGTATTGCAGGCCGCGAGGCCGAGCAGCACGAGCATCCAGGGCAGCAAAATCAGCTTTTTCACGGGGAGCCTCCTTCCTTGCTCGAAAAACCGGGGATCGCGTCCTTCATCGTGCGATCCTGCTTGGGCTCTTAGAAAGCAAGTACCGTGCCAACCCTGTCGGTCCCGCGTGGACTGGGGCTGAAACCGCGCCGGGCCGCGGTCCGAGGTAAACCTTACAAAGCCGGTGCAAAATTGCTCAGGGCGTCGGAGGCCGCCGCGGGTGAGGGTGGCCGTGGGTGGGGGCGCCGCAGCGCTGCGGGAACGATCGCCCGGGGGGGCGCTGCACGTACGGGGCCGCCGGCGCAAAGCCTTGCCAGGCGCCTGCAGCGCGCGAACGGCCCCTAACGTTCCCGGTGAGCAACCAGCTTGCCGGACAGGATGACGTCCTCGAGGTTGGCCCTGAGATCCAGGCTCAGGCGCTCCGCGGTGAGGGCACCCCGCAGGGTGGCCGTCTTCTTGACGACGACGGTGTGCGAGCCACGCACGTCGCCTTCGACCATGCCGGCGATCACCGCCGAGCCGGTGCGGATCGTGGCTTTGACCTGTGCGTGCTCCCCGATCGAGAGCCGCTGGTCGCCTTGCGTGATGCTGCCTTCGAAGCGGCCTTCGATGACGAGGTCCTCGGCAAGGCGAAGATCGCCTTTCAGCACCATCGTCGAGCCGAGCACCGACGGTTCGGCGGGCGCCGCGCGCGCGTGCCCGGGGTCCGCGCCGGGCGCCGGCTCGTCGTCCAGCGCCACGGCCAAGGGCTGGCTATGCGCCAAGCTTGTGCGCGCGGGCGGCGTCGTCGGCGACCGCGAGCCTGGCCTGGCTGCTCGTTCCCTGTCCCCCGGTGCTGTGCCCGGCCGGCGCCTGGCTGCGCATGTCGATGCTGCCGTTGAAGGTGGCGCCGTCTGCCATCCGGATGCGCGCGCAGAAAATGTTGCCGGTGACGACAGCGCTTTTCGCGAGCTCGACGTAGTCGTCGCCGTGGATGTCGCCCTCCACGTGGCCTTCGATGGCGACGGAGGCGGCATGGATGTCCGCCTTGACACGTCCTTCCTTGCCTACCGTAAGATTTTTCTTGTGATGGGCGATGGTTCCCTCGATCGTTCCCTGGATCACGAGATCCTCATCCGCGGACAGCTCTCCCCTGAACACGAGCGTTGGCCCGATGACCGATACATTGCGCGTCCTGACGGTCGACGTCGGATCGCCGGCGGCCGGTTCGCTCATGGGCTTCGGCCGTTCCCGCTCTTCCTCGACTGCTTTTTTGAACATTCACTCCCTCCGGTGCCGGATCCGGGCATTGCCGAACCCTCTTTCGTCGTGTCGCCCGAGAATACAAGAGAGCTCGCAGCGAGGCACGTGACGCAGTCCCGGCTCGCGAACAAAAATACGCGAACGCGTAAACTTCTTCAGGACGCCTGTCGCCAACAGCCGACAATCACGCCGAGGTAGCCCGTGCCAGTAGCCGCAAAACCGAAAGTGGTCATCGTCGGCGGGGGCTTTGGCGGCCTGCAGGCCGCCAAAGCGCTTGCCGGTGCTCCCGTCGACCTGCTGCTGCTCGACCGGCAGAACCATCACCTGTTCCAGCCGCTCTTGTACCAGGTCGCGACCGCCGCGCTCTCGCCCGCGGATGTGGCGTGGCCAATCCGCCGCATACTGCGGAACCAGGAGAACGTCCGGGTCCAGATGGGCGAAGTAACCGGGATCGCCGCCCTGGACCGGCAGGTGCTCGTCGGCGGCCGGCGCATTGCCTACGATTTCCTCGTCTTGGCCACCGGCGCGACGCACTCGTGGTTCGGGCACGACGAATGGGCGCCGTATGCCCCGGGGCTCAAGCACGTGGTCGATGCGACGGCGATCCGGCGGCGCATCCTGCTGGCGTTCGAGCTGGCGGAAGCCGAGGCAGAAGGGGCCGCCCTCGAGAAGCTGCGCACCTTCGTCATCGTCGGCGGCGGGCCGACAGGCGTCGAGATGGCCGGCGCGGTCGCGGAACTCGCGCTGAAGGCGCTCCCGGGCGACTTCCGGCGTATCGATCCGCGCACCGCGAAGGTGCTGCTCCTCGAAGCCGGTCCGCGCCTTCTCCCGAGCTTCCCGGAACCCCTCGGCGATTATGCGAAGCACGCGCTGGAACGCCTCGGCGTCGAGGTGCGCCTGCTCTCACCGGTCACCGGCTGCGATGCGGAGGGCGTGCTGGCGAAGAACGAGCGCATCCCGAGCGCCACCGTCGTGTGGGCCGCGGGCGTCGCGGCGTCTCCGGCGGCGAGATGGCTCGCGGCGGAAGCCGACCGTGCGGGTCGCGTGATCGTCGGCCCGGATTTCGAAGTTCCGGGACATCCCAACGTCTTCGCGATCGGCGACACTGCCGCCTACCTTGGCCCCGACGGCCGGCCCCTGCCCGGGGTCGCCCCCGTCGCCAAGCAACAGGGACACTGGGTCGGCCGCCTGATCGCCTGCCGCGCCGCCGGCAAGCCCGAGCCCGCTCCTTTTCACTACCGCGATGCCGGTCAGCTCGCCACCATCGGCCGCCGTGCCGCGGTCGTGGATTTCGGGCGGCTGCGGTTCAAGGGGTGGCTGGCGTGGTGGTTCTGGGGGATCGTGCACATCTACTTCCTCATCAATGCGCGTAGTCGGATGATTGTTGCGGTCGAGTGGTTCTGGTCGTATCTCACTTACGACCGGGGGGCGCGGTTGATTACCCGCGATCTGTAGCTGTTCGCTCAGGTGTGCGTGGTGCTGGGTTGACGCGGTCGGTGGGGGCGGCGGGGGGTGTTTGGGGCAATGGCTCCCGACG
>CBFGSB010000030.1:0-22726 GCA_965651325.1 uncultured Chromatiales bacterium | reverse complement strand
CGCGAGCATGGCGATCCAGCCCACCGGCTCGATCCCCGCATCCGGCACCGCGTTGAAAAACATGTGTGGCACGATTCCGGCCCACAGCACGCTGCCACGCGTGTTGACGAACAGCCAGCTCATGAACACCGAGAAGGCGGTCACCCTGAACACGAACGGCAGGAAGTCGAAGCCCGACTGCGACAAGCTGCCGACGTAGAACGCCGGCAGGTGCCAGACGGCCCAGACGACGCCGAGAATCAGGGCGGCGGCACGCGCGTCGGTGAACATCAGCAGGCGCGGCAGCGCGAAGCCGCGCCAGCCGAGCTCCTCGCCGAGCGCGCCGGGATCGGTCAGGATATGGCCGCCGAGGATCACGAGCGGCAGCGCGACCAGCCACGGCGAGAAGTCGAAGCCGGCCAGCCGGCCGCCGGCGGCCGCTTCGACGAGGTCGACGACCAGCCACAGGCCGGCGAACCCGAAGACACTGACGGCGATCCATTTCCAGGCGACCCGCACCCGTACGACGGAGGCGAGCAGGTCGGCGATCCCCCGGCGGCCGTACCGCAGCGCGGTGACGGCCAGCGCCGTCAGCGTAGGGGCGTACACGGCGAGGTAGAACGCCGGCGCCCCCAGCCGCATCGGCCCGAACAACTCCGTCATCCGCTCGGGAAACCAGACATACGCCCAGACCACTGTCCAGGTGACGGCGAACGTTAGCGCCGTGAACAGCAGCAGGTCGATGAGCAGGCGTCGCCGGTCCATCGGCGTCATCCTCTTCAGAAGTTCCAACGGAAGTCGAGGCCGTAGGTCCTCGGAGGCGACGGCGTGACCGCGTACACGATCGGAGCGACGGCGAAACCGCCCAGCGTGAACCTCTCGTTGCCGAGGTTTCGACCCCAGGCCACCACGCTCCAGCCGTCGCCGCTTTCGTAACCGAGCGCGGCATTCAGCAACGAGTGACTCTCCTGCTTGAAGGCCTCCGTGTTGGCGCTGTCGACGTAATTGTCGCTGCGGTAGAGCACTTCGGGGATGAAGTACACGCTACCGGCACCAACATCCCAGCTCATGTCGACGCTGAGCGAGCCTGTCCACTCGGGCGCGCGGGGAAGGTAGTTACCGGACTTGTTGCCGAACTCCTCGTACTTCGCATTGACGTAGCCAAGGCCGCCGTGCAGGACGAGGTTGTCGCTGATGTACACGGACGCCTGTGTCTCGGCGCCGTAGCTGCGCGCCGAGGCGGCGTTGCTGATGAAGAAACCGGCGCCGTCCTGGTCGGACTGCTGGATGTCCTCGTAATCCATGTAGAACAAGTTGCCGTCGAACTGCACGACGCGATCCACCAGCCAGGTCTTGACCCCGGTCTCGTAGCTCATGAGCGTTTCGGGCTGGAACTCGACCTGGTCGGGGTTCGAGCTCGGACCGGCGTTGAATCCGCCGGACTTGAAACCGCGCGCAATGCGTCCGTACACGATCGAATCGTCGGCGAACTCGTAGGCGAGTGAGACCGTCGGCGACCACTCGCCCCCGTCCACCTCGCGGTGGAAAGGCGCGACCTCACCGAAGCCCGGTATCGGCAGCGTCGCGGTCTGCACGTAATCGACGCTCTTGGATTCCCAGGTGTAACGCACGCCGATCTCCGCCTTCAGCCGCTCGGTCAGCGCGTATTCACCCGACGCGAAGGCTGCGTAGCTTTCCGTGTCCGTTTCGGCTACCGACTGCACCAGGTTGCTGAGGCCGGGACCGAGGAAGCCCGGGCCGAGCTGCAGGAGCGTGTTCTGGTAGTGCTCGCGGTCGAAGAAGAAGGCGCCGGCGACCCAGTTCAACCGCTCGCCCGCGTCACCCGACAGCCGGAACTCCTGGGTGAAATGGCGGTAGGAGGCATCCAGCCCGGTCGACAATATCGGCAGCGCGGTGAAGTCACGATCCGTGAGGAAGTATTCATCGCGTTCGCGGTAAGCCGAAATGGACGTGAACGTCACGGCGTCGAACACGCGGTCCACGCGCAGTGAGGCGCCCTTGACATCCGCCTTCGTGCCGCAGGGCTCGTCCCACGCGGAGACGTCGGGATCGTCGCTGCCGTCGTGGAGGTCGCCGTCAACCAGCGTGAACATGTTTTCACAGGTCCGGTCCCGGGATCCGTCGACACTCAGCAGGACCTCGAGGTCATCGGTCGGCCGGGCCAGCAGGTGCAGGCGCACGCTCTCGCCGTCTTCGTCGTTGCCATACTCTCCCGGGTTCGCGCTGTTTGCGAGGAAGCCGTCCCGCTCCCGCGACAGGTAGTTGAGCCGGGCCATCAGCCGATCGTCCAGCAGCGGAAGGTTGAGTGTGACGCCGTACTGGCGGAGGTCATGGTTGCCGGCGGACACGTCGATGCTGCCGCCGAGTTCCGGTTCGGGCTTTTGCGTCACGATGTTGATGGCGCCCGCTACGGTGTTGCGGCCGAACAGCGTGCCCTGCGGGCCGCGCAGGATCTGCACGTTCTGCAGGTCGAACAGGCGCTGGCTGACGGCGGCCTCGTTGCCGACGAACACCTCGTCGATGTAGAGGCCGATGCTGGTGTCGCTGCCCGAGCCCGCCGAGGTGAGGCCGCGGATGCTGAATTCACTGTTGCGGCCGTTGCTATCGTTGTACGACACGCCCGGGAAGGCGCCGCCGATATCGCGGAAATCATCGTCGACGGCTCGCTCCAGCCGGTCGCCGGTCAGCACCGATACGGACATCGGCACGTCCTGCGCTCTTTCCACGCGCTTGCGCGCCGTGACCACGATCTGCTCGATCACCGTGGGGTGATCGGCCCCGGTTTCCGTCGCCTCCTGGGCCGGACCGGTCGCGGGCAAGCCGATCGCGACCGCGACTGCCGCGTATCCTGCCCGCCTGGTGATGGTTCCCGCACTTCTCTTTGCAGCCATGCCGCCCCCGCAAGATGAAATTGAATTCAAGTTCAAGTTTGGCACAGGCGGCTGTCCCGGGCAAGCCCGGCCGAAAGCCGCGCTGGCCAGCGGTTCCGGGCATCGGTACGCTGTGGCGGCCATGATCCTGCGCATCCTCCCGCTCGTGGTCGGCCTGCTCCCCATCGTTACCGTCTTCACCTGCTACTCGATAGCGATCGATACGGCCGGCCTGCCCGTCTGCAACCCGTTCCTCGACGGCTGCACGTCCGTGAGCGCGACCGGCCGCCATCCGCCGGCAAGCTACCTGTTCAAAGCCGCGATGCTGCCGCAATCGATCCTGCTGTCGGCCTACTGGATATTCAATGTCGCCTGGCTGCGGGCCTTGCAGCGGGCCGCGGGCGTCCCGAACAGCGGCCCGGCGATCGGTATCGTCGGCGTGACCGGTTCGCTGTTCCTCATCCTTTACGTCACCTTTCTCGGCACCGAGCAGCCCTTCTACGAGTTCATGCGGCGCTATGGCGTGTACCTGTATTTCGCGCTGAACGTCATCGCCCAGCTCATCCTCGCCTACAAGGTGCTGCCGCGTGCGCGCGCGTGGCCCGGCACACGCCTGCTGTGGCTGGTGCGGGCGCAGCTCGTGCTCGGCTGGGTGCCGTTTGCGCTGGGCGTGTTGAACCTGGTGCTGAAAGCCGTGCTCGAGGATAGCGGACCGGCCGAGAACCGCATCGAGTGGATCTTTGCGATCCAGATGCAAGCTTATTTCGTGATCAGCTATTTCTGCTGGCGGGAAACGCAGTTCGGCATCAGCGCCAGCGTTGCCCGCCCGGCGTGAAAGCGGGTACGTCCTCGTCTTCGCCGTTGGCGCTGTAGTCGAGCATCCCGCTGGCCAGCAGGTCGGTCGACGCGCGGGCGACCGAGAGCTCGGTCTCGATCTCGCGCAACCTGAGCTCGGACCTGGTGTTCTCGGTCGCGCGCTCGCTGAGCTCGGTGCGCAGCTCGCGCGTTTTCAGGACAGAATCCTTGAGGTCCGCCTTGAGCCGCTGGATCTTCGTCGCCTGCCCGGCGATGAGCTCGTCGCGCATCGTGACGAGCTTCTGCGTCTCCGTGAGTTCCTTGGCGGTCTCTTCGAGCTGCGACTTGGCTTTCTCGGCCGACGTCTGCGCGACCCGCACATCCGCCGCCAGCGAGCGTATCCGGTCGTCGCGGGGATCGCGCTCGCGCGCATCCAGCTTTTTGCCGAGCCATGCACCGAGCTTGGCTACGAGGAACCCGAGCAGGAACGCAGCGCCCGCGGTCAGCAGCCAGTTATCGAAAAGCTCCTCGGGCATCGCCACATCCGTTCCTTTGATGGCAGTGCCTTAGGTTAGGCATTTTTGCCGCGATGAATATGACGGAGTTCTCAAATAACGTCGCATGGCTCGGCGCGCACCGCCGCAGGTAAGCTTATTTTTGTCGAACTATCGGGAGGTTGAAGGACATTTATCAGGTATTTTCACCATCGGCACCTTGCTCCAGGGCCTGCCGGGCCCGGTCCGGGAAATCGGTGAACAGGCCCTCGACGTTCAGGCCACGGACGAACCAGCGCACCATGTCCGCGAACGATGTGAACCCGGGCGCGAGGTCGTCGGCCCGGAAGGTATAGGGGTGCACGTGAAGCCCGGCCTTCCGGGCCGCGCCGGCCAGCCCGGTGGATTTCGCCCGGCCGCTGCGGCCCGGCGTATACAGTTGCTCGACCCAGGGGCCGATACCGTCGACGATCGCGGCGAGGCGTTCGAGCCCGCGCGGCGTGCGCAGGGCGGCGTAGTCGGTCCCCGCTTCGCCCCAGCTATTCTCGCCGATGAGCTGGATGAGCTTCAGGTCGCAGCCGTGTTGCTCGCGCAGGCGCACGAGCTCGAACGCATCGAAGCACTGCACGTACGCCGGGTCGGCGCGCCCACGGTAACCGTACGCGTCCAGCACCGCGAGGACCCGGGCGCCGAGGTCGATGCCCGCGGCCCGGTGCCAGGCCGGCCGCTTGATCTCCGGGTAGATACCAACGTGCCGCCCGGTCGAGCGGTTGAGTCCCTGGATCATCTCGATTTCCGCTTCCAGGGTGGCAATCCGGAAGCGCCCGGTCCCGGACGGGAACCGCCCCGGGTAAACGGCGGCCCCGTCCGCGCC
The DNA here is from genome assembly GCA_965651325.1 of uncultured Chromatiales bacterium. Classification (GTDB taxonomy): domain Bacteria; phylum Pseudomonadota; class Gammaproteobacteria; order Steroidobacterales; family Woeseiaceae; genus IDS-8. The sequence goes on along the minus strand of CBFGSB010000030.1, from coordinate 17,693 downwards.
GCGCCGCTCGTGCACATTCAGGGTTTCGAGCTCCGCGAGATCGAAATCCCGCACGTAATAGCGGCCATCCGCGCGGTGGCGTCCCGGGAACCGCTCGGCGACGTCGGTAACCCGATCCAGGTGGATGTCGTGCAGCACGACCAGGGCGTCGTCGCGGGTTGCCACGACGTCCTGCTCGAGGTAATCGGCGCCGAGGCCGAACGCGAGTGCTTTCGCTTCCAGCGTGTGTTCCGGCAAGTACCCGGAAGCGCCGCGGTGCGCGATGATCAGCGGTGCGGCTTGCGCGTGCCTGTCCAACCAGGGCTCCGCCCGCCACCCGGGCGAGATGTGCATGGCGCGCTCACACCAGACAGGACACGGATACCAGGCTACGGAAAGTCGATCACTTCCCAGCGCGCCGTGTCTTCCAGCCGGGCCTGGCGCCTGAGTGCGTCCGCGATCTCTCGCGAGTTCCACTCGATGTGCTCGTTCACGCGGTCGAGCACCTCTTTCGAGGTTTCGGCCACGCCGCCGAACGGCCGGATCGCGATCATCGGCTTTTCGTTGGCATCCGCCACGTCCATCTGGAAGCTGATCAGGTCGCGGTTGCGCTCGTAATGGCTCGCCAGCACGACCACCGCCTCGCATTCCTTGATTTGCCGGATGAGCTCATCCTTGATCGCTTCCATGCCGCCGCTTCCCGGCACCGCCTCGGGCTTGCTGCAGTTCAGGTAGAAGAACCGGTCCACGCCCTCGATGAACTCGAAAACCCGGAGATAATCCTCGTCCTCGTTGAAGGTGTGGGTCACGAACACCCGCACCGGGTTGTTTTCATACACGGCCGTCTCCCGCCAGTCGCATTTAGGGCTAGTGTCCTGTCTCGTAAGCGATTTTGCAATCCCGAGCGGCCCATTTCGAGACCCGTGCCCGGCCTCCCCCGCCGCGGCCGAATGCGAACATCAAAAGGAAATACGGCATACTCGCGTTTCCCGCGCGGTGCCGGGTCGAACGACGATTTCGACAAACCCTAGATGCGACTACTCCTATATAACATCCGCTACGCGGTAGGCGCGGGCGCTTCCATGCACGTGCCGCTGCCCGGCGCCGGTTACATTCTCGGCAACCAGAACGTGCTGCCGGAGATCACGGCGTTCATCCGGGCGGCGAAACCGGACATCGTGGGGTTGGTCGAGGTGGACACCGGCTCCATCCGCAGCCGGGGCGTGAACCAGGCGGAAGCCATCGCGGCGGAGTTGGGCCTCACGACCTCCTACGAGATCAAGTACGGCGAGAAATCCATCAACCAGCTCCTGCCGATCATTCGCAAGCAGGGGAACGCGTTCCTGGCGGCGCCCTGGGTGCAGGGCGAAACCTTCCATTACTTCGACACCGGCATCAAGCGCCTGATCATCGAGCTGGAGATGGAGCACTTCTCGGTGTTCCTGGTGCACCTGTCGCTGAAGTACCGGCACCGCCACCTGCAGCTCAGGAAGCTGTACGACCTGATCGAAGCCAACGAGAAGCCGGTCATCGTCGCCGGAGACTTCAACACCTTTTGGGGCGAGAACGAGATCTACCTGTTCATGCGCGCCGCCGGGCTGAAGAGCGCCAATACCGAGCACCTGCCCTCCTACCCCAGCCGCGCGCCGCGCAAGGAACTGGATTTCATCCTGTACCAGGAAGGCATCGAGGTGACCGGCTTCGAGATACCGAGGGTGCGGTTTTCCGATCACCTGCCGCTGATCTGCGATTTCGAAGTCGCGACGGCATAGAAGAACAACGGGAGCAAACATGGCGACCACGACCGAAAGTAACGCCCGCGAATTCGCGCACTGGCGGGCGGAACGCGACAACGAGGGCATTGTCTGGCTGCGCATCGACAAGAGCGACAGCAGCGTGAACGTGCTGTCGCGGCCGGTGCTCGAGGAACTGGCGGAGGCGCTTGCGCCCTACGAGAACGATGCCCCGCGTGGGGTGGTGATCTATTCCGGCAAGCAGAACGGTTTCGTGATGGGTGCCGACATCAACGAGTTCACGAAGATTGCCAATCCGGAGGAAGGCTACCGGCTGATCCGTCTCGGCCAGGAGGTGCTCGACCGCCTGGCGTCGCTGCGTTGCCCGACCGTGGCGGCGATCGACGGCTATGCGCTCGGCGGCGGACTCGAGCTCGCCCTCGCGTGCGACTATCGCATCGTGCTGCAAAACCCGAAGCCGATTCTCGGCTTGCCCGAGGTACAGCTCGGCATCCACCCGGGCTTCGGCGGCACGGTACGCGCCGTGCGCCTCTGTGGCGTGCGGGCCGCGATGGAACTGATGCTCACCGGAAAATCCATCACGCCGTCGAAAGCCATTCGCATCAACCTGGCCGACCGCATTGTCTCACCCGACAACTGGCGGCAGGCCGCGCGGGAAATCATCGCGGCGAAGCGGCCCACGGCCGCCGCCCCGCTCCTCGACCGCCTGCTGAACCTGCCGCCCGCACGGCCGTTCGTCGCGCGCATGCTGCGCCGCCAGGTCGATGCCCACGCGCGGCCGGACCATTACCCGGCCCCGTATGCCATTGTCGATCTCTGGCGCAAGCACGGCGCTTCGGAGCGCACCGGCTACGAGGCCGAGGCCCGCTCGATCGCCGAGCTGATGTGCGGCAGCACCTCGCGCAACCTCGTGCGCGTGTTTTTCCTGCAGAACCGGCTGAAATCGCAGGGCGGCAAGGCCGAGCACAAGGTGTCGAAGGTGCACGTCGTCGGTGCCGGCGTCATGGGCGGCGACATCGCCGCGTGGTGCGCGCTGCGCGGGCTGGAGGTCACGCTGCAGGACCGGGAGGAGAAGTATGTGCAGCCGGCCCTGGAGCGCGCCGCCAAGCTGTTCTCCCGCAAGGTGCGCGACGAACGCGAGCGGGAGGAGGTCTCGAAGCGCCTGCGCGCCGACGTTCCCGGGGACGGTATCGCGGACGCCGACCTGGTCATCGAGGCCATCTACGAGAACCTCGAAGCGAAGCAACAGCTCTATACGGACGTCCAGGCGAAGATGCCCGCACACGCCGTGCTCGCGACCAATACGTCCAGCATCCGGCTCGAAGAGTTGCGCACGGTGCTGGACAAGCCGAGCCGCTTCATCGGCCTGCATTTCTTCAACCCGGTCGCCAAGCTGCCGCTGGTCGAGGTTATCCGCTGCGAGGACACGGAACAGGCCGCGCTCGACACGGCCTTCGCCTTTGTGCGCGGTATCGGCAAGTTCCCGCTGGAGTGTGCGAGCTCGCCCGGGTTCGTGGTCAATCGCGTGCTCGCCCCCTACCTTGCACAAGCGATGGAGCTGGCCGAAGCCGGTGTGCCGCTGGCGGCGATCGATCGCGCGGCGAAGGACTTCGGCATGCCGGCGGGGCCGATCGAGCTCGTCGACACCGTCGGGCTCGACATCGCGCTGCATGTCTCCGAGGTGCTGGGTGCGGCGCTCGGCCGGCCGGTGCCGCCGCGGCTGAAGGAAATGGTCGAGAAGGGGCAACTGGGCCGCAAGTCGGGCCAGGGATTCTACCGCTGGGAGAACGGTAAGCCGGTCATACCGGAGGACGACCGCGCCGGCGCGCCGGTACCGGCCGACATCACGGATCGCCTGGTCCTGCCGATGGTAAACGAATCGGTCGCCTGCCTGTCCGAAGGTGTGGTCGGCGATGCCGACCTGCTCGACGCCGGGGTGATCTTCGGCACCGGGTTCGCACCGTTTCGCGGCGGGCCGCTCAAGTACGCGCGCGACCGCGGTCCGGCGGAGACCCGGTCCGCGCTGCAGGCGCTCGAAGCGAAGCATGGCGACTGGTTCACGCCTCACGAGGGCTGGTCGACGTTCGCCGGCGAGGCTGCCCGAGCGGAAAAGTGATACGCCGGTTCTCCCATGCCCGGCCGATTTGTGCCACGCTTCGACTGCCGGTATCGGCGATGCACGGGTAACACGTTAGAATAACGACTGAGCCCGCCAGACACAGAGTGACATCAGGATGAGAAATGACAGACGAGCAGCTGGACACTGAACTGCTCAAGGGCTTTTCCCCCCTCGACGGCCTGAAACGCGACAACCTCGCCGCGCTGGCGAGGAAAGTGCAGCTGCGTGAGCTGTCCCCGCAGCAAATCCTGTTCAAGGAAGGCGATACCGAGAAGCGCACGGTCTATGTCGTCTCGGGCACCCTCGAGCTGATCGACCAGGGCGAGGTGCAGGAGCTGGTCGAGGGCGGCACCGAAAGCGCCCGCAACCCCGTCTCGCCGATGTTCCCGCGGCGCGTGACCGCCCGGGCCCGGAACCGCGTGCAATACATCTCGATCGACAGCGACCTGCTCGACGTGATGCTCACCTGGGACCAGACGGGTTCCTACGAAGTGTCCGAGCTGCAGGGCAAGACCGACGTCGGCGGCGACGACTGGATGACGATGCTGCTGCAGACCAAGGCGTTCCACAAGATTCCGCCGGCGAACATCCAGGCGATCTTCATGCGCATGCAGCAGATCAACTACAAATCCGGCGACGTCGTCATCAAGCAGGGCGCGGAAGGCGACTATTTCTACGTGCTGACGCGCGGCAAGGCACTCGTCACGCGCGAGACGCCGCTGAACAAGGACGGCATCAAGCTGGCCGAGCTGGCGGTCGGGGACACGTTCGGCGAAGAAGCCCTCATCTCCGACGCCAAGCGCAATGCGACCGTGACCATGACGTCCGACGGTGCCGTGATGCGCCTCGGCAAGGACGATTTCAAGCGGCTCCTGAACGAGCCGATGCTCGACTGGGTGAGCCAGGCCGAGGCCGAGGAGATCGTGAAGAACGGCGGCCAGTGGCTGGATGTCCGTCTCCCCAGCGAGTTCGAGAACCATCACCAGGACGGCGCGATCAATATCCCGCTCTACTTCATCCGCCTGAAGATCAACACGCTGGACCCCAAGAAGAAGTACATCGTCTGTTGCGACACCGGCCGGCGCAGCTCCGCGGGCGCGTACATCCTGAGTGAACGGGGTTACCACGCCTACGTGCTGCGCGGCGGGATCAGCTCCGGCCAGCGGTAACGCCAGCGAGGCGCTCCCGGGACAGGAGCGCCGGGCCTACATCGTGTGGGTGGGCTTGTCCCCGCCCAGCGCGCCGGCCAGGTAGTTCTCGATCTTCTTCTGCGTGTTGCCCTGGTCCTGGTCGCTGAACTGCACGCCGATGCCGGCCGTGCGCTTGCCCGCGGAGCCTTTCGGCGTCATCCACACGACGGTGCCCGCGACCGGGATCTTCTCGTCCTCGCCCATCAGGTTCAGCAGCATGAACACCTCGTCACCGAGGCGATAAGAGCTGTTCGTGGGGATGAACAATCCACCGTTCACCACGAACGGCATGTATGCGAGATACAGCGCGCTCTTGTCCCGGATCGTCAGCGTCAGCAGTCCGGGCTTGGCGGGTCTGGGTGTATCGGCCATGAGCTTCATTTACCTTGCGGCCGGGACCGGCAACAGCCGCCCCGGCGAAAACGGGTTGCGATAGTCGACCAGGCCCGCGGCCCAGTCGATCAACAGGCTTTCGAGTGCCAGTTGGACGTTGTACGACGCCAGCGGCTGGCCGCGCAAGCCGTTGATCGTGTCTAGATAGCAGAACAGATTTCGGGTGTCCATGCGCGCCAGCACAGATTCCGGCACCGGGTGCCGGCCCGCCGGGCGGGAGCGGTCGCTCAGCCGGTAGAGGCACTGCTGGACCTGCCGGCCGAGCCAGCCGAGCACGAATTGCGGCTCCAGTTTCGCCCAGCGCGCCGCCACGTCGACGGGTGAGGCGCGGCCGGCGGCCACGGCCGCGAACTCCTGCTCCATCTGCGCCGTGTCGCCCAGCGTTTCCAGCGCCCCGATGGCCGCGAGCGGCGCCCCGCCGGCAATTTCGAGGGCGGCCGGCCAATCCGCCCCGGGCTGCACCCGGTCCAGCCACGCGAGGCTCACGCCGGTGGGCGGTGCCGGCACGTTGATGCGCTGGCAGCGGCTGAAGATCGTCGCCGGCAGCCGGCCCACGCGGTCGGCCACCAGCACCAGGAGCGCGTCGCCGGGCGGCTCCTCCAGCGTTTTCAGGAGGCTGTTGGCGGCATCCGCGGTCATCAGGTCCGCGGGCTCGATGACCGCGACCTTGGCACCGCCTTCGTAGCTCGTCAGCGACAGCCCGGCGATCAGCTCGCGCACCCGGTCGATGCCGATCGACTGCTTCGCTTTGCCCGTGTCCTTGTCCGTTTCGCGCTCCACCCAGCGCAGGTCCGCATGCTCCGGCACGTCGACCGGGTACTGTGGCAGCGAGGCCGGCGGCCCGATCCCCAGGCGCTGCCGCGCCAACCACACCGCCGCGGCCCGCTTGCCGACCCCGGGCTGGCCGGTGAGCAGCACCGCGTGCGGCAGGCGGCCCTGCGCCTCGCGCGCGCGCCAGCCCTCGGCAAAGGGTTCCAGCCAGATTATATCCATCGGATTGTCAGGCATTTAAGCGATAAAGCTCGAAGATATCGCATTTCACCTCCGCGCCAAAAAGGGCTCCAGCGCGGCCGCGATGTCGGCCTGCACGCCCGCCAGCGCCTGGGCGGCGTCGATCACGCGGAAGCGGTCCGGCTCGCGCCTCGCCAGCGCGAGGTAGCCCTCGCGCACACGCGCGTGGAAGGCCGCCTGCTCGCTTTCCATCCGGTCCGCGTCGTTGCGCCGCTCCGCTCGCCCCCGGCCGACCTCGACCGGCGCGTCGAGCAGCAGCGTCAGGTCGGGGGAGCAATCGCCGTGCACCCACTCGGCGAGCTGCTCGATCCGCGCGGCGTCGAGCCCGCGGCCGGCCCCCTGGTAGGCGCGGGTCGCGTCGGTGAAGCGGTCGCAGACGACCCACGTGCCGCGTTCGAGCGCGGGCCGGATGACGTTTTCGAGGTGCAGCGCGCGCGCCGCGAAAAACAGCAGCAGCTCCGCGGTCGGCGGCATCGGTTCCGTACCGTGCTCGAGCAGCAGTTCGCGAATGCGCTCGGCCGTCGGGGTGCCGCCGGGCTCGCGCGTCGCCAGCACGTCGAAGCCGCGGCCGCGGACCAGCGAGCAGAGGAAATCGACGTTGGTGGATTTGCCGACGCCCTCGCCGCCCTCGACCGTCACGAAACGCCCGCGCGTCACCGTCCGCTGTCCGTGCGGTTTTCCCGCAATCGTTTCAGGTAGGCGGCGACGGCCGCATCGTGCTCCTTCCTGGTCGCGGAAAACGCGTGACTGCCATCGCCGCGCCCGGTCGCGACGAAGTACAGCGCGTCCCCCGGTTCGGGGTGGAGCGCCGCGTGAATCGCCGCGCGCCCCGGCATGGCAATCGGCGTCGGCGGCAGGCTGTTGCGTGTGTAGGTGTTGTAGGGCGTGTCCGTCCGCAGGTGCGCGCGCGTCAGGTTGCCGTCGTAGGCCTCGCCGAGGCCGTAGATGACCGTCGGGTCGGTCTGGAGGCGCATGCCTTTCTCGAGCCTTCTCGTGAACACGCCTGCGATGCGCGACCGCTCGTCGGCGCGCGCCGTTTCCTTTTCCACGATCGATGCGAGGATCAGGGCTTCGTATTTGCCGGCGAGCGGCAGTCCCTCCGCACGGCCGTTCCATTCGGTCTCCAGCGTGTCCTGCATGAGCGCGTATGCCTGGCGCAGGATCGACACGTCCTCCGTGCCCTTGGGGAACCGGTAGGTTTCGGGCAGGAAGAGACCTTCGGGCGCGGCGGCATCGGAGCCGAGATCGTCGAGCAGCGCCGGCCAGTCGTCGTAGGCCAGCGTCTGCGTCACCGCTGCGTGCCGCGACAGGTTCTCCAGCAGCTCGCGGAAGGTCCAGCCTTCGATAATCGTGAACGCATGCAGCAGCACGTTACCGGACGTGAACTGGCGCAGGAGGTCGGGCGGCGTGAGGCCGGAGGCGATGCGGTATTCGCCGGCACGGATGGAGCTGCCCTCGCCCCTTACGCGCGCGTACCAGCGGAAGAGCCGCGGATGTTCGATGACGCCCTCGTCCGCCAGCGCCTCGCTCACGGCGACGAACGGCGTGCCGGGCCGGATCTCGAAGACCAGGCCTTCCTCCGGCACCGCCACAGGCGTGTCCAGGAAGCGGAACACCTGCCACGCGAATACGGCCCCGGCGACCGCGGCTACCGCCAGCGCCACCCCGAGAAGCCGTTTCACGCTCACTGCAGCTTACGAAAGACCAGGCTGCCGTTCGTGCCGCCGAAACCGAAGGAGTTGGAGATCACCGCTTCGACCTTGCCTTCACGGGCTTCGTTCGGAACGTAGTCCAGGTCGCATTCGGGGTCGGGCGTCTCGAGGTTGATCGTCGGCGGCATCACCTGGTCGCGGATCGCGAGAACGGAGAATATCGCTTCGGCGGCGCCTGCGGCACCGAGCAGGTGGCCGGTGACGGATTTCGTCGAGCTGACGGCGAGCGAGCGCGCGGCATCGCCGAAGGCACGCTTGATAGCGGTTGTTTCGCCGGCGTCCCCGGCCGGCGTCGAGGTGCCGTGTGCGTTCAGGTAGTCCACGTCCGCCGGATCGATGGCCGCGTCCCGCATGGCGGCGAGCATGCACTTGCGTGCGCCCTCGCCGTCGGCCGGCGGCAGCGTGATGTGATAAGCGTCGCTGCTCATGCCGAACCCGGCGAGCTCGGCGTAGATGCGCGCGCCGCGCGCCTTCGCGTATTCGAGCTCCTCCAGCACGAGGCAGCCGGCGCCGTCGCTCAACACGAAACCGTCGCGGTCCAGGTCGAACGGCCGGCTGGCCTTTTCCGGCTCGTCGTTGCGCGTCGACATCGCGCGCGCCGAGCAGAAGCCGCCGATGGACAACGGCGTCGTGGCGTACTCGCAGCCGCCCGCCAGCATGACGTCGGCGTCGCCGTAGGCGATCATGCGTGCCGCGACGCCGATACAGTGGGTCGACGTCGTGCAGGCCGTTACGATGGCGAGGTTCGGGCCGGTGATGTGCAGCAGCATGCTCACGTGGCCGGATGCCATGTTGATGATGCTGGCCGGAATGAAAAAAGGCGAAATCTTGCGCGGCCCGGACGCGAGGTACTTGTTGTGGTTCTCCTCGATGGTCGCCAGCCCACCGATCCCCGCGCCCATGATCACGCCGACGCGGTGCCCGTTCTCTTCCGTGATCTCGAGGCCGGCATCCTTGACGGCTTTCATGGAAGCCCCGATCCCGTAATGCATGAACGGGTCCATCTTGCGCGCGTCCTTCGGCGCGAGGTATTCGCTCACGTCGAAGTCCTTCACCGAGCCCGAGATGCGGGTCGTGAACGCGCCTGGGTCGAAATGCGTGATCGGGCCGATTCCCGAGCGTCCCTCGCGGACGTTCTCCCACGCCGTCTCGAGCTGGCTGCCGACCGGCGACACCAGCCCAAGACCGGTAACGACCACTCTTCGCTTGCTCAAGGAACCGTCCTGGAATCCGCGGCGTTACCGCGGTGACTGACAAAGGCACGAAGGGCGCGGTCCGCGAAGCGGACATCCGCGCCCCTCGACGTGCAACTACGATTCGCTGCGGCGCGCCGTGACGAAATCGATGGCCTGCTGAACCGTGGTGATCTTCTCGGCCTCTTCATCGGGAATCTCGGTTTCGAACTCCTCTTCGAGAGCCATCACCAGCTCGACCGTGTCCAGAGAATCGGCGCCGAGGTCGTCGACGAACGAAGCATCGTTCGTGACCTCCTCTTCTTTCACTCCCAGTTGCTCGGCAACGATGCTCTTAACTTGTTCTTCAATACTGCTCATAGTGATCGCTTCTCCTCAGGAAGAGACTTCGTAAATGGCTGTTCCCCGGCTCATCGATGCCGTGAGTTCCTGGCTTACCTTTGCTCGGGTGCGGTGCCTGTAGTGCGGTCCGGAGGCCGATGAAATGCAGTTAAGTTTTTGAAATATCAAGTGCCGGCAAGACCGTGCGACGGTATTGTAAGTGAAAGCCGACCGCCTCGCTACGGGTTGCGGCCCGGCGGTCACGCCATCAGCATGCCGCCGTTGACGTGGAGCGTTTCGCCGGTGACGTAGGCCGCGGCGCCCGATGCCAGGAACAGTACGGCATTGGCGATATCGTCGGCCTCGCCGAGACGGCCGAGCGGCACCTGCTCCAGCAGCGCCGCGCGTTGCGCGTCCGGCAGCACGCGTGTCATGTCGGTATCGACGAAACCGGGAGCGACGACATTTACGGTGATGTTCCGCGAGCCGACTTCCCGGGCCAGCGACTTCGAGAAGCCGATGATGCCCGCCTTCGCGGCTGCGTAATTCGCCTGGCCGGGATTGCCCATCAGCCCGATCACCGAGGCGATGTTGACGATACGCCCGCGCTTCGCCTTCATCATGCCGCGCAGCGCGGCCTTGCAGACGCGGTAGGTGCCCGACAGGTTGGTGGCGATGACGTCGTCCCACTCCTCGGCTTTCATCCGCAGCAGCAGGTTGTCGCGCGTGATGCCGGCATTGTTGACGAGGATCGTCGGTGCACCCTCGAGTTTCTGCAGCTCCGCGAACAGGGCCTGCACGGACTCTTCGCTGGCGATGTCGAGGACCGCCCCGCGGCCCCGGTCGGCGAGCATAGCGGAGACCGCCTGCGCACCGTCGTCGCGGGTCGCGGTGCCGACGACGGTCGCGCCCGCCGCGGCCAGCGTGGCGGCGATCGCGGCGCCGATGCCGCGCGAGGCGCCCGTGACGAGCGCGATCTCACCGCGCAGGAGGTCCTTGCTGAACCACTCGCTCATGCTGCTTGCTCCCGTGACTGTTCCATCGCCTCCTGCATTGCCGGGGGCGAGTCGAGGCAGATGGCCGGGACGGTCCGGTCGATCCTGCGGACGAGGCCCGAGAGCACCTTGCCCGGGCCGGCTTCCAGGACGAGGCCGGTACCGTGCTCGACGAGGTAACGAATGGAGTCCGCCCACCGGACGGGGCTGTACAACTGCCGCTCGAGGCCATCGCGTATGCGGGCCGGAGTGTCGTAGATCTCGACGTCGACGTTATTGACCACCGGTAGCGAAGGGCTGGCGAAGTCGACGCCGGCGAGCGTCGCGGAGAACTCCTCCGCGGCCGGGTGCATCAGCTCGCAATGCGCGGGCACACTCACCTTCAGCATCATCGTGCGTTTTGCGCCGGCGGCTTTTGCCTGCTCGCACGCCCGCTCCACCGCCGCGCGGTGCCCGGCGATCACGACCTGCCCGGGCGCGTTGAAATTGACCGCGCTGACCACCTCGCCTTCCGCGGCGTCGCGGCAGGCCGCCACCACCGCATCGTCATCGAGGCCGAGCACCGCCGCCATGGCGCCCTCGCCCGCCGGCACCGCGGCCTGCATGAGCTCGGCGCGGCGCGCGACCAGTTGCATCGCCTCCACGAACGGCAGCGCACCGGCGCAGGTAAGCGCCGTGTACTCGCCGAGGCTGTGACCGGCCAGGTACGCCGGGGTGCCGCCGCCGGCGCCGTGCCAGGCACGCCAGGCCGCGACGCCCGCCGTCAGCATCAGCGGCTGGTTGACGACGGTGTCGTACACACCGTCGGCCGGCCCCTCCTGCACGAGTTCCCAGAGGTCGAAACCCAGCTCGCCGCTCGCTTCCTCGTAGGTCGCGCGAATTTCGGGGTACTCCTCGGCCAATGCCGCCTGCATCCCCAGCGCCTGGGAACCCTGCCCCGGAAATACAATCGACAGGTTCAACTCGATCCTCCTGGAGCCACACTCGTGCACAAAGGGCGGGCATTATAAAGGCCCGGGCCGGAATGTGCTGGCACCGCGGCAAAGGCGATGCAGGGCCGGGCTACGGGCGCACCCGCGCGCGTCCCCGCAGCGTGCGGGCCGCGAGCGATGCCGCGCCCGCGAAAATCCCCGCGATGGCGCCGTAGAGATGCGCATTCACGACCACGGGGCCGCCGGTGGACGCCTCGGACCCGGGCAACGGGCCCGCATACTGCTCGTAAGCCAGCTTCGCGGCCACGAGCAGCGTGAGCACGGTCGACTCGAGCGGCGCCTCGCGCAGGCGGTCGACCGCGCCGGCGAGCAGCAGGCCGTGCAGCAACCCGGACAGCCCCACGTACCAGGCCAGGTTCGGGTCGAGGTACCAGAACCCGGCATCCATAACCGCCAGGCTGAGGGCCACGACGAGCCACCAGCCCAACGGCCGGTAGCGCCCGCCCGCCAACACCCAGACGAGTGCGAGGCCCGCCAGGTTGAGGGCGAGATGACCGGGATTCAGGTGCACGAAATGGCCCGTGGCCAGCCGCCACCACTCGCCGGCCGCGATCGCTTCCCGGTCCCAGCGCAGCCACAGCCGGCCTGCACCGCCGAGCGTCGCAGCGCAGAGGCTCGCGCCGGCGATCGCGAGCGGAACTTGCCATTCGGTGATCCGTCTCATTAGCCCTGCTGCAGCGCCCGCGATAGAATCTTCGCGTAACCCCATGTTTGATATAATCGTCCGAATATTCAGGGGACTGGGGACATGAGTCAACGAAGCCGGAGCAGCACCGGCCCTGCCTTGCCCCGCTCCGCCCCGGAGGAACCAGTGCAATACCCGAACCTTGCCAGGCGAAGCCGCGGCTTCACACTCATCGAGATCATGGTCGTCGTGGTCATTCTCGGCATTCTCGCCGCCATTGTCGCGCCGCGGGTGATCGGCCGCATCGACCAGGCGCAGGTCACGCGCGTGCAGGGGGACCTGCGCGGCATCGAACAGGCCCTGAACATGTACCGCCTCGACACCTACCAGTACCCGACCACCGAGCAGGGGCTCGAGGCGCTGGTCCGTAAACCCACGGATCCCAATGTTGCCGGCAACTGGAAAGCGGGCGGCTACATCCCGCGGCTGCCGAAAGACCCCTGGGGCAACGAATACCTCTACCTCAACCCGGGAAATCACGGCGAGATCGACATCTATACGCTCGGTCGCGACGGCCGCCCCGGTGGCGAGGGCCTGGACGCCGACGTCGGCAACTGGGACCTCAATTAGTGTCTTCGCAGGCGCGACGCTAACGTCACGATGAGCTCCGCCCGTCATTCGAGGAGCGGGTTCACTCTCATCGAACTGCTCGTCGTCATCGTCATTGTCGGTATCGTCAGTGCCGTGGTGATGCTGTCGGTCGGGCTGCTGGGCTCCGAGCGCGTGCTGGACCAGGAAGCCCGGCGCCTGGACTCGCTCATCGAGCTCGCGGTGGACGAAGCCCTGATGCAGGGGCGCGACTTCGGCCTGGAATTCCTGCAGGACGGTTATCGCTTCGTCGAGCACGATCCGCGGACCCGCCAATGGTTCGCGGTCGTCAACGACGAGCTGTTGCGGCAGCGCCAGCTTGCAGAAGGGCTGGTGCTGGAGCTGTTCCTGGACGACCGGCACATCGAGCTGGCGGCGCGGGCGGCCGAGCTCGAGCGCGCGGGGGATGACGAAGAGGCCGACGGGAAACGGCGCGACCGGGACAAAGACGATCGTGAGGACTATGCCCCGCACGTGCTGATCCTGTCGAGCGGCGACGTGACGCCCTTCGACCTGAAGATCGTGCGCGAGTCCGACCGCGCCGAAATCGCGCTGGTCACGAACGAGGCCGGTGAGCTCGAGATCGAGACGGATGAGCAGGCCGCACTCTGACCCGCAGCGCGGGTTCACGCTGATCGAAGTCATGGTGGCGCTCGCGGTCGCGGCGCTCGCGCTCGGTGCGGTGGCAGCCTCGGTCAGCCAGATGATCGATTCCGCGACCGCGATGCAGGAGCGCACCTACGCGAGCTGGATCGCGCAGAACCGGATCGCCGAGATGCGGCTGGCCAACGTCGTGCCGGAAGTCAGCGAGAGCTCCGACCAGGTGGAGTACGCCGGCCGCGAGTGGACCTGGCGCGCGACCGTCTCGGAGACCGGCGTGGAGAACCTGTACCGGGTGGACGTGGACGTGTCCCTTGGCGAGTCCGACGACGTCATCCGCACGATCACCGGCTTCATCGGCGAGCCGGTCATGCCGGGACAGGGCAACATGGCGTGGTCCGGGGTCGCCGGCATCGGGCCCGGACCGGAGCCGGAGGAGGACCCTCCCGGTGACGAGCCTCCGGAAGAACCGGGTGCCAAACAATGAGCCGCGCCGTGCACGTGAACCGTGGCTTTACCCTCATCGAGCTGCTGGTGGCGGTCGCGATCTTCGCCATCCTCGCGGCCTTCGCCTACGGTACGCTCGGCCGCACCCTGGAGAGCGCGGAGTTCCTGACCGAGCGCACCGATCGCCTCGAAGCGATCCAGCGCACGATGCGGTTCCTTGCGAACGACTTCCGGCAGCTCGCGCCGCGCCCGGTGCGCGAGCAGCTCGGCGACGTGGTTGCGCCGGCGCTGCTGACGGATGCCACGTCCGAGTATGCTGTCCAGCTCACCCACGGCGGCTGGAGCAATCCTGCCGGCCTGCCGCGCGGCACGCTGCAGCGCGTTGCCTGGCGCCTGCAGGACGGCGAGCTCGCCCGCTTCCACTGGACGGTGCTCGATCGCACCATGGACAACGAGCCCTCGGCGCGCCTGCTGCTCGACGGCGTGGAGAGCATCGCGTTCCGCTACCTCCAGGACGACGGCGAGTGGACGGACGAGTGGCCGCCGCGCGATCGCCCCGGGCCTCTCGGCTTCAGCATGCGGCCGCGCGCCGTCGAGATCGTGCTGTCGACGGAAACCGAAGGCGTGCTCACGCGCCTGATCGAGGTGGCACCGTGAAGGCCCTGCGCAAACTCCGCGGCAAGAACCGCGGCGTCGCACTGATCACCGCGATGCTGATCAGCGCGCTGGCCGCGATGGTGGCGACCGACCTTGCCTGGGACAACGCGCTGGACGTGCGGCGCACCACCGTGCTCTTGTACCGCGACCAGGCCATGCAGGTCGCGCTCGGCGCGGAAAGCTGGGTGAGCAGCATCCTGCGCGAGGATCTCCAGGCGGATTTCGAGGAGGGCAGGCCCGCGGACGAGCTTTGCGAGATCTGGGCGCAGGAACTGCCGGGGCTGCCGATCGAGGGCGGCGGCGAGGTCTACGGGCGCGTTATCGACCTGCAGGGCCGCTTCAACGTCAACAACCTGGTCGACGAGCGGGGCGAGGTGCAGCCTGCCGCCCTCGAGCAGTTCCGTCGCTTGCTGATGGCGCTCGAGCTCGACCCGAAGCTCGCGGGCATCGCCGCGGACTGGCTCGATGCGAACGAGGAGCCGCAGTTCCCGGACGGCGCCGAGGACCCGATCTATACCACCGCGCTGCCGCCGTACCGCACGCCGAATCGCGCGCTCACCAGCGTCAGCGAGCTTGCCGCGCTCGAGGGCATGACCCGGGAGGCCTTCGAAATCCTGGAGCCGCACATCACGGCGCTGCCGGGGCGCACGACGATCAACGCCAACACGGCGACGCCGGCGGTACTGCAGTCGCTGGACGATTCTCTGGACGCGGCGGCCGTGGAATCGCTGCTGGCCGACCGCGAGGACTGCGGCTTCGCCAACGTGCAGACGGCCTTCTCGTCGATCATCCAGGACCCGGATGTGCTAAAAGGCCTCGGTGAATCGACGAATTACTTCCAGCTCCAGGTCGTGGTGGAAATCGGCAACGTGCGCGTGACCCTCTACAGCCTGCTGCAGCGGACCCAGCAAGGCAGCGTCGCGCCGATCCTGCGCAGCTTCGGAGCCGTATGACGATGGCGGAGATCCTGGTCATACGCATACCCGCCGAAGCGCACTTACCGGCAACGTGGATGGCCGTGGATTCGAGCGGCACGCGCCTCGGCTCTCCCGCCAGCGGCGCACTGGCGGAAGCCGCGGCGGATGTGGGGGATCGCAAGGTCATCGTGCTCGTGCCCGGGACCGAGGTGCTCACGACCAGTGCCGACGTGCCGGTCAAGGGCGGCGCGCGCCTGCAGGCCGCCCTGCCCTACGCGCTCGAGGAGTACCTCGCCGAAGACGTCGACAAGCTGCACTTCGCCGCCGGCGCGCGCCGCGAAAGCGGCCGCGTCCCGGTCGCGGTGGTCAGCCGCGAAACGCTGGACGAATGGCGGGCCCGCCTCGCCGAAGCCGGCCTCAAGCCGGCGGCGATCGTACCGGAGAATCACGGGCTCGCCCGGTTGCCGGGCACCATCAGCCTGCTCGTCGCGGAACACGACGTCATGATCAACGACGGCGCGGAGGTCGAGCTCGTGATGCAGGGCGTGACGCCGGCGGAGGCGCTCGCGGCCATCGGCGCACTCGACGAAGGCGAGGACGGCGCGCCCACGCTGCCGCGGCACGCCATCGTCTATTGCCGGCCGGGCGACGACGAGCGTTACCGCCACGACTGGATCGCCATGCGCGAGGAGCTCGAGAACCTCGACATCAACCTGCTGCCGGACGGCGTGCTGCCGCGCCTCGCGGTGACCGTCGCGAGCGGCGCCGGCATCAACCTGCTGCAGGGCGAGTACGCCGACAAAACCGAATACGCGGGGTATTTCAGGCGCTGGAAGATGGCCGCGGTGTTGCTGCTCGCGCTGGTGGGTGTCGGCCTGCTGGCCCAGGCGGCGGACCTGTACCTGCTGAATCGCCAGGAGACCGCGCTGCGCGAACGCTTCGTCGCGGAGTATCGCCAGGCCGTGCCGGGCGCTTCCGGCGTGGATACCCAGGACCCGGCCGCCCTGCTGTCGTCACTGCGGGCACGCACGGGCAGCAACGAGTCGCCGCAGGTATTCCTGCAGTCGCTGGAACAGGTCGGCCGCGCGCTGCGCGCCAACGCCGACGTGAAAATCGAAGCGTTGAGTTACCGCGGCGGCGTCGTCGACATCCGCCTGTCCGCGCCGAACATCGAAACGCTCGACAACATCCAGCGGATGATCCGCGAAAGCGGGCGTTTCACCGCGACGATCCTCGGCACGAACCTGCAAGGCGATCGCGTCAACGGCCAGATCCAGGTGCGGGAGAGCGGCGCGTGAAGGAATGGTACGAATCGCTGCAGGCCCGGGAACGGCTGTTCGTTGCCGCGGCCGGTGTCGCCGTGATCCTCGCCGTGTTCTACCTGGCTGTCTGGATGCCCCTCGAGCGCGGCCAGGAAAGCGCGGCACGGGGCGTCGACACCTGGCAGAACGCGCTGGCCGACCTGCGTGCGATGCAGGGCGACCTGCAGGCCGGTTCCGCGCGCGGCACACCCGCCGGCGTCAACGAATCGCTCGTGGTCATCGTGGACAACACGCTGCGCAGCCGCGATCTCTACAACTCCCTGCGGCGAAGCTCGCCGACGCCCGGTAACGGCATACGGCTGGAGTTCGAGAACGTCGCGTTCGACGACCTGGTGCTGTGGCTCGGGGACCTCGCCGGCGATTACCGCCTGCAGGTACAGTCCGGCAGCTTCTCGACCACGGCGCAGGACGCTGCCGGCCGCGTGAACGCCACGCTGATCCTCGTGCGCGGCTGATGCAACGCGGCACTCGCCTGCTCGCGGTCGGCGCCGCGGTGTTCGTCGCCGGGCTGATCCTGCTGTTTCCGGCCCGCGCGGCCTATCGCTGGTTCGCGCCGGAGACGGTGCGCCTGTCCGGCATTTCCGGCACGGTATGGAGCGGCTCGGCAGCGGAAGGCAGCTTTGGCGGCTTTTATGCGGGCAACCTCGGCTGGCGCTTCCGTCCCGCGGCACTCTTCACCGGCAAGATCGGCTACGCCGTTTCGGCCGATCTTGCGGGCGGCACGCTCGCGGGGAACACAGCGATCGCGCCCGGCGGTTCCGTGCACCTTGCGGACCTCAGCGCGCGACTGCCGCTCGCGGCCCTGAGCGCCGCCGCCG
>CBFGSB010000029.1:0-22892 GCA_965651325.1 uncultured Chromatiales bacterium | reverse complement strand
GGGTGCGCGTGGATGGTGCGCTGCAGGTCTTCCGTGCTGGCGGAGAACTCCATCGCGAGCACCGCTTCGGCGATCAGCTCGCCGGCCATGGGGCCGAGAATGTGCACGCCGAGGATCTCGTCGTCGTCCACGGCCGAGACGATCTTCGCCATGCCGGCCGTTTGCTCCATCGCCTTGGCGCGGCCGCTGGCCATGAACGGGAACGAGCCGGTCTTGTACTCGCGGCCGGAGGCTTTCACCTCTTCTTCCGTCTGGCCGACCCAGGCGATTTCCGGCGCGGTGTAGATCACCGACGGGATGACCTTGTAATTCATCTCCGCCACCTCGCCCGCGATCAGGTCGGCGGCCATCACGCCCTCCTCCGAGCCCTTGTGCGCCAGCATCGGCCCGCGTACGCAGTCGCCCACGGCGAACACGCCCTTGACGCGCGTGCGGCATTCGTTGTCGACCGGGATGAAACCTTTCTCGTCCGGCTGGATACCGCAGTCCTCGGCGAGAAGACCGTCCGTGAACGGGCGGCGCCCGACCGCCACCACGAGCTTGTCCACTTCGAGGGACTGCTTGCCGGAGGAGTCTTCGTACTCGACCTTGACGCCCTTGCCGGATGCCTTCGCCGACGTCACTTTCGCGCCGAGCCGCACCGTGAGGCCTTGCTTTTTGAACTGCTTCTGCGCTTCCTTCGCGATCTCGCGATCGACCGCCGCGAGGAAATCGTCCAGCGCCTCGAGGATCACGACCTCCGAACCGAGGCGGTTCCAGACACTGCCGAGCTCCAGGCCGATGATGCCGCCGCCGACGACGCCGAGCTTCTTCGGCACCTCGTCAAACTCCAACGCGCCCCAGGAGTCGACGATGTTGTCGCCGTCGAACGGCGCAACCTTCAACTCCACGGGCTCGGAGCCCGATGCCAGGATTACGTAGCGTGCCTCGAGCGTCTCGGGCTCCCCGGACTCCGGCGTGAACTCGACCTTGCGATCGGCGAGCAGCTTGCCATGGCCGACGAGGCCTTCGACCTTGTTTGCCTTGAACAGGCCCGCGATGCCGCCCGTCAACTGCCGGACGATCGTCGCCCTGCGCTTCTGCATGGCCGCGAGATCGACCTCTACCGACGGCACCTTGATGCCGTGCGCGGCGAATTCGTGTTGCGCCCGGTGCACGAGCTCGGAGGACTCGAGCAATGCCTTGGACGGAATGCAGCCGGCGTTCAGGCAAGTGCCGCCGAAGGCGTGCTTGCCGTCGCGGTTCTTCCACTGGTCGATGCAGGCCACGTTCATGCCGTTCTGCGCGGCACGGATGGCGGCGATGTAACCCGCGGGCCCCGCGCCGATGACGATGACGTCGTACGACCTGGCCATGTCAGAACTGCAGCAGCAGCCGGCCGGGATCTTCCAGCGACTGCTTGATACTGACCAGGAACTGCACCGCTTCGCGACCGTCGATGATACGGTGATCGTAGGTGAGCGCGACGTACATCATTGGCCGCACCACGACCTCGCCGTCCACCACCACCGGGCGCTGCTGGATGGCGTGCATGCCGAGGATGGCGCTCTGCGGCGGGTTCAGGATGGGGGTCGACAGGAGCGACCCGAAAATACCGCCGTTGGTGATCGTGAACGTGCCGCCGGTGAGGTCGTCCATGCCGATCGAGCCCTCGCGTACTTTCGTGCCGAGCGTGGCCACGGCCTTCTCGATCTCCGCGAAGCTCAGGCTGTCGACGTTGCGCACCACCGGCACCATCAGACCCCGCTCGGACGACACGGCAATGCCGATGTCGAAATAATCGTGGTAAACGATGTCCTTCTCGTCGATGGAGGCATTGACCTCGGGGAATTTCTTCAGCGCCTCGACGGACGCCTTGGCGAAAAAGGACATGAAGCCGAGCTTCACGCCGTGTTCCTTCTCGAACGGCTCTTTATAGCGATTGCGCAGGTCGATTACTTTCGTGAGGTCGATCTCGTTGAAGGTCGTCAACATCGCGGCGGTGTGCTGCGCCTCAACCAGGCGCTCCGCGATGCGGGCCCGCAGCCGGGTCATGGGCACGCGCCGATCGTTGCGTGCCGGCGCGCCGCCGGTCGGCTCCGTCACCGGCCGCTGCGGCTCGCCGCGCTCTTCCGCCTCGTCGTGTTGCCGAAGATAACTCATGACGTCGGCCTTGGTGATGCGGCCGTCCCGGCCGCTGCCGCTGACCGCCTCGGCATCGAGGTCGTGCTCTTCCAGGAGCCGGCGCACCGACGGGCTCAGCTTGTCGTGCGCGGCTTCGGAGCGGGGCTTGCGGTCTTCGTCGTCCTCGCGCGGCTCCCCTGACTTCTCTTCGACAGCGGGCGCTTCGGCTTTGCGCGGCGCGTCCTGTTGCGCCGCTGCGCCCCCGCCGTTCTCTTTCTGTTTCCCGTCGCCGCCCTTGCCGCCTTCCTCGAGGATCGCGATCAGGTCACCGGCCTTGACCGTGGCGCCGTCCTCGACCTTGATCTCCTTCAGGGTGCCCGACGCGGGCGACGGCACCTCCAGCACGATCTTGTCGGTTTCCAGGTCGACGAGATTCTCGTCACGCGCCACGGAATCGCCCGGTTTCTTGTGCCAGGCCACCAAAGTCGCGTCCGTGACGGACTCCGGCAATGCAGGAACCTTGATCTCCATCCTCAGCTACTCTTTCCTTATCTGCGCTTGCTGCTCTTGCCGGCGGAGCGCCGGCTGCGGACCGGCCGCACCGCCTGGCTGGCCTTGATTTCCACCCCGAGCGCGGCTTCCACCAGCTCCTGCTGCTGGCGCAGGTGGGTCTTGAGAAGGCCCGCGGCGGGTGCGGCGGCGCTCGGCCGCCCAGCATAATACAACGGCGGCCCGTCCGAGAGTGGCTCAACCAACCGATGACGGATCTGGTACCACGCACCCTGGTTCTGGGGTTCCTCCTGGCACCAGACGATCTCTTCCGCATTGGGCCACGCTTCCAGCGTGGCGGCGTACTCGTCGACCGGGAACGGGTAGAGCTGCTCGATCCGCACCAGCGCGACGTTGTCCACGTTGCTCGCCCGGCGTGCTTCGAGCAGGTCGTAGTACACCTTGCCACTGCAGAAGACCAGCCGGCGCGTGGAGGCGGGATCGAGGTCATCGATTTCCGGAACGATCGTCCGGAAGCCGCCTTGCGATAACTCGCTCAAGGGCGACACCGACAGCTTGTGCCGGAGCAGGCTCTTCGGCGTCATGACGATGAGCGGCTTGCGGTAGTCGCGCAACATCTGCCGCCGCAGCATGTGGAACATTTGCGCCGGCGTCGAGGGCACGCACACCTGCATGTTGTTCTCGGCGCAGAGCTGCAGGAAGCGCTCGAGACGCGCGGAAGAATGCTCCGGACCCTGTCCCTCGTAGCCGTGCGGCAGGAACATCGTGAGCCCGCAAAGGCGCCCCCACTTGGCCTCGCCGGAGCTGATGAACTGGTCGATCACGACCTGCGCACCGTTTACGAAATCGCCGTACTGCGCCTCCCAGATCACCAGCGTGCGCGGCTCGGTGGTCGCATAGCCGTACTCGAAGCCGAGCACGGCTTCTTCCGAAAGCAGCGAATCGATGACGCGGAAGCTCGACGGACGATCGGAGATCGTCTGCAGCGGCACGAACTCGTCGCGGTTCCGCTGGTTGTGCAAGACGGAGTGGCGATGGAAGAAGGTGCCGCGGCTCGTGTCCTGGCCGACCAGGCGGCAATCGAAGCCGTCGTCGATCAGGGCGGCGCAGGCAAGTGTCTCGGCATAACCCCAGTCCATATCGACTTCGCCGGCACCCATGCGTACCCGCTCGTCGATGATGCGCTGGACCCGTCCGTGCAGGACGAAGCCCGGCGGCAGCTCCGTGGCCTTTTTCGTGAGCAGGGCCACCTTCTCCGGGGTGATCGTCGTGTCGACCTCGTCATCCCACTCCGTATCGAGGTACCGGCTCCAGTCGACCGTGTACTCGTTACCGATGTTACCGAGCAGGGTTTTCGGCACCGGTTCACCCTGGTCCAGCCGCTCGCGATAGTCATCCTGCAGGCGCTCCGCGCGCTCGGCGTCGATGATGCCGTCCGCGACGAGCCGGGCCGCATAGAGTTGCCGGGTGGTCTCGTGATCGCGGATCCGGCCGTACATGACGGGTTGGGTCGCGCTCGGTTCGTCGGCTTCGTTGTGGCCGTGGCGGCGATAGCAGACGAAATCGATGACGACGTCCTTCTTGAACTTGCGCCGATAGGCCAGCGCCAGCCGAATGACGAACACCGCGGCCTCGGGATCGTCGCCGTTGACGTGGAAAATCGGCGCCTCGACCATCTTCGCGATGTCGGTGGCATACGGCGTCGAGCGCGCATCGGAAGGACGGCTCGTGGTAAAGCCGATCTGGTTGTTGATGACGATGTGCACCGTGCCGCCGGTGCGAAAACCGTTCGTCTGCGAAAGCTGGAAGGTTTCCGCGACCACGCCCTGCCCCGCGAAAGCAGCATCGCCGTGGATCAGCACGGGCAGCACCTCGTCGCGATCGAGGTCGCCGCGGCGCTGCTGGCGCGCGCGCACCGAGCCTTCGACCACGGGATTGACGATCTCGAGGTGCGAGGGATTGAACGCGAGCGCAATATGCACGTTGCCGCCCGGCGTCTTCATGTCCGCCGAGAAGCCCTTGTGATATTTGACGTCGCCCGAGCCCTTCACCTGGTCGGGATCGATGTTGCCTTCAAACTCCTCGAACAGCTCCTGCGGCGGCTTTCCGAGCACGTTCACCAGCACGTTGATGCGCCCGCGGTGCGCCATGCCGATGACGAACTCGCGCAGGCCGGACTCGCCGCCGCGCTGGATGAGATCGTCCAGCATGGGAATCAGGCTTTCGCCGCCCTCGAGCGAGAACCGCTTCTGGCCGACGAAGCGGGTGTGCAGGTAGCGTTCGATGCCCTCCGCCGCCGTGAGTTGCTCGAGAATCCACAGGCGCTCGTCCGGGGAAAAGCTTGCGGAAACCATGCCCTGCTCGAACTGCTGGCGCAGCCACAGGCGCTCGCGCGAACGCGAGATGTGCGCAAACTCGGCACCGATCTTGCCGCAGTAGATCTTCTTCAAAAGCTCGATGATGTCGCGGAGCTTCATGCGGCGATGACCGGTGCCCGCGAGCCCGCCGGTGAAGAACTCCGTGTCCATGTCGGCGTCGGTCAGGCCGAGATAGTCGAGCTTCAGGACGCCGGGCACGGGCCGTTCCATCAACCCGAGCGGATCGATGTCTGCGATCTGGTGCCCGCGCAATCCGTAAACCTGGATCAGGCGGGATACGGAGGCCTGCTTCTCGCTCGCGGCCTGGCCGGCCCAGCCGACCGGCGCCCGAGTGGCGCCGTTGCCATGCGCCCGGCGAGCGTTCTCCCTGAGCTGCCGGCGAATCGGCGTGTGCGCAACCTCGTCCTGCAGGTCGCCCAGCGACCTGAAATACCGGCGCCAGCTCTCCGGCACCGAATCAGGATCGGACATGAATTCTTCATAGAGGCGTTCGATGGCCGCGGCATTCATGCCGAACAGGGCCGAAGTGGCGTACCGTTCCTCGAGCGAGCTCATGACGCAAAGGATCCGCGAAACACTGTGTTCCGAAGGGGTTTGATGGAGTTTTCTGTCAGTCGAAAGCCGGGGGCGTAGTGTAACGTAAGCACGCGGGCCTGTCGCCCTGCCCGCGCCAGGTCAAGACGTGCTCATCAGCATCAGGCCCTGGTAACACACGAGGCAGGTGTAGCCGCTGAAAAAAAGCGTCAGCAGCAGCCCGGTTCGCAGTACGTTGAAGAGCCGCAGGCGGGCGAGGAAAACGAGCACGAGAATCCCGGCTCCCGTCAGCAGCATTTTGCTCGCGGCAAACGCGATGTTGCCGTGCCCGAGCATGACCGCCATGACGGGATTGATCTCGACAGCGCCCTTGTCCAGGAGCTGCAGGGTCATGAAGGCATCGACAGTGGAGAGCAGCATGATGCCGGTCGCGAGGAAGAACAGCCACGGATGATGCCAGTCGATGAAAACACCATCGCGCTCCGAGACGCGCCGATGCTCGCGGCGGCGCGAGAGAGCATAGCCGTACACGAACGTTCGCCAACTGGGGGTACGCCGGTCGGGCAGCACGCGGCTGTTGCTCATGTCGTTCGTGTCCTCCACGTCGGCCATTCCGGTTTTCCTATCTAATGGGTTACTCATGTTCCGGCGATTGCCGGGCTCCTCCGCCGCCCTCGGCCGGCGGCGCGGTGAGACGGAGCAGCGCGGCGATCAGGGCGTCGCGATCTTCCTGGCTGCGCAACCCGGCGTAGGCCATGCTGTTGCCCGGCAGGAACCGCGACGGTTGCGCCAGCCAGGCATCGAGCGCCCGCGGGGTCCAGTAGAAGCTCGCGTTGGTAAGCGCGGGTGAATAGGGATAGCCGTCGATCGAACCCACGGGCCTGCCGAACAGGCCGTACAGGCTCGGTCCCAGCGAGCCGGACGCGCCTTCGTCGAAAGTATGGCAGGCACGGCACTGCATCGCGAGGTTGTTGCCGTACTCCACGCCGGCGTCCCGGTAGCGCGGCATCTCCAGGTAATCGACCGTCGGCAGCACGACCTGTTCGCCGAGCGTCGCGGCGGTGAGATACGTGGGCTCGGAACCGCCCTGCGCCGCTCCGCCTCCCTGCCCGGGCCCGCTGCAGGCGGCGCACGCAAGGGCTACGAACGGGAACAGCAAGAGGCGAAGGGGAATCACTGCGGCAGTTCCATCTGTTCCTGGTGCATGGCCGGATCACTGGCCAGCGGGGATTTTCAGCGACCCACCTGTATTAATCAAGAAAGACGATGCGGCGCGACATAATGCACGGGCGCCCGTCAGCGGTTCAGGGGCTGTTCGGCGAGTTTCTCCACGATCGCGGCACTTTTGCACAGTGCACGGCCGCGACCGCCGGGGTAGTTTTCCGGGATTCCGGCTCCTACGCGCTGCCCGATGCCACAGTCGATCGCCCGCCCCGTCTTCCAGGTTTCCGTCCTGGCCATCATGCTGTTCCAGGCGGCCGCGCTGCTCGCCCGAAGCCGGCTGGAATTGTCGCTCGTCGCGGGCGGCGTGCAGGAAGCGGTGGCGAAAGACCTGGGCTACCTCGTCGTGCCGCCGATCCTGCTCGTGCTGATGTTCCCGTACCTCAGGCGGTGCCGGGCACAGCTCATGCACTTGTTCCGGCCTTCTGCCCTGACATGGCGGCTCGTCTTGCTGTCGCTGGTGCTCGGATTGACCCTGCGCGCTATCCGTTGGTCGGTACTGACCCTGCTGATCCGGACAGGCGTCGTGGCAAACGAAGATCCGAATGCCTTTGTCGGGCCTTTGATCGATTTCGATTGCCCGCCTCCATCGGTTCTCGCCCTGAGCCTCGGCGTGACCGCACTTCTCGTACCGATCATTGAAGAGACCGTCAGCCGTGGGTTCGTCCTGCACAGGCTCCTGCCCCGCGGCCTTGTCCTTTCCATCGGGCTGTCGGCGTTGCTGTTTGCGTTGATGCACCCGTCCGGCACGTACGTTTCCGCGTTCATCGTAGGCATACTTTTCGCTGTGCAGACGCTGAACTACGGAACGCTTTGGCCGGCCGCTATAGCGCACGGAACGTACAACGCGGCTGCGGTAATCGATTGGGAATGCTTGCGGTTCGCCTGGAATCCGCCGCCGTCAGACCCGCAACTCGCCAAGGTGTCGGTGATTGCCGCGATAATTGCCGCCGTCGGTACCTGCCTGGCGATATACATCGTATCCGGAAAACCCGCCGGGACGCGCGAAGCGTCCCGGCGGACCTGACTACAGCGCGTTTGCGACGCGCTCGATCACATGGGACGTGAAGGACACGAGTCCTTCGTACATGTTGATCAGGTCTTGACCGAACGACTCGGGATCGCCGACGCCGCCGTAGTTATTTCCATCGGACGGCGTGCACACCTGGTCGCCCCCGCCGCTGACACAGGCGAGTTCCGCTGCGTTGAGCTCTCTCATGACATCAACCTCCATGTTGATAGTGAATGAATGCGCTTCCCGCGCTGGCATACGATAGGCAGCCTCCAGAGGCACCGCGAGCCCCGAATCCGGGCCAAACGCCCGGAAATGCGGGCCGGCCGGTGACAGGGAACTCTCGAACGAGCGCGCCGAGCTGCAGGAAGATGTCGACAAGTACAAGCTGTACCCGGTCGCCTCGCTGACTTTCAACGTGCAGTTTCTGTAAACGAAGTCCGGGTTCAGCCGGCCGCGTCCTGCAGGCGAAACAGCCCGAGCCGCGCCTGCAGGTAACGCAGCCGCAGCCGCGCAAGCGGGAAGCGCCGCGACAGACCCTGCAGCATCGCCGGCAAAGTAGCCGGAGCCTCCCGGCGGCCGGACGCGAGCCATTCCGCGAGCTGCGCCCCGCTCCACGTGGCAGTGTTGACGCCGTTGCCATGGTAGCCGTAGGCGAAGAAGACACTGGGATCCTCCGGCAGCCGGCCAAGGCTGGGCACCAGCCGCAACGTGATGCAAATCAGCCCGTGCCAGCGGTATTCGATCGGCACGCCCCGCCAGTGCGGGAACAGCTCGCCGAGCTGGCGAGCCAGCCTCGCGTAGGTTTCCACGGCACCTTCCCGGTCGCCGCGCGAGTGCCCGCGCCCGCCGAAGAGGAACCGATTGTCGGGCAGCAGGCGAAAATAGTTCAGGATGTTGCGTGAGGTTATCGCGGGGTTCGGCGTGCGCCATCCCTGGGCAGCGAGCTCATCGTCGCGCAACGGCCGCGTGACCACGATCGCACTGACCATCGGCAGCGGTCGCCCGTAAAACCCGCGGAGCAGGTGCTCCGGCATGAAGCCGTTGGCAGCGACGATCACGCGGCGGCAGCGGAGCCGTCCGCCCGCCGTCACGAGCACGTGCCGGTCACCCTCCTTGCGCCATTCGAGCACCTCGCTTCGAGCATGCAGCGTGGCGCCGGCACGAGCCGCCGCCGCCGCGAGACCCAGGAGGTAGCGCATCGGGTGCAGTGCGAAGCACGGGCGTTGCACGACCGCGCCGTAATTGGCACTTGCGTCGAAATACCGTTCCCGGAACACGTCCGCGGACAGGACGGTCGTGTCCAGCCCCAACAGCTCGCGTTGCCGGTCGGCATGCTGCCGCAGGTGAGCGAACGCGCGCGGCGAGTGCGTGATCTCGAGCTCCTCCTCGCCCATGATCCCCGCATCGATGCTTTCGTCCGCGATGATGCCGCGCACGAGCTCGACCGCCTCCACCTGAGAGCGATAGAAGTGCCGGGCCTGCTCGAGGCCGTAGCGGCGGAGCATGCGCGACAGCGACAACGAGGTCGCGCCGATGCCGCAGAAACCGGCGTTCCGGCCCGAGGCGCCCCATCCGAGGTGGCCGGCCTCGAGCACGCGCGCCTCGATCCCGTGCCGCTTGCAGAGATGCAACGCGGCGCTCAGGCCGGTGTAGCCGCCGCCGATGATCGCAACGTCGCAGCTCTCATCACCGGCAAGGGGCTTTGCTTCCGGACGGGCCGCCCCCGCCGTTGCTTCCCACAGCGAGGGCTGCGGTTCCGCGAAACGGTACATGTCATCGTGGTACAGCCGGTTCACGCGACGTTTCCTCCCGCCCGCAGCAGGCGCAGCCCTGCATTGCCGCGCACTGCAAAGAGCCCGACGAGGATCGCGAGCAGCAGCGGCAACGGCATCAGCACCAGCGGCGTCCAGCCATACAGGTACAGGACCGTACCGGCGAGCAGCGACGCCGTCGCCGACGTGCCAAAGACCAGGAACTCGTTGACCGCCTGGGCCTTGAAGCGCTCGCCCATCGAATAAGTGAGCGTCAGCATCGTCGTGCCGCCGACGTACAGGAAGTTCCAGCCGATGCCGAGCAGGACGAGCGCGACACCGTAATGCATCATCGAATGACCTTGCAGGCCGACGAGGCACGATAATCCCAGCGCCGCGGCACCTGCCGTCATCATGCGACCCAGTCCGAGCCGTTCGATCAGGAAGCCCGAGAACAGCGACGGCACGTACATGCCCAGCACGTGACTGCGAATGATGCGCGCCGTCTCGTCGAGGCTGAAGCCGTCGTTGATGTGCATGCTGAGCGGTGTGGCTGTCATGATCAGCGTCATCGTGCCGTAGGCCACGGTACCGCCAAGCACGGCTACGACGAACAGCGGCTGCCGCACGATCTCGACTAGCGGACGTTGCGGGGCCGCGTGCGGATCCGCTGCCTCCTGGCGCAGCGGCCTGAGGAGCAGGAAGAGTGCGGCTTGCACCAGGTACAGGAACGCGACGGCCGCCAGCGCGCCGGCGTACTGCACGCCGGGGACCAGCCGTTCGCCGAACCGGATGAGCTCGGGCCCGGCGAGCGCGCCGCCGATCGCACCGACCAGCACCAGTGATATGGCGCGCGCGGCGTACCGCGGCTCGACGCTCTCGGCCGCGGCAAAGCGGTACTGCTGCGTGAACGCCATGTTGATGCCGAAGATGGCCGCCGCCGCGATGAACCACGCGAAGCTCCCGCTCGCCAGTGCGAAGATTGCGAGCAGCAGGGCCGCGAGCGACGAGAGCGACGCGAGCGCAAACCCCGAGCGCCTGCCGACTGCACGCATGAGCATAGACGCCGGAACGGTGGTCGCGGCCACGCTGATGACCATGACCGAGACCGGCAGCGTCGCGAGTGCCGGGTGATCCGTCAGCTTTGCGCCAATTATGCCGCCCAGCGTCACGACGACGATGGAGCCGGTCGCCGAGATCATCTGGCAAAGCGTCAGGAGGGCGATATTGCGGGCTCGCATCGGCGGAAACCTTCTGCCCCGTGGCGGTAAGCGGCGCATTCTTGCATATTCAGGCCCGCAAAATGCGACTATTGGCGTGCTCCGGCACCCTCGTCTCCTCTGCCGGCACTCACTTGCAACCATGCTCAGGATATCCGACGACATCGCCATACCGGACGACGAGATCGAGCTCTCGGCGGTGCGCGCCCAGGGTGCCGGCGGCCAGAACGTCAACAAGGTGGCCACGGCGATCCAGCTCCGCTTCGATGCAGAGGGGTCCGGCGCGTTGCCGGAGGAGGTGAAGGCCCGGCTCCGGAAGCTTCCGGACCGGCGCATCTCCGCCGACGGCGTCGTCGTCATCAAGGCGCAGAAATTCCGCAGCCAGGAGCGTAACCGCGAGGATGCCCTCGAGCGCCTCGCGGTGCTTATCGGAAAGGCACTGTACTCGCCGAAAAAGCGGGTTCCGACAAAGCCCGGGCGCCAGGCGAAAGAGAAGCGCCTGGAAGACAAGGCACGCAGGAGCCGCCTGAAACAGACCCGCGGCAGGGTGGTCGATTCCTAGGTCAGGCCCTCGATCTGGCCGTCCGCATTGACGTGGATCTGGTCCGCCGCGGGTTTCCGCGGCAGGCCCGGCATGGTCATGATCGTGCCGCAGACAACGACCACGAACTCCGCGCCGGCCGCCAGGCGGATCTCGCGTATCGGTACCATGTGCCCCTTCGGGGCACCGAGCAGGTTCGGGTCCGTGGAAAAGCTGTACTGGGTCTTGGCCATGCAGATCGGGTACCTGCCGTAGCCTTGTTCCTGGAACTGCGCGAACTGGTCGCGCACTTTCTTGTCGGCGATGATGTCCTCGGCGCCGTAGATAGTGCGGGCGATGTGCCGAACCTTGTTCCACAGCGGCATTTCGTCGTCGTACAGCGTGTGGAACTGCGGCGCATGCCCCTCCGTCAGCTCGACGACGTGCCGCGCGAGGCTTGCCGTGCCTTTGCCGCCTTCCGCCCAGTGCCGGCAGACGTGCGTCTCGACCCCGAACTCTTCCGCGTACCGGCGAATCGCCTCGAGCTCCGCGTCGGTGTCGTGACTGAAGTGGTTGATGCCGACGGCCACGGGAACGCCGAAGTTGCCGAGGTTACGCAGGTGCTGGCCGAGGTTCTCGCAGCCCTTCTTCACCGCCTCGACATCTTCCGCCTGCAGGTTGTCCTTCGCCACGCCGCCGTGCATCTTCAACGCGCGCACGGTCGCGACCAGCACGACAGCCGCGGGCCGCAAATGCGCCTTGCGGCACTTGATGTCGAAGAATTTCTCGGCGCCGAGGTCGGCGCCGAAACCGGCCTCCGTGACCACGTAATCGGTAAGCTTCAGCGCGGTCTTCGTCGCGATCACCGAGTTGCAGCCGTGCGCGATATTGGCGAACGGCCCGCCGTGCATGAACGCCGGGTTGTTCTCCATCGTCTGCACGAGGTTCGGCAGGAAAGCGTCGCGCAGGAGCGCGGTCATGGCGCCCTGCGCATTGAGCTGCTTCACGGTAACCGGCTGCTGGTCGAAGGTATAGCCGATGACGATGTTGCCGAGCCGCCGCTCCAGGTCCGCCAGGTCCGTCGCCAGGCAGAAAATCGCCATGATCTCCGAGGCAACCGTAATATCGTAGCCGCTTTCGCGCGGCACACCGTGCGCGGTACCGCCCAAACCGATCACGATATTGCGCAGTGCGCGGTCGTTCATGTCGACGACGCGCCGCCAGGTGATCCGCCGGGGATCGAGATTGAGCGCGTTATCCCAATGGATGTGATTGTCGACCAGCGCCGCCAGCAGGTTGTGCGCGGCGCTGATGGCGTGGAAGTCGCCGGTGAAGTGCAGGTTGATGTCCGTCATCGGCACAACCTGGGCGCGCCCGCCGCCTGCCGCGCCGCCTTTCATGCCGAAGCAGGGGCCGAGGCTCGGCTCGCGCAGGCAAATCGCTGCGTTCTTGCCGATGTGGTTGAGGCCGTCGCCGAGCCCGACGGTGGTGGTGGTCTTGCCCTCGCCCGCCGGTGTCGGCGACACCGCCGTCACCAGGATGAGCTTACCGTCCTTGCGATCGGCGGCATTCGTGAGCACGCGGTAGTCGATCTTCGCCTTGTCGTGACCGTAAGGGATGAGCAGGTCGGACGACAGCCCAAGCTTCTTGCCGATTTCCTGGATCGGCAACAGCTTCGCGGAACGGGCGAGCTCGATATCGGAACTGGGGCTCATGCGGCGGCTTCCTGTATTTTGCTGATGTGCCGTAGGTGCGAAGCCGCGGAGGGTAATGCATGCGGGCCGCCGACGGCAATCACGCCGGCGACATGCCTGCGACCGGAAGCGACACCCGGCGCGCGATCCAGGGCCTTGCGGCGGGCTGCTACCGGGCCACGACCTGGTGCAAGGTGCCGGCCTGCAGGTCGACGACGAACAACTCGCCGGCGTGGCTTTCGGCGAAGGAAGCGATGCTGAGCGGAGTCACGGCGAGCTCGTCAGGCTCGACGCCCTGCTCGCTCGTCGACGGGACGGCCCAGATGCGCCCGGAACCGAAGTCACCGAACAGGTAGAAGCCGGCGAGGTCGGGTATGGCGCTGCCCCGGTACACGTAGCCGCCGGTGACCGAGCTGCCGAGCGAATGATCGTACTCGGTGATCGGGTCGATGTTGTCGGTGCTGCAACCCTCCTGCGGCTCGAAACAATGCGCTCCTTCGCGTTCGTTCCAGCCGTAGTTGCCGCTCAGCTCGACCCGGTCGATCTCCTCCCATGCGTTCTGCCCCACGTCGCCGAGCCACAGCTCGCCCGTGTCGCGATCGAAGCTGAAGCGCCACGGATTGCGGAAGCCCCACGCGAAAATTTCCGGGCAGCTCTCGGCGTTCGCCGCCAGGACGCATGGCGGGTTGTTCGCGAACGGGTTGTCGGCCGGAATGCCGTAGGGCGAGGCACTATCCACGTCGATGCGCAGCAGCGACCCCAGCAGCGTCGTCGTGTCCTGCCCGTTATCGGCCGGGTCGCCGGCGCCACCGCCGTCGCCGAGCCCGATGTACAGGAAACCGTCCGGACCGAACACGATGTCGCCGCCGTTATGGTTCGAATTCGGCTGCGCGACGGTCAGGATGATGTCCTCCGACGAGAGGTCCAGGCTGCCATCGCCCGCAACCACGAAGCGCGACACTACCGATTCCAGCGGTGCCCCGACGCGCGTGTAAGAGAGGAAGACCTCGCCGTTGTCCGCGAAATCGGGATGAAACGCCATGCCGAGCAGGCCCGACTCGCTGAACGACGAATCCACGTCGAGGGACAGGTCCGCGAAGACCTCGACGTCGGCGAGCGTCACGTCGGCGTCGTTGGGGAAGACGCGCACGACACCGCTCTTCTCGACGACGAACCAGCGTGTCTCGTCGCCCGGTGCCTGCAGCATCAGCAGCGGCTGGTCGAAGGCGAGCTGTGTGAAGACCTGCTGCACGTCAATCGGCGGCGGCTCTGACGGCGGCTCGGGATCGTCCGGAGTCCCGGGGCCGTCACCGGGGGGATTGAACACGGCAGAGCCGTCGCAGGCCGCGAGTGCCAGCGCGGCCCAGGGGAGAAAAAAAATCCTGCCGAGGCGATTCGAATTCTGCATCGTGCGACCCAGGGCGATATGACTCCAGCGTAATGGACCGCCCCGGCTCTGAAAAGTGCATGTGGAAGCGCTTGCGCTGCCGTGCGATGCGCGCCCGGCATTCCTTTTGCGGTAAAGTCGGCCAAAATCGACCGCGGAGACACATCCTGATGCCACGTTACCTGCTCATTCTTTCCGCCCTGCTCGCCGCCGCCGGCGTCCAGGCCCGCGACAATCGCGGCCTCGACCAGGCCTTCCAGGCCGTCGAGCCAAAGGTCATCGAGTGGCGCCGCGACATTCACCAGCACCCGGAACTGTCGAACCGTGAATTCCGTACCTCCGCCAAGGTCGCTGAGCACCTGCGGGCGCTCGATCTCGACGAGGTGGAAACCGGGATCGCCCACACGGGCGTTGTCGGTACCCTGGTGGGCGGCAAGAGTGGACCCGTGATCGCGCTGCGCGCCGATATGGACGCACTGCCCGTGCGCGAGCAGACCGGCCTGCCGTTCGCCTCGGAAGCGAAGGGCGAATACAACGGCGAGGAAGTCTACGTGATGCACGCCTGCGGTCACGACACGCACGTCGCGATGCTGATGGGCGCCGCCGAGATACTTGCGCAGCATCGCGACCAGCTTGCCGGCACCGTCAAGTTCGTATTCCAGCCCGCCGAGGAAGGCGCGCCCGCCGGCGAAGAAGGCGGCGCCGCCCTGATGATCGAGGAAGGCCTGCTCGACGGGCCGGACGCGCCCGAGGCGATCTTCGGCCTGCACGCCTGGCCCGGCCCGCCCGGCACGCTTCAGTACCGTCCCGGGCCTTTCATGGCCGCGTCCGACAGCCTGACGATCGACGTGCGCGGGCGGCAGACGCACGGCTCTGCGCCCTGGTACGGCGTGGACCCGATTTACGTGGCGGCGCAGATCGTCACCGCCGTGCAGGGCATTCCCAGCCGGCAGCTCGACATCACCAAGGGCCCGGCCGTCATCACCATCGGCAGTATCCGGGGCGGCGTGCGCGGCAATATCATCCCCGACGACGTGACCATGCTCGGCACGATCCGCACCTTCGACGCCGGCATGCGCGAGGAGCTGCACGCGCGGCTCAGGAAAACGGTGGACCTGGTCGCGCAGGCGTCGGGCGCCGAGGCGACCGTGACCATCGACCCGTACGCACCGGTAACCGGCAACGACCCGGAGCTGCTGCGGCAGATGATGCCGACACTCCAATGGGCCGCCGGCGACGGCAACGTGCAGGAACACGGGCTCATCACCGGCGCGGAGGATTTCGCGCACTTCGAGGAGCGCATCCCGGGTCTGTACCTGATGCTCGGCATCAACAAGGAAGGCGTCGGGCCGGGCGAGGCGGCGGCCAACCATTCACCGCTGTTCTACGTCAACGAGGACGCCCTGATCGTGGGCGTGCGGGCGTTGGTAGGCTTCGCCCTCGACTACGCGGAGGCAACCCGCTAGCCACAGGTGCGGTGCCGGCGGTGGGTCCGGTTTCAGATGGTGAAGGCGCCGATTTCCCCGGCATCCCGGTGTGCTATGGTCGTGTTTTCGAAGCAGAAACCACGGCTTACACGCCAGGATCGCCATGCAGGACAAAAGAACCATTGCCGAGCTCATCGCCGATTATGAGCCCGGGACGCCGCTCGAGCAGCGCTTTTACACCGATCCCGCGATCTATGCGCTCGAGGTCGAGCGCATCCTCACTCGCAACTGGGTACTCGCCGGCCACGTCTCGCAAATCCCGCAGCCGGGCGATTTCTTCGTCACCCGCATGGGCAAGGAATCCGCCATCGTGGTGCGAGGCTCCGACAGCGAGGTGAAGGCCTTCGCGAACGTCTGCCGCCATCGCGGCTCGCTCGTGTGCCTGCAGGAGAGCGGCAGTACGCGCAAGTTCGAGTGCCCCTATCACGGCTGGATGTATGACATCGACGGCAACCTCACGGCTGCCCGTTCCATGCCGGACGATTTCGACAAGACCACGCACGGGCTGCACGCCGTGAGCGTGGACGTGTTGGGCGGCCTGATCTTCGTCTGCTTCAGCGACAACCCACCGTCTCTCGAGGGCGCGCGCCGCGACCTGGCCGAGCCGTTTGCCCTGTTCGACATGGAGAACCTGAAAGTCGCGGCGCACCGCAGTTATCCGATCGAGGCGAACTGGAAGCTCGCCGTCGAGAACTACCAGGAGTGCTACCACTGCGCGACGGCCCATCCGGAGTACGCGCGCATGCACACGCTGATGCTCGATCCCGCGAAGCGCGATCGCATCCAGGACAAGATGCTCAGCCGCTTCGAGGCCTGCGGCCTCAAGGAAATCGAATACGACTTCGTGGACACGCACGCCCGCCCGGGCGAGCAGGGCTACGGCTACAGCCGCACCGCCATGTTCGAAGGCTACAAGACCGGCAGCCGCAACGGCGAGCCGGTGGCTCCGTTGCTCGGGCAGCTCAAAGGCTACGACAGCGGTGCGTCGGACTTCACCTTCGGCCCGTTCTCGTTCCTGCTGGCATACAGCGACCACGTCGTCGCCTACGTCTTCAAGGCCGTCGACCAGGGCAACTGCGTCTGCGAGATTTACTGGCTGGTGCGCGGCGATGCCGTCGAAGGCCGTGACTACGACGTTGACGAGCTGACCTGGCTGTGGCACGTGACGACGCTGGCGGACAAGGAAATCATCGTCAACAACTGGAAAGGCGTGAACTCCCGCTATTTCCAGCCCGGTCCGTTCTCCAAGATGGAGCGCATGGAAAAGCGCTACGTGGAGTGGATCGTGCAGCAGCTTGCGGAGGCTCCGCGCCCGGTGCCCGTCTCCCGGACGGCCTGACG
This sequence comes from uncultured Chromatiales bacterium, assembly GCA_965651325.1. GTDB lineage: Bacteria > Pseudomonadota > Gammaproteobacteria > Steroidobacterales > Woeseiaceae > IDS-8. The sequence continues at coordinate 5,731 of CBFGSB010000029.1, read as the reverse complement.
GTCCTGCTTTTCTGGTCGGCCGAACCATCGGCAGGTAAGCTTGTCCGATCGACTCGCGCGCCCGGAATGAGCCGCGGCCGCCTGACCGCAGGAATACAACCAATGATGAAAGTCTGTGTTGCGCTGGCCTGCGTCGCACTCGTCGCCGGCTGCGATGCCTCCGCCCCCGAAGCCGCTGTCCCCGACCCCGCGTTGCAGTCCGGAATCGATCTCGCCGGAATGGATACCTCGATACGGCCGCAGGACGACTTCTTCAGCTATGCGAACGGCACCTGGGTCGAGAACACGGAGATCCCGGCGGACCAGTCCGGCTGGGGCTCGTTCAACATCCTGCGGGATACCGGCCTCGCGCAGCTCCGTACCATCATCGAGGACGCCTCGAAGGATGCCGCGCCGGGCGAAGCCGCCACGAAGATCGGCAGCTTCTACAAGGCGTGGGTCGACGTCGAACGCGCGAATGCCCTCGGCGCGAAGCCGCTGGACGACTTGTTCGCGCGGATCGAGGCCCTCGAGGATTTCGACGACGTGGTCGCCTTCTTCGGCGCGACCAACGAGCTTGGCCTCGATGCGCCGTTCCAGCTCTTCATCAGCCAGGACGTCAAGCAGCCGGACCGCTATGTCGTCATCACCTGGCAATCGGGTCTCGGGCTGCCGGACCGCGACTACTATTTCGACGAGACCGAGCGCGGCCGGGAAATTCGCGCCGGGTACGTCCGGTACGTCGAAAAGCTCCTGGCGCTGTCCGGGTACGAGGACAGCCAGGGCGCCGCGGAGCGCATCATGGCGCTCGAAACGCGGCTCGCCGAGCACCACTGGGACAAGGTGGTGAACCGCGACGCGAACAAGCGCTACAACAAGACCACCGACGCGGAGCTTCAGCGCATGCTCTCGAACTTCGACCTCGATGCCTACTTCGAGGGCGTCGGCACCGGCCGGCAGGAGTACGTCATCGTCAGCCAGCCGTCGTACATGCAGGCCATGAACGACATCGCGCCCGCGGTCGACCTCTCCACCTGGAAGGAGTACCTGCGGCTGCAGGCCCTGACGAGCTACGCCGATTACCTTTCCGAGGATTTCGTCGACGCCGATTTCGACTTCTACGGGAAGACCCTGCAGGGCCGCCTGGAGCAACAGCCGCGCTGGAAGCGCGCCGTCGACTCTATCAACGGCAACATCGGCGAGCTGATGGGCAAGCTCTACGTGGAGCGGCACTTTCCGCCCGAGGCGAAGGCGCGCATGGAGGACATGGTCGCGAACCTGATTCTCGCGTACGAGGAATCCATCAGGAACCTCGAGTGGATGAGCGAGGAGACCAAGGCAAAAGCCCTGGAGAAACTGTCGCAGTTCACGCCGAAGATCGGCTACCCGGAGGAGTGGAAGGACTACTCCGCCCTGGAGGTTGCTCCGGACGACCTGGTCGGCAACATCCAGCGTGCGCGCGTCCTGAATCACTACCGGGAGGTCGACAAGCTCGGCAAGCCGGTGGATCGCAGCGAGTGGTTCATGACGCCGCAGACGGTAAATGCCTATTACAACCCGCCGATGAATGAGATCGTTTTCCCGGCGGCGATCCTGCAGCCGCCGTTTTTCATCCTCGAAGCCGAGGACGCACGCAACTACGGCGCCATTGGCCTCGTTATCGGCCACGAGATCGGCCACGGCTTCGACGACCAGGGCAGCAAATACGACGGCAAGGGAAATCTTCGCAACTGGTGGACCGAAGCCGACCGCGCGGCATTCGAGAAACGCACGAAAGCGCTGGTCGAGCAATACAACGGCTTCGAGCCGTTGCCGGGCCTGTTCGTCAACGGCGAGCTGACACTCGGCGAGAACATCGGCGATCTCGGCGGCGCCGCCATCGCGTTGCGCGCCTACGAGCTGTCGCTGGACGGCAAGGAATCGCCCGTCATCGACGGCATGACCGGCCGGGAGCGTTTTTTCCTGGGGTTCGCGCAGGTGTGGCGCTCGAAATACCGGGCGGAAGCCACCGAGTTGCGCGTCAAGAGCGATCCGCATTCACCGCCCGTCTACCGGGTGAACGGCGTGGTGCCGAACGTCGACGCCTTCTACGATACCTTCAACGTGGCCGAGGGTGACGGGCACTGGCTGCCGCCTGAGGATCGCGTGCACATCTGGCGCTGACCGGGGCCCCGCAGGAGCAGTCGAACCGCCACGTACATCGCCGCACAATGCCAACTCGCGACAAGCTCTTTACGGTCTTCAAGTACACGATCTACGCGCTGCTCACGCTGAACGTGTACCTGTTCTTCGCGGAGGAATGGGCGGCGGCGGCCTACCGTTTCGAGGACGGAGTCGCCTTCGCCGACATCATCGAGGGTTTCGCGGCCAGTATCGACACCGCGGCGTGGGTGATCCTGCTGCTGATGTTCGAGGTGGAAACGGTGCTGACCGCCGACCGCCTCGGCCGCCGCACCGTGCTGTTCATGCATGCCCTGCGTGCGCTCTGCTACGTGGTCATCGTCTACGCGTTCTACGGCTACCTGGCGAAGCTCCTGTTCCTCTATGGCGCCGCGCCGCTGCCGGGCGTGCTCAATCTCTGCAGTCTCGCCGGCGGCGACTGGGCCTACGCCATCGATCTCGACGAGTACGCAGTGCTCACCCTCGCCAACTGCAGCCAGTTCTCCGCCGCCTCGTCGTTCTTCCAGCTTCCCGGCCTCCACGCCGCCGTCGATCCCGCCGGCCTCACGGCGATCACGCGCCTCGCCTGGGTGGACGTCATCAACTCCGGCGTCTGGCTGCTGGTCGTGTTCCTGCTGGAGGTGGACGTGCGGCTGCAGGAGAAGGACCGGCTGACCGGCCTGACGCTGCGCGCGAGCACCTGCGCGAAATACGTGTTGTATTCCATCCTGCTGCTGGCCGCGATCTATTGGGGCGTGATGGGTGACTTCGTCGATTTCTGGGACGCGTTCCTGTGGCTGGTTGCGTTCTTCTTCATCGAGATGAACGTGGTGGAATGGCGCCAGGAAAGCCTCGAGGCCGACGCGCCCGCCGCCGCCCAGCCTACGGGCGGCTGATGAGCCTGAAGGGCGCGCATGGCAACGCGCTACGCGGCCGCGGCATCTCCACCGCGCATCGGGCAAGGCTCGCGCGCTGCTACACGGCGCGCGTCGCGACCGCCGGCGGCACGAGGCTCGCACGGCGCGCGGGGCCGTAGACGGCCGCCTGGCCGACCAGCCACAGCGCGACCATTGCCGCCGGGACCAGGTACCACGCCAGCGGCGTGAGCTCGAACGCCTGCACCATCCAGATGTTCAATGCGACGGCGAATACCGCGCCCGCGGCAATGCCGACGCTGCTGACGAGGAAGTTCTCCAGCAGGAAATAGCGCAGGATGGCCAGCCGGCTGGCGCCGAGTGCGCGCCGCGTGCCGATCTGTTTCGTCCGGCGCGCCACGTTGAAGCTCGTGAGTCCCACGATGCCGAGCCCGGTGATCCCCGTCAGCAGGCTCACGATGAATACCAGCAGCCGGATCATCGCGGCGTCCTCGAGGTAGCTCCGGTCGCGCGTTTCGCTCATCGTCGTCATGTCGAGCACGAGGCGCTCGCGATTGCTGTCCGCCAGCATTTGCTCGACCTCGGGCATGAGCGCGTCGCGCCGGCCCGGTTCGGTGCGAATGACGTAGCGGCCGAAGCTGCTGTCCCGGTACGCCGGCACCAGCATCGAACGTTCCACGCCGTCCCAGCGGTTCCAGGCCGCCTGCATCCGGTCGATGATCCCGACGATGCGCACCGGATCGTCATTGTTGATGTAGACCGTCTTGCCGACGACCTCGCCCGGAGTCTTTGCGTCGGGGAACAGGGTCTCGGCGACAGCCCGGGTTACGATGCCGACCGGCGGCCATTCGGCCATCTTTTCCTCGTACCAGAGCACTTCGCCCGGCAGGAAATTCCGGCCCGCCACCAGTTCGAGGCCGAACGTCTCGATGGCGTGCTCGTCGCCGAAGTACATTGCCGTCCCGGTGCCCTCGAGGTCGTCTCCCGGCTCGGTCTTGAGCCCCGACGACCAGCCGCCGCCGCGCAGCGGCACGGTATTGGTATGGATCGCGTCGACGACGCCCGGCAGGTTGCGCAACGCCTCCAGGTCCTCGATGACAGCGGCCCGACTGTCGAAATCCGGCGTGAACCCGATGCTCGTGAGATAGAAGATGTTGTCCTCGTCGATGCCGCTGGGGCGCGCCATCAGGCGGCTCCGCTCCTGGATGATCGAAATGGCGTTTACCATGATCGCCATCGTCACCGCGATCTGCAGGGCGATCAGGAGGCAGGCCGTGCGGTTGCGCATCAACGCGCGCCAGATCGGTCCGATTTCCATGTTCCAGCTTCCTTGTTTGCCAATGTCCGGGCCCGCCATGCCAGGGTTTGCTGCCTGGGCCGGCCCGCTAAAGCGTCTTGAGCTGGCTTGCCGGGTGGATCCGGCAGGCCCGCCACGTGGGGTACAGCGCCGCGCCCAGCGCGGCTACGATGGCCAGCAGCACGGCGGCAACGATCATGGCCCAGTCCATCCGAACGAGCTGGCCGATGAACTCGAGATCGCCGTACAGTGCCTCGATGCCGCGGAGGCCGAGCCAGGTGAGTGCCACCCCGAGCACTCCGCCCGAAAGACCGACCAGCCCGGCTTCCACGATGTACTGCGAGAACACCGCGCCCTTCGAGGCGCCCAGCGCACGGCGCAGGCTGATGTCGCCGGCGCGCCGCATCACCTTGGCGAGCAGCAGCCCGATCGTGTTCAGCAGGCACACGACGAGGAACAGCGCCGCGAGGCCGAGCAGCACCTGCACGTCGCCGTCGACGACCTCCTGGTTCTCCATCCACTCCATCACGTCCAGCAGCCGATTGTTGAGCGGCCGCTGGAAGCGGCCGAGCTGCTTTTGGGACTGTGCATACGCATCGAGGAACGCGTGGTACTCCCGCACCTCGTCCTCGCCGTGCAGCTCGACCCATAGCTGCATCCACACGCATTCGGAATTGAGGAAAGCGTTCCAGCCGCCCTCGCCTACCGGCTTCCAGCAGTTGGTATTGATGACGTTGCCGAGCTCGTTGGCGATACCGACGCTGAACGGATAGAAGACGTCCTCCACCTCGGCGAAAGCCCCGCCGGAGACGTCGTAGAAGCGCGGCACCGGTTCCCAGTCCTCGAGAACGCCGGCGATCCGGTAACTCTCGCCATTCATCACCAGCGTGCGGCCAACCGGGTTCGCGCCGCCGAACAGGCGCTCGTTGGTATCGCTCGAAAGGACCACCACGCGCTCGCGGTTCAGGTCGGCGGCATGGTCCCAGCCCTGCCCGTAGCGGAACGGCACGTCGAACATCGGGAAGAAATCGGCGGTCGTGGTACGCGCGAGGACGTCGAATGGCCGCACGTCCCGGTCGGCGGGCTCGATGACGCGCGACGTGACGTAGCTCAGCGCCTGGCGCCTGGCCTCGCCGGCTGCCCACAGCGCGCTGCCATCGAGGTAGGTCACCTGGTCGGGCGGCTCGTCCGGTTCGACGGCCGGGGAATAGGGATCCCAGCTATCGACCTGCACGTGATACAGCACGTCCGAGCGATGCGGGATCGGGTTGCTCCCCATGATGTAGTCGATGTTGACGATCGTCATGCAGGATCCGATGCCGACGCCAATCGCGGCAATCATGAGCGCGGACAGGATGGCGTTGTTGCGGATGCTGAGCAGGCCAAGCTTCAGGTAGTAGCGAAACATCTAATGTCCCCT
>CBFGSB010000028.1:0-22920 GCA_965651325.1 uncultured Chromatiales bacterium | reverse complement strand
AAGAGAGATGAAGATCAGGAAAGGCGACGAGGTCGTCGTGACGACGGGCAAGGACAAGGGCCGGCGCGGCACCGTGCTGAAGGTCCTCGACGACGATCGCGTGCTGGTGGAAGGCATCAACATCGCGAAGAAGCACCAGCGGGCGAATCCCAATGCGATGCCGCCGCTGGAAGGCGGCATCGTGGACAAGGAGATGCCGATCGCGATCTCGAACGTTCTCGTCTTCAACCCGAAGACGAAGAAGGGCGACCGGATCGGCTACAAGATTTCGGAAGACGGCGCTAAGCAGCGCATCTTCAAGTCGAACGGCGAAGCAGTGGATATCTGACATGGCCAGATTACTGGATCTCTACCGCAGCGAACTGCATGAGAAAATCGGGACGAAACTCGGCCTGAAGAACCCCATGCAGGTGCCGCGTATTACCAAGATTACGCTGAACATGGGCGTAGGCGAGGCCGTGGCCGACCGCAAGGTGCTGGACCACGCGATCGGCGACATGCAGAAGATTGCCGGGCAGAAGCCGGTGAAGACGCTCGCCCGCAAGTCGGTCGCTGGCTTCAAAATCCGCGACGGCTACCCGATCGGCTGCAAGGTTACGCTGCGCCGGGAACGCATGTACGAGTTCCTGGACCGCCTCGTGAATATTGCGATTCCGCGCACACGCGATTTTCGCGGGCTGAATCCACGCTCTTTCGACGGCCAGGGCAACTACAGCCTCGGTGTGCAGGAGCAGATTATTTTCCCGGAAATCAACTACGACCAGATCGACGCGATCCGCGGCATGGACATCACCATTTCCACCACGGCTCGCAATGCGGAGGAAGGACGGGCGCTCCTCGAAGCGTTCAACTTTCCCTTCAGGAAATAGAAGAGACTTATGGCAAAGAAATCGATGATCGAGCGTGAGCGCCGCCGCGCCGCAACCGTCAAGCGCTACGCGAAGAAGCGCGCCATGCTGAAGGAAGTGATCCGCAGCGTGTCGAGCAGCGACGAAGAGCGGATGGAAGCGCAGGCCAAGCTGAACGCCATGCCGCGCGACGCCAGTGCATCCCGGATGCGTAATCGCTGCGCGATTACGGGCAGGCCACACGGCTTTTACCGCAAGTTCGGGCTGGCGCGAAACAAGCTTCGGGAAGCCGCCATGAAGGGCGAGATCCCCGGCCTGACCAAGGCGAGCTGGTAGGAGGCACACGAGATGAGCAATACCGACCCGATCGCCGACATGCTGACCCGCATCCGCAACGGGCAGAAGGCGCGCAAGGTAAGCGTGGCGATGCCGTCGTCCAGCGCGAAAGTCGCGGTGGCGCGCGTGCTGAAGGACGAGGGCTACATTGCCGATTTTGCCGCCGAGGAAGACGGCGCCAAGACGACGCTGACCGTGGAGCTCAAGTATTTCGAGGGCCGGCCCGTCATCGAGCACATCGCGCGCGTCAGCAAGCCGGGGCTGCGCATCTACCGCGGCCGGCAGGAGTTGCCGAAGGTGCAGGGCGGCCTGGGTGTGGCCATCGTGTCGACGTCCGCGGGCGTCATGAGCGACCGCCAGGCGCGTGAGCAGGGTATCGGCGGCGAGGTGATTTGCGTCGTTTCCTGATGGAAACGGAACGCTCGAGGTCTTACGAGAGACGAGAATGTCCAGAGTTGCAAAAAACCCGGTGGTGCTGCCCGACGGTGTCGAGTTCAGCCTGAACGGCACGACGGCCAGCCTGAAAGGCAAGAAGGGCGCGCTGTCGATGGAGCTGAACTCCGAAGTCGGCGTGGCGCAGGAAGAGAACCGCCTGACGGTCGAGCGGCGCTCGAACTCGCGTTTCGCGACGGCCGTCGCCGGCACGACGCGGGCACTGCTCGCCAACATGGTGCACGGCGTGACCGAAGGTTTCGAGAAGAAGCTGGAGCTGGTCGGTGTCGGCTATCGTGCGCAGTCGCAGGGCAAGAAGCTCAACCTGACTCTGGGCTTTTCGCACCCGGTCGCATTCGACGTGCCGGAAGGCATCACGATCGAAACACCGAGCCAGACTGAAGTGATCATTCGCGGCGCGGACAAGCAGCAGGTCGGCCAGGTGGCCGCCGAGATCCGCCGCTTGCGTCCGCCCGAGCCGTACAAGGGCAAGGGTGTGCGCTACAGCGATGAGCGCGTCGTGATCAAGGAAGCCAAGAAGAAGTAGGCCAAGACGAGTAGTAGGCAATTCATCCATGAAACTGGACAAGAAACAGAATCGGCTGCGCCGCGCCAGGAAGGGCCGCGCGAAGATCGAACGGCTGGCGGTCAATCGCCTGAGCGTGCACCGCACGCCCCGGCATATTTACGCCCAGATCATCGCACCCGACGGCGGACATGTGCTGGCGGCGGCCTCGAGCCTGGAGCAGGACGTGCGCAAGGGCACGAAGAGCACCGGCAACGTTGCCGCCGCGGCGATCGTCGGCGCGCGAATCGCCGAGAAGGCCAAGGCGGCCGGCATCGACACTGTCGCGTTCGACCGTTCGGGTTTTCGCTATCACGGCCGCGTGAAGGCGCTGGCCGATGCCGCCCGGGAAGCCGGACTGAAATTTTAGGATCGATCAATGGCAAGAATGGAACAATCACAGGGCGCCGACGACTTCATCGAGAAGCTGGTCACGGTCAACCGCGTCGCCAAGGTGGTCAAGGGCGGCCGCCAGTTCGGCTTCACCGCGCTGACGGTGGTCGGTGACGGGCAGGGCAAGGTCGGCTTCGGCTATGGCAAGGCGCGCGAGGTGCCCATTGCCATCCAGAAGGCGATGCAGGCGGCCCGCAAGAACATGATCAAGGTGAACCTGACGAACGAGACCCTGCAGTACGCGAAGAAGGGCCGCCACGGCGCCACCTACGTGTACATGCAGCCGGCCTCGGAAGGTACGGGCGTCATCGCGGGCGGCGCCATGCGCGCGGTGTTCGAGTGCGCCGGCGTGCGCAACGTCCTGGCCAAGAGCTACGGCTCGCGCAACCCGATCAACGTCGTGCGTGCGACCATCGGCGCACTGTCGGACATCCATTCGCCGAAGGCGATCGCCGCCAAGCGCGGCAAGAAAGTGAAGGAGATCCTGGCCTGACGTGCAGGGCGCGTCGAGAGCCGGGGAGACGAGCATGAGCAAGAAACAGCTGAAAGTGACGCTGACGAAGAGCCGCTACGGGCGGCTGAAGGCCCACCGCGACTGCGTGGCGGGCCTGGGGCTCCGGAAGATGCACCAGAGCGTGACCGTCGAGGACACGCCGGCCGTGCGCGGCATGATCAACAAAGTTTCGCACCTCGTGACCGTAGAGGAAGTGTAGATGCGCCTGAACACACTGAGCCCCGCGAAGGGCGCCAAGAAAGACGGCAAGCGCCTGGGCCGCGGCCATTCGGCCGGCCAGGGCAAAACGGCCGGGCGCGGCCAGAAGGGCCAGCACGCGCGCGCCGGCGGCTATCACAAGGTCGGCTTCGAAGGCGGCCAGATGCCGCTGCAGCGGCGCCTGCCGAAGGTGGGCTTCCGCTCGTTCTCGGCTAAAAAGACGGCCGAGTTGCGCCTGCACGAGCTGGCCATCCCCGAGGCCGACGTGATCGACCTCGAGGTGCTGAAGAAAGCGAGCCTGGTGCCGGCGGTGGCGGAAAAGGTGAAGGTCATCGCGTCCGGCAAGCTCGAGAAGGCCGTCAAGATCAAAGGGCTGGCGGTAACGAAAGGTGCGCGCGCGGCGATCGAGGCCGCGGGCGGCAGCATTGAATAGGGACTGAACGGACAGGAACGTGGCGAAAAGGCCCACTCAAAATCCGGCGGACGTCGCCAAGGCGGCGGGCAAACTGGGCGAGCTCAAGAAGCGCCTGGCGTTCCTCGTGGGAGCGCTGGTCGTATTCCGGGTGGGCACGTTCATTCCCGTCCCGGGCGTGGACCCGGCCGCGCTGGCCAACTTCTTCGACCAGCAGAGCGGCAACATGCTGGCGCTGTTCAACATGTTCTCGGGCGGCGCACTTGCGCGCTTCGGCATTTTTGCGCTTGGCATCATGCCGTACATCTCGGCGGCAATCGTCATGCAGATGGCGAGCATGATCCACCCGGCGCTGCAGCAGCTACGCAAAGAAGGTGAGCAGGGGCGTCGGAAGATTACGCAGTACACCCGTTATGGAACGGTGGGGCTCTCCCTGTTCCAGTCCGTGGCTGCCGCGTCGTGGCTGCAAAGCCAGCCGGGCGTCGTCGTGCACCCGGGGCCCGCGTTCCTGATCACGGCGTGCATCACGCTCGTCACGGGCACGATGTTCCTGATGTGGCTCGGCGAACAGATCACCGAACGCGGCATCGGCAACGGCATCTCGATGATCATCCTGGCCGGCATCGTGGCTGCGCTGCCCGCAGCCGTGGCCGGTACCGCCGAGCTGGTGCGCAGCGGGGAGATGGGTTCGGGCACCGCGATCCTGATGCTGCTCGGCGCCATTGGCGCAACGACCTTCTGTGTTTTCATGGAACGGGCCCAGCGGAGGATCACCGTGAACTACGCACGGCGGCAGCAGGGCAGGCGCTTGTACGCGGCGCAGAGCACGCATCTGCCGTTCAAGATCAATATGTCGGGTGTGATCCCGCCGATCTTCGCGTCCAGCATCTTGTTGTTCCCGGCAACGATCGCACAGTTCTTCGGGCAGACGACGAACCCGAACGCGTTCCAGGAAGGGTTGCAGACGCTCGGCGCGAACCTCGGGCCGGGACAGCCGATTTACGTGCTGCTGTACGCGGCGATGAACATCTTTTTCTGCTTTTTCTACACGGCGCTGGTCTTCAACTCGAAGGAGACAGCGGACAACCTGAAGCGCTCGGGCGCGTTCGTCCCCGGCATTCGACCGGGCGCGCAGACCGCGGACTACATCGACAAGGTGTTGACGCGGTTGACCTTCTGGGGCGCCTTGTACGTCACCGGCGTGTGCGTGTTGCCCGAGTTGCTGCGGATGTTCTACCCGAGCATGCCGTTCACCTTCGGCGGTACGTCGCTCCTGATCCTGGTGGTGGTGACGATGGATTTCATGTCGCAGATGCAGGCGCACGCGATGAGCCACCAGTACGAGGGCATGATGCAGAAGGCGAACCTGCGCAATTACGGCCGCAGCGGTCAACTGCGCTGATCGGCTTAGGCAAGATTCGGAGAAGAGACATGAAAGTCAGGGCATCGGTCAAGAAGATGTGCCGTAACTGCAAGATTATTCGCAGGAACGGCGTGGTGCGCGTGATTTGCACCGACTCACGGCACAAGCAGCGTCAAGGTTAAACGCAATGGCACGTATAGCAGGCATCAACATACCGCCCAACAAGCACGTCGTGATTGCACTGACGTCGATCTACGGCATCGGCCGCTCGCGCGCGAAACAGATTTGCGAGGCTGCCGGTATCGATCCGTCGACCCAGGTCAAGGACCTGGCGGAGCCGGAAGTGGCCGGAATTCGTAACGCGGTTTCGAAGTTGGTGGTCGAAGGCGACCTCCGGCGGGAAACGTCGATGAACATCAAGCGGCTGATGGACCTCGGCTGCTACCGCGGCATTCGGCATCGCCGCGGGCTGCCGTTGCGCGGCCAGCGCACGCGCACGAACGCGCGTACCCGCAAGGGTCCGCGACGCCCGATCAAGCGCTGATGCGCCTACGGTTTATAGACAGGACAGCAAAGAATGGCTGAACCCCAGAAACGCAAGAAGGTGAAGAAGCATGTCGTGGACGCGATCGCGCACATCCATGCCTCCTTCAACAATACGATCATCACGATCACGGACCGGCAAGGCAATGCGCTTTCCTGGGCGACCGCCGGCGGCTGCGGCTTCCGCGGATCGCGCAAGTCGACGCCGTTCGCGGCGCAGGTTGCGTCCGAGAAAGCCGGCCGGCTGGCGCTTGAATACGGCGTCAAGAACCTGGACGTGCGGGTGCGCGGGCCGGGCCCGGGGCGCGAGTCGGCCGTGCGCGCGCTGAACGCCCTGGGGCTCCGGATCCAGAATATCGAGGACGTCACGCCGATCCCGCATAACGGCTGCCGCCCGCCGAAAAAGCGCCGCGTCTAGCCGCGCAAAAGAGGTACGCAGAGAGTCAGCAATGGCAAGATATCTAGGACCAAAGTGCAAACTGTCCCGCCGCGAAGGCACGGACCTGTTTCTGAAGAGCGGTGTCAGGCCGCTCGAGTCGAAGTGCAAGCTCGAGGTTCCTCCCGGAGGTGCCGCGCAGCGGCGTCCGCGCCTGTCGGACTACGGCATGCAGCTCCGCGAGAAGCAGAAGCTGCGCCGTATGTACGGTGTGCTCGAGCGGCAGTTTCGCGGCTACTACAAGCGGGCGACCCGGCTGAAGGGGTCGACCGGTGAGAACCTGCTGCGCCTGCTGGAAGGACGGCTGGACAACGTGGTCTACCGCATGGGCTTTGCTGCAACGCGCGCGGAAGCGCGGCAGCTCGTCAGTCACAAGGGCATCGAAGTGAACGGCCGGGTGGTCAACATTCCTTCGGCCCAGGTGAACGCCGGCGATGCAATCGGCGTTCGCGAAAAAGCAAAAAAGCAGCTTCGCATCCAGAGCGCTTTGGAGATTGCGAGCCAGGTCGGGTTGCCCGACTGGGTCGACGTGGATGCGAAGAAGATGGCAGGGGTGCTGAAGTCGTTGCCGGATCGCCAGGACATACTTCCGGACATCAACGAAAACCTTGTCGTCGAGCTTTACTCGAAATAGTCAGGAGGGTATTTACCCATGCAGGAATCAGTACACGATTTTCTGAAGCCGCGCGTCGTGAAGGTTTCGCCGGTGGACGAACTACATGCCAAGGTGACCATCGAGCCGTTCGAGCGCGGTTATGGCCACACGCTCGGCAATGCCCTGCGCCGCATTTTGCTGTCGTCGATGCCTGGAGCGGCTATTGTTGAAGCGGAGATCGACGGCGTGCTGCACGAGTACACCAGCATCGAAGGCGTGCAAGAGGATGTCGTCGACATCCTGCTGAACCTGAAGCAGGTGGCCGTGCGCATGCACAACCGCGATTCCGCCGAGCTCCGGCTCTCCAAGAAGGGCCCGGGCCCGGTCACGGGTGCCGACATCCAGCTCGACCACGACGTCGAGATCATGAATCCGGAGATCGTGATCGCGAACCTGACGAAAGCGGGTGAGCTCAACATGATCCTGAAGGTCGAGCGCGGCCGCGGGTACCGTCCGGCGACGCAGCGTCCGGCGTTCGAGGAGCAGTCCGGCCCGATCGGGCGGCTGCAGCTCGACGCGTCGTTCAGCCCGGTCAACCGGGTGACCTACGACGTGGAGTCGGCGCGTGTCGAACAGCGCACGGACCTCGACAAGCTGATCATCGACATCGAGACGAACGGCACGATCGACCCGGAAGAGGCGATCCGCCGCGCGGGCAGCATCCTCAAGGACCAGCTATCGGTGTTCGTCGACCTGCAGGGCCAGGAAGAGGGCGCGGGCGCGCTGGCGGAGAGCCAGGTCGACCCGATCCTCATGCGGCCCGTCGACGAGCTGGAGCTCACGGTGCGCTCGGCGAACTGCCTGAAGGCCGAGAACATCATGTACATCGGCGACCTCGTGCAGCGCACGGAAGTGGAGCTGCTGCGCACGCCAAACCTCGGCAAGAAGTCGCTCACCGAAATCAAGGAAGTGCTCGAGCAGCACGGCCTCGGACTCGGCATGCGCCTCGACAACTGGCCGCCGCCGAGCCTGCGTCCGGAGCACGAGCTCGTCATGTAGTTATCGGGAACCGCGGCCGTCGCGCGGCCGCGACCTTCCCGCGATTTTATGCAGAACGGCCCGACCTGTCGGGCCGACGCGTTTGAAAGGCTAAAGAGTCATGCGCCACAAAAAGGCCGGCCGGAAACTCGGCCGCACCAGCTCTCACCGCAAGGCGATGTTCCGCAACATGGCGGCCTCGCTCCTGCGTCACGAGACCATTCGCACCACCCTGCCCAAGGCCAAGGAGCTGCGCCGCGTCGTGGAGCCCCTGATCACGATGGCGCGCGAGGACGGCGTCGCCAAACGCCGCCTGGCGTTCGACCGGCTGCGGGACAAGGAAGTCGTTGGCAAGCTCTTCCAGGACCTGGGGCCGCGTTTTCGCAACCGTCCGGGCGGCTACCTGCGTATCCTGAAGCTCGGCCCCCGGCCGGGCGACGCGGCCCCGATGGCGATCGTCCAGCTCGTCGACCCGCCCGCGGGGGACCAGGCCGGCAGCTAATCCACGTTAAAGGAGCCCGCCCCGGGCGGGCTGCGCAGGATACCTCGCAACGGCACTCTTGTTCCAGGGTGCCCACAAATGGCGCCTCGCCCCGGGAATTTCTCGCGAACCTGTGAAAACTCTCACGGCAATCCCGGCCCGCCCCGGGTACCGTGCACGCGTTGAAATCCCGGAAGCACTGCCATCAGCAAGGAACAGCCCTTCACCGACTGCCTCGTGCTCGAAAAGGACGCTTTCGATCCCGACGCCGTCTTCCTGGACGATATCGTCGATGACGAGGTGCTGCCACGCCTGAGTCTCGCGGTCGACGGGCTGACGGGCGCCCTGGATCGCCGGGGAGGCAGGCTCGACGTCGAAGCGGGTGCCGCCGCCAACGAGCCCATGCCGGCCTCGATAACGCTGCCCGCGGCGGACTACGACCCGGAGCAGCTCGAGGTCTACGGCTGGGAAACGTCGTTCTGGCGCAAATTGCGCGGCTATCTGCGTTTCTGATCCCGACGCGCGGCAACAATGCCCTGCGCGGCTTGTGGGCCGCTTCGCGGTGCTGGCGCCGGGCCAACCGGCCGCAACAAGGCACGATCCACCACGCCGCCTGTTAGACTTCCCGGGGTGGACAACGATTTCCGCAACAAGACCGTCATTGTCACCGGCGGCTCCGAGGGCGTGGGCGCTGCCGTTGCACGCCGCTTCGCCGAAGCAGGCGCGAATCTCGTGCTGGTCGCGCGCGGAGCGGAAAAGCTGGAGCGCGTCGCCGATGAACTTCGCCCCAAAGCGCGCGTAATCACCTGTGCCATGGACGTGTCGGACGAGGCCGCGGTGCCGGGCCTGCTCGAGCGCGCGGAACGCGAGTTCGGCGCTATCCACGTGCTCGTGAACAACGCCGGCTACCACCGGCGCGGACCGGTTGAGACGGTCGAAGCACGCGAGCTCGGCCGCATGATCGACGTCAACCTGAAGGCGCCGATCGTGCTTTCCCGGCTGGCGCTGCCTTACCTCCGGAAGGCCGGTGAAGGTGCCATTATCAATGTGGCCTCGCTCGCCGGGCGCACGCCGGTACCCGGCGCCGCAACCTACTCGGCGAGCAAGTTCGGCCTGCGCGCCTTCACATTTGCGCTCGGCGAGGAACTGGCCGGCTCCGGCATCAAGCTCGCGGCGGTATCGCCCGGTCCGATCGACACCGGCTTCATCATGGCCAACATCGATGCCGTGGCCGACATCACGTTTTCGCAGCCGCTCAGCACGGCGGAGGAGGTTGCCCGGGTGGTGATGAACCTCGCGGTCGACAACGCACGCGAACGCTCGATGCCGCCGGCGAGCGGCGTGCTCACCACGCTTTCCTACCTCTTCCCGCGGCTGGGCATGTGGCTGAGGCCGGCGCTGCTGCGCAAGGGACGGCGCGTGAAGGCACGCCTGAAGGCGCAAATGCGCGAGAGCGCGGCCGGGGCACCGCCGCGCCGGCAGACCGAGCCGGACACCTAGGGAGCCTCTGCACAAGCCTGGGCGAAAAGACGCCGACCACGACTTGTGCAGTGGCTCCCTGGTGTCCGGGTCGGCCTCATGTGACAGGACACGAGGAGACAGGTGATGGCCGTGAAGCTTTCCAGGAGTGACATCGAGGAGCGGCTTGCCGGCCTCGAAGGTTGGACGCTGGCCGACGGCAAGCTGGCAAGGCAGTTCAAGTTCCCCGACTTCGCGCGGGCGTTCGGGTTCATGGCGAGTGCCGCTATCGAAGCGGACAAACTCAACCACCACCCGGAGTGGTCGAACGTCTACAACAAGGTGACGGTGCACCTCGTGACGCACGAGGCGCAAGGAATCACTGACCTCGATTTCACGCTGGCCCGGAAGATGAACGAACTGCTATAGGCGGACGTTGGCTGATCTCGCTCTGCGTGATCGGCCTCCGTGCCATCCCCTACGACGCCGCGAACGCGTCCCGCGTGAAATTTTCGCAGCCGTTCTCCAGCACGCGCACGTTGTCCTCGATGCGTACCCCTCCGAAAGGCCGGAACTTGTCCACCCGCGCCTGGTTCACCATGGCGTAGCCGGGCGTGCCGCGCAGGTTGTCGAGTAGCATGTCGATGACATAGAGGCCCGGTTCGACCGTCAGCACCATATCCGCCTCGAGCTTGCGCGTGAGGCGCAGGTACGGATGGCCGCTCGGCCGGTCGATCGTCCTGCCGCCCTCGTCCGCCATGAGGCCGCCGACGTCGTGAACCTGGATGCCGAGCAGGTGCCCGAGCCCCGTCGGGAAGAACGCGCTGGTCACCCCGTTTGCGATCAGGGCCTCGGTGCTCCCGGATGCGAGCTGCAGGTCCTGCAGGACTCCGGCGATTTTCCGGTGCGCCAGCAGGTGCAATTCGATGAAGTCGTACCCCGCCCGGACCTCGCCGACCAGTTCCTGCTGCAGCGCGTCGATGCGCCCGACCAGGTCGCGAAAGTCGCGGGACTTGTATGACCAGGTGCGCGTGATATCGGACGCGTAGCCCTTGCATTGCGCGCCCGCATCGAGGAGGAAGGAACGGATCTCGGCGGGCGCCTCGCGGGCCTGGTGCTGGTAGTGCATTACCGCCGCATTTTCGTTCAGCGCCACGATGTTGCCATAAGGCAGCTCGTGCTCCGTGTGCGAGACGGCGCGGCAATATGCCAGGTGGATAGCGTACTCGGACAGGCCTTCGCGGAAGGCTTCCTCGGCGGCGCGGTGCCCGGCGGCTGCACGGCGCGATGCGCCGCGCATGCATTCCTGCTCGTACGGCGTTTTGATGCCGCGGGCATAGTGAAGCCGGTTGAGTAGCGTGGTCGGGTTGACCCGCTCGATGCCGAAGGCGTGCGCCCGGTCCAGCACCTTGCCGAGCAGCACGCAATGCTCGCGATTTTCCGGCAGGAGTGCCGGCACGTCGTCCTGCGAGTGCACGACGTGGATATCGAAATACCCGGTCCAGAAACCGCTCGGTGTCGACGGCGGCGTGTGCCAGTAGTCCTTCGGCTGGTAGTAGACCAGCCGCGGCGTCTCGCCGGGGGTGTAGACCAGGTATGAAAACGGCGTGTCAGTCAGTGGCAGCCAGCTCACGAAGTGCGGGTTGGCCTTGAACGGGTAGTACGAATCGTCGAGGAAAACCGGCTCGGGTGCTCCCGAAAAGATGACGGCATGTCCCGCGCCGGCCTGTTCGAGCGCCCGGTCGTGACGTGCCTTCATCTCCTCGACGTGAGCGGGATACAGTTCGCCGAGCACTGCAGGGTCGGCGTAGCTTGGGCTGGTCATGGCAGCCATGATAACCCGTGTCCCGCGCTACCGGCGAGCGGCCGCGGCGCCGGTCCGCCCTCGCTTTCAATCAGCCGGCATACCAGGGCCTGCTCACAAGCGTTGCATGCGTCCTGCCGGAGCCGGTTTTCGTCCGGCAAGGCCGAAGGAGCGAAGTTTGGTACCATCGAATGAGCGACTGGGCGGGCCTTTCGAGCGGGCGGAGAGAGATGCATGAAGCGAGCGGCAACGCTGGTGGTGGCGCTCATGGTTAGCGTAACAGCCAAGGGTTACGACCGGATCACCGGAGAACCCTTCGCATCGCGATCGGAGGTCATTGCACCTCACGGGATGGCAGCAACCAGCCAGCCGCTCGCGACGCAGGTCGCCCTCGATATCCTGAAGGCAGGCGGCAGTGCGGTGGACGCGGCGATTGCCGCGAACGCGGCGCTCGGCCTCATGGAGCCGACGGGCAGCGGCATCGGAGGCGACCTGTTCGCGATCGTGTGGGATGCGGACAAGCACGAGCTGGCCGGGCTGAACGCTTCGGGCCGCTCGCCGCAATCGTTGTCGCCGGGGTATTTCCGGGAGCGAGGCCTGGCCGCGATTCCGTATCTCGGGCCGCTGCCCGTGAGCGTTCCGGGCGCGGTGGACGGCTGGTTCGAGCTGCACGGGCGTTACGGCCGGTTGTCGATGAAGGACATCCTCGCGCCGGCAATCGCGTATGCACGGGAGGGCTTCCCGGTTTCGGAGCTCATCGCACACGTGTGGGAGCTGAACGCCAGAACCCGCGCGGATTTCCCGGGTTTCAGCGATACCTTCCTGCCGGGCGGCGAGGCGCCGGATACGGGCGACGTCTTCCGCAATCCCCGCCTGGCGGCTACTTACGAGAGAATCGCCGCCGGCGGCCGCGATGCGTTCTACAAGGGCGAGATCGCGCGCACGATCGATGCCTACATGGCGGAGAACGGCGGCTTCCTGAGCTATGCAGACCTGGCGCAGCACGATTCCGAATGGGTCGAGCCGCTGTCGACCGACTATCGCGGCTACGACGTCTATGAGCTGCCGCCGAACAGCCAGGGCGTCGCCGCGCTGCAGATGCTGAACATCCTCGAGGGCTACGACCTGCACGCGATGGGCTTCGGCAGCGCCGACTATGTGCACACCTTCGTCGAAGCAAAGAAGCTGGTCTACGAGGACCGCGCGAAGTACTACGCCGATCCGGACTTTTACGAGGCGCCGCTCGCGATGCTGCTGGCAAAATCCTACGCCGATCGCCGGCGGGAGATGATTGACCCGGAGCGCGCGGCAGACACCTATGCGGCAGGCGATCCGGGGCTGGAGAAGGGTGACACGATCTATCTCACCGTGGCCGACTCGGGCGGCAACATGGTGTCGCTGATCCAGAGCAACTACGGCGGCATGGGTTCGGGGATGACCCCGGCCGAGCTGGGCTTCTGCCTGCAGAACCGCGGTGCGCTCTTCAGCCTGCAGGAGGGGCACGCCAATGTATTCGAACCGGGGAAGCGGCCCTTCCACACGATCATTCCCGCGTTCGTGATGCGGGATGGCCGGCCGTACATGTCCTTCGGAGTGATGGGAGGCGCCATGCAGCCGCAGGGCCACGTGCAGATCCTCGTCAACATGATCGATTTTGGAATGAACCTGCAGGAGGCCGGTGACGCGCCGCGCATCCGTCATGCGGGTTCGTCGCAGCCTACGGACGAGATCATGACGAGCGGCGGCAGCGTTTACCTCGAAAGCGGCTATTCCGAGGCGGTTCGCGCGGAATTGCGGAAGCGCGGGCACGTTGTCGCAACCGAGCCGACGACATATGGCGGCTACCAGGCCATCCGGCGCGATCACGAAAAGGGCGTATATTACGGCGCTTCGGAATCGCGCAAGGACGGGCAGGCCGCGGGATATTGAAATGGACATCTACCTGACGGGCATCACTACAACCGGCACCCCGCACATCGGCAACTACGTCGGGGCGATCCGGCCCGGCATTGCCGCGAGCAAGGACCGGTCGAAGCAGAACTATTATTTCCTCGCCGACTTCCATGCGCTCGCAAAAGCCGAGGACCCGGCGAAGATCGCGCGCTCGACGCTGGAGATCGCCGCCGCCTGGCTGGCACTGGGCCTCGACACCGACAACGCAGTGTTCTACCGGCAGTCGGACATTCCTGAAATCACGGAGCTGACCTGGATCCTGACGAGCATGACGGCCAAGGGGCTCATGAATCGCGCCCATTCGTACAAAGCGATGGTGCAGGCGAACGAGGAGAGCGGCAACAACGATCCCGACAAAGGGATTTCGATGGCCCTGTACAGCTATCCCATCCTGATGGCCGCCGACATCCTGATGTTCAAGGCGACGAAGGTTCCCGTGGGACGCGACCAGAAGCAGCACGTCGAGATGGCCCGGGACATCGCACAGCGTTTCAATCACCACTACGGCGAGCTGTTCGTGCTACCGGAGCCCGAAATCAGCGAAAAGACCGCTGTGCTTGCCGGGCTCGACGGGCGCAAGATGAGCAAGAGCTACAACAATACGATCCCGTTGTTCTCCGACGAGAAGAAGCTGCGCAAGCTGATCATGAAGATCAAGACCAATAGCCTGGAGCCGGGCGAGCCGAAGGACACCCGGGACTCGACGCTGTTCGACATCTACAAGGCGTTTGCCACCGACGCCGAGGTCGAGGCGATCGAAAGGCGCTATGCGGAAGGTATCGCCTGGGGTGAGATGAAGCAGGTGCTGTTCGAGTACCTGAACGCGCACCTGGAGGACTCTCGCGAGGAATACCGGCGCCTGGTAGAGCATCCGGCAGAGGTCGAGAAGGCGCTGCTGAAGGGCGCCGAGAAGGCGCGCATGATCTCCACACCTTTCATCCGCGAGATCCGGCATGCGGTCGGGATACGCAAGCTTGGCTGAGGGAGGGGAAAGATGAGCCGTTGGCTGCCAGCAGTGCTCCTGGCGGGTTCGCTCGCAACGGGCGCGGCTGCGGAAACCATGACCGTTTTTGCCGCGAACTACGACCTCAAGCTCTCCGCAGGCGATTCCGCGAGCCAGATCAGAAGCAGTGCGCGGGTACGGGCCGGCCACGTCATCCCGTTGGAAATGTCGCAGCACCGGGTCGACCTGGCGTTCTCACAGGAAAGCGACGAGACGATCCGGGTTCAACTGCAGCTTTATGAAAAATCGCGGGGTAGCTGGTACCGGATCGATACCGGCACCCTGCAATTCGCCGCCACGCCGGAAGTCCCGGTCGAATACACCTGGAGCGGCGGCGGCCTGGAAATCGATCTGGCGCTGGTCGTTTCACGAGAAACGTAATGCCTCCTGCCGCTCGTGCCGCGGCCTGATATCATGGCCGGATGCCAAACCAGAATCC
The DNA here is from genome assembly GCA_965651325.1 of uncultured Chromatiales bacterium. Classification (GTDB taxonomy): domain Bacteria; phylum Pseudomonadota; class Gammaproteobacteria; order Steroidobacterales; family Woeseiaceae; genus IDS-8. Next base: position 8,109 of record CBFGSB010000028.1, on the reverse strand, counting down.
GAACGATTTTTTGAACGAATGGGCCGAGCTCGTCAACGACCGCGACCTCGCGGGCGTGCTCGCGAAGTACGACGAGAGCGCCGTCCTGATTCCCACGTTTTCCAATCGGCTGCTCAACACGCCGGCGCGCATCCGGGAATACTTCGAGACACTTTGCAACCGCGACGAGCTCCTGCTGTCCCTACACGAAAGGCCGCGGTTAATCACCCCCGTGGGCGAAGGGCTGTACGCGTTGGCGGGTATCTACCGCTGGCGCTTCGCGGTCGAGGACGCGCCGCTCAATTTCGAGGCCCGTTTTACGTTCCTCCTCGATCTCGGGCGCCCGTCCCCGATCCTGAACCATCACTCGTCGCAGATACCGCGCATGCTGTAAGCGCCCGGCCGGGCCTTCAGGAAAGACCATCGGCCCGTCGTCAGCTATCATCTCCTGGCAACCGGCGGGCGCGCAGCGCTCGCCGCACCCTCCGGACGAACGAGGGAGATTGACCTTTGCACGACCTGCTGCCGGCCTGGCCGCTGCTCACCGCTTTCGTCGCCGCGAGCGTGGTGCTCGCGGTTACGCCGGGGCCCGGTGTGCTCTACATCGTGATGCGCAGCCTGACGCAGGGGCGGGCCGCCGGCCTGGCATCCGTCGGCGGCATCGCGCTCGGCAACTTCGGCAACGCGGTCGGTGCTTCGATCGGGCTCGGAGCGCTGTTCGCGGTCTCCTCGCTCGCGTTCACGGCCGTAAAATACGCCGGTGCGCTCTACCTGGTGTGGCTCGGGATCCGCATGCTGCGTGCGCAGCCGGCGGCAGGAGCGCCCTCGCCACCGGTGCGGCATGACCGCCCGGCCGTCATTTTTCGCGACGGTTTCCTGGTCGCTCTTCTCAACCCGAAGACGGCCCTGTTCTTCGCCGCCTTCCTGCCGCAGTTCATGAGCGGCAGTGCGCATCCGCTGGCGCAGAGCGTGCTTCTCGGGACGCTGTTCGTGCTGACGGCCCTGCTCACGGACACGGCCTATGTGCTGGCGGCCGGTGCTCTCGCGCGCGCTTTCGGACGCCTGCGGCGGCTGCGCGAATCGGGCCGTTACCTGGCCGGCGGCACATTCATCGGCCTGGGGTGCCTCGCCGCCATTGCCGGGGAGCGCCACCGGTGAGCGCGAAACGGACCAGCCTGCCGGGCCGGTCCGAAGCCGGGGTCATCGCGTTTTACCTGGGACTCGTGGCGGCGGCCATCGTCGCGCTGTTCGCGGACGGACTGGTCCGCCTCGTTGCCCTCGGGGCGCTGGGCGTCTTCGCGCTGCATTTCCTGTTCGGCGACTTGCTGATGGCGTTGTCCGACGAGCGGGCCGCGAAGCGCAACCCGCACGATAACCGGATCAGCGACGTCGGGCGCACAGCGAGGGTAGTCGAGGATTTCGTTCCTGACCCGGCCGGCAGCCGGGGCAAGGTCGTGCTCAACGGCGAGACATGGAACGCGCGGTCCCGCGACGGCGTGCTCTATCGCGAAGGCGAGCACTTAGTCGTCACCGACGTGCGGGGACTGGTGCTGGTTGTCGAGCAATCGACCGGCGACTCGCAAGGTGCGAGCCGCCGCTGACGATTCGCCGCGCGCGATGCAGCTCCTGCTTACCGCTGCGCCGTTACGAATTCCTCTTCGCTGATCAGCTTGTCGGCATCCGTGTCGAACCGGTGAAACGCTTCCGAGAGCGGAGGCATCTTTTTCGCTTCGTTTTCCCCGATGACACCGTCGCCGTCGGTGTCCAGCGAGCTGAACTCGACGTTTGCCAGCAGGTTGGTCGTGGCTGCTTCGTACTCCTGCGGGCTGACGTTGTTGTCGCCGTCGGTGTCGACGTCGCTGAACGCTTCCTTGAGCGATACCGGCATCGCCGCCGCCTCGCGTTCGCTGACGACGCCGTCCTGGTTTACGTCCACCTCGCCGAACTCGAGATCCGCCACGTGCATGGTTGCGGCCTGGTACTCCTTCTTGTCGATCCCACCACTGCCATTGGTGTCGATACGCTCGAAGTTCTCGGCCAGGCTGGGTGAATCCTGCGCTTCCTGCTGGCTGATCACACCGTCGCCGTCCTCGTCGAAGCCGCTGTACGCGTTGGCCAGCGGGTTCTCGAAATCCCGCATCGTCTGGCAACCGCCGAGGAACAGCAGCGACAGGGTCAAGAGTGCAAAAGTCTTCATACCTTTCTCCTGAAACAACATGCAATTGAAAGAAGGGAATGCGGCGGCAGGGCCGGGCATGGCTGGCGCCGGGTGGCCGTCCACCTCGTCACGGGGGCTGGCGCTCGCCGTCTCGGTGCAGGATGACGAGCAATATCCATGCCAGTCCCATGTTCATGCGCACCGTGCCGACAGTGCGGCCGCTCCTCATCCCCGCGCCGGGCAAGGCCGCCGCCGGCATTCCGTTCATTCCCGTGCAATTTTTACCGCCGCGTTGACGGTCCCTGTCGGGAGGCGGATTATTTCGGAACGGCGCGTCGCCGACAGAGAGGACCAGCCGTGGAGAATCCAATCGCGTCGACCGAGATCGTCTACGTGCCGCCGGACGGGGACGAGGTCCTCACGCGGATACAGGTTGGTCTGCCGCGCGCGGAAGGCGACGGTAGCTGGGCCTGCGAAGTGGAGATTCCGCACGTGGAACGACTACGGAAGATCCACGGCGCGGACAGCCTGCAGGCATTGCTGCTGGCACTCGGCTTCCTCTCCGATCGCCTGGAGTACCTGTCCGGGAACGGCGCCACCTTCCTGTGGCCCGACACGCGCGAGGCATCGAGGATCGCCGACATCCTGCCGAGGCTCGACACGCTGGTCGAGTAATGGAACGCCGCCGGGTTGCGCGGTGCTGATCGCGATTGCGATGACGCCGGAAGCATTTAAACTTGGCGACTGAAGGCGAACCGGCGCCGGCAGCCAACGAGGAGCAACGAATGTCCGAACATACGGCGATGGTTATCTGGCAGCGCGGTGACCAGGCGTTCACGGACAATGCTTACAGCCGGGCGCACCGCTGGGAGTTCGATGGTGGCGCGGCGATCGAAGCATCCGCCTCGCCGGACGTGGTGCCCCTGCCGATGTCCGTTGCCGAGAACGTGGATCCCGAAGAAGCTTTCGTCGCCTCGCTGGCGAGTTGCCACATGCTGTTTTTCCTGTCGCTGGCGGCAAAGAAGGGCTATGTGGTCGACAGCTACACCGACGCCGCCCTCGGCCATACTGGCAAGAACGAGGAGGGCCGCATCGCCGTCACGCGGGTGACCCTGGAACCGAAAGTCGCGTTTGCCGGGGACAAGATTCCCACCGCCGCGGAACTGGAGAAGCTCCACCACAAAGCGCATGATCTCTGCTTTATCGCCAATTCAGTGAGAACGGAAATCGACGTCCGGGTCACTTCCTGAACACGTCCCGGGCAGCACGGGCGCGACGGCGCCTCAATTGATAGCAGGCCATATACAACAATTATGCATGAAGAAGTTCGGCACCCCTGCGTCCAGCACAAGCTGTCCCTGATTCGCGATCGCCGCACCGGTCACCAGGAATTTCGCGCCCTCGCGCGCGAGATTACGATGTTCGTCTGCTACGAAGCGCTGAAGGCCGTGAACGTGCGCGAGGTCACGGTCCAAACGCCGCTGGCGGAGGCGAAAGGGTTCAAGATCGACGAGGACCTCATCGTCGTGCCGATCCTCAGGGCCGGCATCGGCATGCTGGACGGCATCCTCGACCTCGTGCCGACGGCCCGCGTGGGGTTCGTCGGCATGTACCGCGACAAGGGCACCAAGAAGCCCGTGGCCTACTACGATCGTGTACCGACGGGGCCGCAGAATGCTCTCCACATCGTCATCGACCCGATGATCGCCACCGGCGGTTCGACGGCAGCCGCCATCGACATCCTGAAGCAGAACGGCGCGACCCATATTGTCGTCGTCTGCATCGTGACCTGCCCGGAGGGGCTCGCCACCATCGAGTCGGCGCACCCGGACGTGAGCATCTATACCGCCAGTATCGACGAGCGCCTCGACGACCGGAAATACATCGTTCCCGGGCTCGGCGACGCCGGAGACCGGTTGTTCGGTACGAGTTGATTCCGGCCTTGGCCGTGCAAAGCCGGCACGAATGCGCTATACCTGTGACAATAGGAATAGATCGGGGAAATCCACGGGGGCGCCTTGATGCGCAACATCTGCAAGACCGTAGTCCTGCCGGCGCCGGCCGGTGAGCTCTACGAGATGTACATGGATCCGAAGTGCCATGGCGCGTTCACCGGCGCGCCGGTAAAGATCTCCGAGGAGGCCGGTTCACCGTTCGAAGCGTTTGGTGGCCTCGTGAAGGGCACGACATTGCAGGTCGTGCGTCACCGGCTGATCGTGCAGTCCTGGCGTTCGGTCAACTTTGCCAAGACCGACGAGAACTCCACGCTCATCATATCGTTCACGCCGGAGGACGAGGACGGGCGCATCGACCTCGTCCACGTGAACGTGCCGGCAAGCGACTACCAGGGAGTGTCCGGGGGCTGGGATTCGCGCTATTTCGCCCCCTGGCTCGACTACCTGCGCTCCCGACGTGGCTGAATTGCATCCAAGAATGATCGTATATTCAAAAGGTTATAGGCTATCCGGGCGCCCGGCGGCCGGCTACACCCGGCGCCGTACGATTTTCGTTTGCAGCGGGGCCAGACGCGCGTACCATACCGCCCTCGCGTGCGGCGCAGGCGAGCGGGGGACCCATACCCGTGATCTTCGTGCCGCGGCTCGCGGGAAGCACCGGCTGTTGCCGGTTTATCAACGCCAGGGCAACCTGGTTCTGAAGATCGCAAGAGAGAATGTATGTCAGAGGAAGTTGAAGGGACCGTAAAGTGGTTCAACGATGAAAAGGGTTTTGGTTTCATCGCTCGTGAAGGCGGCAAAGACGTCTTCGTCCATCACAGCGCAATCAATGCGTCCGGTCGCCGATCCTTGCACGAAGGTCAAAGGGTGACGATGAAGGTCACGCAGGGCCAGAAGGGTCCGCAAGCGGAGAACGTCACGCCGCTGTGACCCGCGCTATTCCGGATTCGAGGTCCGCGCGGCTGCTGCATTAGCAGTGGCCGCCGGCTAAAAGCCCGAAGCGATTACTTGCCCGAAGTGAGGCACAATGCCTCCTTCGGGCATTTTCGTATGCATGAACCGGAACAGAAGACGAGGGCGCTGCTTGGAGCAGCGTCAACGATAGTGCCTGGGCGTCGCACGCCCGCAAGCACAACAGCGCAGCTTGTTTACCCCGCTCGAGGGCGCCGATCGTGCCGGCGGTCGACACCGTCAGGCGCACATCGTCGAGTGGCAGGTCGATGCGGACGGTCTGCCGGTGGGGTTTCTTTTCCTGCCGCAGCCCCGCCCGGATGCGGCGTTTCACCGAACCGCTGCCGGCGCGAGACCGGCCAGGGAGTAGCGCCATGCACCACAGCCGATTTGCCGGGCTGATCATCGATTGCCGCGGTGACGACCTGGAATTTGCCGCCGCATTCTGGAGCGCGGCGCTGGGAGCGCCGGAACGGGACGATCGCGAGCCGAAGTACGTCTCGCTCGCTATGCCGGAGGACGAGCCGTACATCCAGGTGCAGCAGGTGGAGCACGCAAGCCGCGTGCACCTGGACATCGAGACGGACGACATTCCGGCAGAGGTGGCGCGGCTGGAAGCCCTGGGTGCACGCAAGGTGGCCGACATACGCGACTGGTGCGTCATGCAGGCGCCGACGGGCCAGCGCTTCTGCGTCGTGCCCGCGGAGCGGGCCGGATTTGCGGACAAAGCCAACCAGTGGCCCTGAACCGGCTGCCGGCGCCGCCTGCATGACATCCGACAGGTACCGGATCGCCCCGGCAGCGCCCGCTCACCTCGCGGAAATCCCGCGGATCGAGCAGGCGGCGGCCAGCCTGTTTGCGGCCGAGGACCTGCCGCCGTGCCTGCGCTACCGGGTCACGGACCGCGAGTACCTGCGCGACGCGCAGCGCGACGGGCGGCTGTGGGTCGCGCTCGCCGGTGGCCGCGCCGTCGGTTTCGCGCTGGCCGACACGGTCGACGGCGAGGGGTACCTGGCGGAGATCGACGTGCATCCCGAGCACGCGCGGCGTGGCCTCGGTACGCGGCTGGTGCACACGGTGGTCGGGTGGGCCGCCGCGCAGCGGTTTGCGTGTGTCCTGCTGCTGACCTTTCGGCACCTGCCGTGGAATGCGCCGTTCTACTCCCGGCTCGGCTTCGTTGCCCTGCCGGAGGCCGACGTGGGCCCGGGCCTTCGCCAGTACATAGCCGAAGAGGGGGCGGCCGGCATCGACACGTCGAAGCGCGTCGCCATGCGCCTCGCGCTGCCGGCAAGGGCGAACGGGGAAACGGCATGACCCGCAGGCGTTGCGCGTTCCTCACCATGGACAGCACGGAGGGCTGGTCGATCGACGCGGACCTCGGCGTTGCGCCGCTGGAGGCGTTGGGCTGGTGCGTCGAGCAGGTTGCCTGGCGCACGCCGCGGGCGCGCTGGGACGACTTCGATGCCGTGTACATCGGCACTCCGTGGGATTACCCGGGCAACGTTGCTCAGTTCCTCGATGTCCTCGCGCGCATCGACGCGTCGCGCGCATTGCTCGTGAACCCGCTGGAACTGGTGCGGTGGAACCTGCCGAAGACCTATTTGCGCGACCTGCAAAGCCGCGGTATCGCAATCGTGCCGAGCCGCTGGGGTGAGCACCTGGCGCCCGGCTTCCTTCCCGCGTGCTTCGACGAGCTGGCCACGGAACGGCTCGTCATCAAGCCCGTAATCAGCGCGAACGCCGCTGATACGTTCCTGCTTTCCCGTGCTGCGGCGCGCGCATCCGAAGCGGAGTTGCTGCACGTCTTCGACGGGCGCGCATTCGTCGTGCAGCCCTTCATTGAACAGGTGCAGGGGGAGGGGGAGTTCTCGCTGTTCTACTTCGGCCGCGCGTTCAGCCACGCCATCGTCAAAAAGCCCAAGGCCGGCGACTTCCGTGTGCAGGAGGAGCACGGGGCGAGCATAGTGGCCGTCACCGCGCCGGAGGAGGAGCTCGTTGCCGCCGGCGACAGGGTCCTGCAGCAGGTAATGCCATCGCCGGCGTACGCGCGCTGCGACCTCGTGCGCGGGATGGACGGCCGTTTCCTGCTGATGGAGCTGGAGCTCATCGAGCCCTCGCTGTACCTGCGGATGCATCCGGACGCCCCCGCGCGCTTCGCGGCGGCTTTGGACGCGTACGTGCGAGCGCACGGGGCCGGGTAGCAGGAGCCCCCGGCTCAGGCGGGCGGACATATCGCCGCCTACAAGCGCGATGCGCGCTTCGGCGCCTGCACCTTCCCGAGCAGCGGCCGCAGGTACTCACCGGTGAACGACGCGGCATTCTCCGCCACCGCTTCGGGTGTGCCCGTTGCGATGACCTGCCCGCCGCCGTCGCCGCCTTCGGGGCCTAAGTCCACGATCCAGTCCGCGGTCTTGATGACGTCGAGATTGTGCTCGATGACGACGACGGTGTTGCCCTTGTCGCGCAGCCGGTGCAGCACGGTGAGGAGCTGCTCGATGTCGTGGAAATGCAGCCCGGTGGTCGGCTCGTCCAGGATGTAGAGCGTGCTGCCGGTATCCCGCTTCGACAGTTCCTTCGCGAGCTTGACGCGCTGGGCCTCGCCGCCGGAGAGCGTCGTCGCGTTCTGGCCCAGCCGGATGTACGACAGCCCTACGTCCATCAGCGTCTGCAGCTTCTTCGCCACGACCGGCACGTTCGCGAAGAACGCTGCCGCATCCTCGACGGTCATTTCCAGCACCTCGTGGATGTTCTTGCCCTTGTAGCGGATCTCGAGCGTTTCGCGGTTGTAGCGCATGCCGCGGCATACGTCGCAAGGCACGTAGACGTCCGGCAGGAAGTGCATCTCGACCTTGATCACGCCGTCGCCCTGGCAGGCTTCGCAGCGCCCGCCCTTGACGTTGAAGCTGAAACGGCCCGGCATGTAGCCGCGCGAGCGCGCTTCCTGGGTGCCGGCGAACAGCTCGCGTATGGGTGTAAACAGCCCGCTGTAGGTGGCGGGGTTGGAGCGCGGTGTGCGCCCGATCGGGCTCTGGCTGATGTCGATGACGCGGTCGATCAGCTTCAGGC
>CBFGSB010000027.1:0-23382 GCA_965651325.1 uncultured Chromatiales bacterium | reverse complement strand
GCCGGCGCGGTTCGCGTCGCGAAGCGACTCGCTTATGCGTTCATGCGGCTGCATGGTCACGGGCCTTTGCCGGCTGCACCGGGTATTGGGTCAGGGTCGGCATGTCCTTGTCGCCGCGCCCAGAGTTGCCGATGAGGATGCGCTTGCCTGGGTTCTCCGCCGCCCATCGTTTGGCACCGGCGTAGGCGTGCGCCGTCTCGAGCGCCGTCAGTATGCCTTCCGTTTCGCAAACCTCCTGCAGCGCGGCGAGGGCTTCATCATCGTCCGCGGTGACGTAGCTTACGCGGCCGACTGCCTTGAGCCAGGCATGTTCCGGACCGACGCCGGAGTAGTCGAGGCCGGCGGAGATGGAATGGGTTTCCTGCACCTGGCCGTCGGCGTCCTGCAGGACCAGCGAGTAGCAGCCCTGCAGCACTCCGGGGGTGCCGGTTGCAAGCGTCGCCGCGTTCTGGCCGAGCCCGCTGCCGGTCCCGCCGGCTTCGACGCCGATGAGCTCGACCTCGCTGTCGCCGAGCAGCGGGTGGAACAGGCCGATCGCGTTGGAGCCGCCGCCGACGCAGGCGAAGGCGGCGTCCGGCAGCCCGCCCGCCTGTTCCAGCATCTGCTGCCGCGCTTCGCGCCCGATCACGCTTTGCAGCTCGCGCACGAGATACGGATACGGATGCGGGCCGACGGCCGAGCCGAGCAGGTAATAGGTGCCTTCCGGGTCGGTCACCCAGTCGCGCAGCGCCTCGTCGATGGCGGCGCGCAGCGTCTTGTCGCCGGTCTCCACCGGCACGACCTCGGCGCCCAGCCGCTGCATGCGCTCGACGTTCGGCGCCTGCCGCTGCATGTCGACCGCGCCCATGTACACGCGGCACGGCAACCCGACGCGCGCGCAGGCCGCCGCGGACGCCACCCCGTGCTGTCCCGCCCCGGTCTCGGCAATGACGCGCCGTGCCCCGAGACGGCGTGCAAGCAGCGCCTGGCCGATGGCATTGTTGATCTTGTGCGCCCCGGTGTGCGCGAGATCCTCCCGCTTCAACCACACCTCGACACCCCAGCGCCGCCCGAGCTCCGGCGCTCGCGTCAGCGCGGTCGGCCGCCCGACCCACTCCTGCAACTCCCGCCTGTACGCCTCCCGAAACCCCGCGTCCCCCAAAAACTCCCGCACCCCCGCCTCGAGCCGCTCAAACGCCGGCACCAGCGTCTCCGGCACATACCGCCCCCCGAACACCCCAAACCTCCCCCGCCCATCCGGAAGGGGGTCGGACCAAGGTAACTTGTTGATCGTCATTGATAAAACATCCAAAAATAGCCGGAAAAGCGCTCTAATGGGCCCATTTTGCCGCTGAAAATGTCGAATAAGGGCGTAGTACAGCAGGCACTCCCGCAAAAACGCCTCCAAAATGCGCCATTAAGCTTGAAAAATCCAAAGGTTCTAAGCCTGTTTCCCGTTAACTTTCAAAAGGTTGGGTTGGTCCGACCCCGAGGTGGCAGAGGTGGTGGCGGCGATGAAGGCTTGCATGAGGGTCGGGTCCTTGATGCCGGGGGCGGATTCCAGGGCGCTGGAGGCGTCCACGCCCCAGGGGGCGACTTCGGCGATGGCGCGGGCCACGTTGGCGGGGGACAGGCCGCCGGCCAGGAGCATGCGGCCGCGTTTTGCGAGGGCGGCGGCGGTGCGCCAGTCGACGGGCTCGCCGCGGCCGCTTCGGCGGCCCTCGTAGACGAACGTGTCGGGCAGGGGTTCCGGGAGCGTGGAACCTTCCCGCAGCACGGGCCAGCGTTCGATTTCCGGCGGCACGTCGAGCCAGGCAAACGCGGCGGCATCGGCCTGCAGCACGTCGGGGCAGAAGATCGTGCGGACCGCCTCCCATTCTTCGGGGCTCGGGTGCAGCATCACGGCCACGCGCCGCACCCGCGGCGGCACGCGGTTCGCGAGCATCGCCGCCTCGCGCGCGCTCACCTGGCGCACCGAGGGCGCGAACACGAATCCGAGGGCATCCGCGCCCGCGGCAACCGCCGCATCGACCGCCGCCGCGTGGCGCAACCCGCAGATCTTCACGAACGTCCTCACACTCGCACCTCGCGGCCCCGCCGCAGCATGTCGCCCACCAGGACGGCGGGCTCCGCCGCTCGCATCAGCGCCGTGCCGACCAGCGCCATGCGGTAACCGAAACCCGCGACACGCCCCGCATCCGCGGCATCGTCGAGTCCGCTCTCCGCCACGGCGATGGCTCCTTCCGGCAACCGCGGTGCCAATGCCGCCAACCGGCCCGCGTCCACGCGCAACGTGCGCAGGTCGCGCGAGTTGATGCCGACCAGCAGCAACCGTTCCGCCGCGTGCCGCGCAACGGTCCCGTCGTCCAGCAGTTTCGCGACGCGCTCGAGATCGCGCTCGTCGAAACACTCCAGCAGCACGAACATCGACAGCTCGAAGGCGCAATCGAGCATCGCGCGAAGCTCAGGCTCGTCCAGCAACGCCAGGATCAGGAGCACTCCGCTCGCCCCGGCGGCACGTGCTTCCTGTACCTGGCGCAAGTCCACGAGGAAATCCTTCCGCATGGCCGGCACGCTGACCGCCGCGGCTACCTTCGCGAGATGCTCCAGCGCACCGCCGAACCGCGACGGCTCCGTCAGCACCGAAATTGCTGCCGCGCCGCCCCGCGCGTATTGCCGCGCACGCTCGGCACGGTCGTCGCCCTCCGCGACCAGCGCTCCTTCCGACGGCGACCGCGCCTTGATCTCCGCGATGAGATCGAAGCCATCGAGCACGAGCGGATACAACGGCTTGTCGAGATCGGCCGCTGGAAAGGCTCGCGGCAGCCGTTCCGCGCGTGCCGCGCTCGCCGCCGCCATCTGCCGCAGGAAATCGCTCATCCCGCGGCAACGTCGGCGGAGAAATGCCGGCGCAGGTTCGCGAGCAGGCGCTCGGCCTTGCCGGAATCCAGTGCCTCGGCGGCGATCGCAACGCCGTCCTTCGCGTCGCGCGCGTGCCCGAGCAGTTCGAGCACGAGAGACGTGCCCATCAGCAGCGCATCGCGGTGCGCGCCCCGGTCGCTGCCGCTGAACACGCGCTCCAGCGCGCGCGCGTTCTGCGCCGCGTCACCGCCCGCAAGGTCGCGCGGACCGCAGCGTCCCAGCCCGTAATCCTCCGGTGACCGGCGCGTCTGCAACAGGGCACCGGGCCGGACGTCATAGAGAATGAACTCGCCGATCGGCGTCGCCTCGTCCCAGCCCGGCTCGCCGTGCACCACGAACGCGCGCTCGATCGGCAACCCCAGGAGCGAATCGGCCAGCAGCTTCGCGGCTTCCGGCCCGAACGCGCCGATGAGCTGGAACGGCGGCGCCGCCGGATTGGTCAGCGGGCCGAGCAGGTTGAACACCGTGCGCACGCCCAGCGCCTGGCGCACCGGCGCCAGCGCCTTCATTGCAGGGTGGTAGGCAGGCGCGAACAGGAAAGTGAAATTCAGCGCCTCGAGACAATCCATCGAGGCCTTCTCGTCCAGCGGCAGCGGCATGCCGAGGCGCTCCAGCACGTCCGCGCTGCCGCAGCGGCTCGATACCGAGCGGTTGCCGTGCTTGACCACCCGCGCTCCGCAGGCGGCCGCCAGCAACCCCGCTCCGGTGGAAAGATTGAAGCTGCCGGAGCCGTCGCCGCCGGTACCCACCGTGTCCACCGTCGGGCTCCCGGCGGGCACCACCGGGTGAACCGCGAGCTCGCGCATCGCCGTCGCGAAGCCGCGGATTTCCTCCGCGCACTCGCCTTTCGCCCGCAGCGCCGCAAGCAGCGCACCCGCAAGCGCCGGCTCGAGATCGCCGGCGGCCAACGCGTGCATCAACGATGCCGCCTGGTTCTCGGACATCGAAATGCCGTCGAGCAGCCGGCCGAGCAACCCCGAGAATTCCCGGCTCACGGCTGCTGCATCCGCATGAAATTGATCATCAGTCGATCTCCCTCCGGCGTCAGCACGCTCTCCGGATGGAACTGCACGCCTTCGATGCACAAGCTCGCGTGGCGCACCCCCATGATCTCGCCCTGTTCCGTTGCCGCGGACACGGCGAGCACCGCCGGCAGCGAGCTCTTCTCGACGCACAGGGAATGATATCGCCCCGCCTCGAACGGCTGCGACATTCCCGCATAGATCGTTTGCCCGTCGTGCGCGACCTTCGATGTCTTGCCGTGCATCAGCCGCTCGGCACGCACGATTTCCCCGCCGAACTCCGCGACGAGACACTGGTGCCCGAGGCAGACGCCGAGGATCGGCACGCGCCCCGCGAACGCACCAATCAGCGCGCACGACACCCCCGCATCTTCCGGGCGCCCGGGCCCAGGCGAAATCACGAGATGGGTGGGCTCCAGCGCCAATGCTTGCGCCACGTCGATCGCGTCGTTGCGGTAAACGAGCACCTCGGCGCCGTTCGCGGCGAAGCCCTGCACCAGGTTGTAGGTAAACGAGTCGTAGTTGTCGACCAGCAGTATGCGCGCCGCCGTCACAATCCCTCTCCTGCGAGCGCCAGCGCGCTCTCCATCGCCGCGCTCTTTGCCAGCACCTCGCGGTACTCCTTCGCGGGCTCGCTGTCAGCGACGATCCCGGCGCCCGCCTGGAAGCTGTACTCGTCGCCGTTGATGACGATCGTGCGAATCGTGATCGCCTGGTCCATTTCGCCCCCGATGCCGTAGTACCCCGCCGTGCCGCCGTAGAGCCCGCGCCCCGCCGCTTCCAGCTCGTCGATGATCTGCATCGCGCGCACCTTCGGCGCGCCGACCAGCGTGCCCGCCGGAAAGCTCGCGGCGAACAGGTCGAAGGCATCGCACCCGGGCGCGAGCTCGCCTTGCACGCCGCTCACGATGTGCATGACGTGGCTGTAGCGCTCGATCGCACGGAACGGCTCGACGCGCACGCTGCCCGACGCCGCCACGCGCCCGAGGTCGTTGCGCGCGAGGTCGACCAGCATGACGTGCTCCGCCGCTTCCTTGGGGTCAGCCAGCAGGCGCCGTTCCGCTTGCGCATCCTCCTCCGGGGTTGCACCGCGTGGCAGCGTCCCGGCGATCGGCCTGAGCGACGCCTGTCGCCCGTGCAACCGCACCAAAGCCTCCGGCGACGAACCGATGACCTTGAGGTCGCCGAATTCGAAATAAAACATGTAGGGCGACGGATTGAGCAAGCGCAGCGCGCGGTAGACCTCGAACGGCGGCACGTTCGTGCGCCCCCGGAACAGCACCGACAGCACGATCTGGTAGATATCACCGGCCGCGATGTACTCCTTGCACGCCGCCACTCGCTCCGCGTATTGCGCGTCCGTCACCACCGGAACCGGGCGCGACAGCGTGCGCGCGGTGCCGTTGCCCGGGATCGGCCCCCGCAGGAGCTGCATCACCTCGCGCCGCAGGCTGTCCCGTTCGCCGGCCGGGCCGTCGTGCAGCACGGCGACGCGGCGGGTCAGGTGATCGAATACCAGGGTCGACCGTGTGGCCGTAAAGGCCGCATCCGGAATGCCCGGTTCCCGCCGCGGAGGCCGGGGCAATTGCTCGAACAGCCGTACCACGTCGTACCCGGACACGCCCACCAGCCCGCCGCTGAACGGCAGGCCGGCAATACCGGGCCCGGGGCGAGGCGCCCGCGCGAGCTCCGCGCGCAGGCGGTCGAGGTATTCGCGTTGGCTCCCGGGATAGGGGTCGACCCTGCCGTCCACCGTGAAGCCGTCGCCGTCCAGGCGCAGGTCCAGCGCGTCCCCGAAGCCCAGGAAGGAGTAGCGGGCCAGCCGCTCGCCGCGCTCGACGCTCTCGAGCAGGAAACGGGGCTTCAAGGGCCCGAGTTTCAGATAGGCCGATACCGGCGTATCCAGGTCCGCGGCGATGTCGAATGGAGCTTGCATGGCATCCTGTTGTAGTTCTGCCGGGCACAAAAAAGCCCGTCCCCACGGTGCGGCGGAGACGGGCTTCGGTTGTCCGGTATTGCTCGAAACGTCAGCCGGCGGCCGCCTCCTTTGAGGTCCGCCAAAGCCAGTTCTGTGCGTGCCGACGTTGCATGGGGATGAAGCATGCCCGGGGCGCGGCTCCGGGTCAACTCCCAGGGCGTACCGCTTACGTCAAATCGTAGAGCAGCGGCAGGACGACCGAGAAGCCCAGCCACATGATGAGCGTCAGCGGAATGCCCACCCGCAGGAAATCGGAAAACTTGTAGCCGCCGGCGCTCAGGATCAGGAGATTCGTCTGGTAGCCGAACGGCGTGGCGTAACTCATGTTGGCGCCGAACAGCACCGCGAGGATGAACGGCTCCGGGTTCGCTCCGAGCTGCTGCGCGATCGCTATGCCGATCGGCGTCCCGATGACTGCCGCGGCATTGTTCGAGACGACGTTGGTCAAAAGCGTCATGATCAGGATGAACATGCTGAGCACGACCGGGGTGGAAAAACCCGACGCAAGGCCCACGAAACCGTAGGCCAGGAAATCGGCCATATCCGTCGCGATCAGCGCCTTGCCGAGCGCAAGGCTCGCAACGATGATCATGATCACCGGTGTCGACAGGGCGTTCGCGGCATCGCGCCAGTTCAGGCAATTCGTCAGCAGCATCAGCCCGACCCCGAGCAGCGCGCTCACCGAGATCGGCAGCAGGCCGGCTGCCGCGGAAATCACCACGAATCCCATGATGGCCAGCGCCGTGTTGGCGCGCCGCGTGTGCGGCAGGTCCATGGTGCCGTCCAGCACCAGCGTGTTGCCGCCCGCCTTCAGCCGGTCGATGGCGGCGCGGGTGCCCTGCACCAGCAGCACGTCACCCGCGCGCAGCAGGATCTGGCTCAAGTCGCTCGTGATCTGCGACGCGGGCGCCCGCGCGCGGTGGATCGCCAGCGGCAGCAACCCGGAGCTGCTGCTGAAGCGCGCGGAAGCGAGTGTCCGCTGGTGCAGCGGCGAACCGCGCGTCACCACGATCTCCGCGAGCTGCTGGCCCTCGGCCTTCAGCGGCGTGTCCTCGTCCACGGGATGCCGGCTGTCGGAAAGATTATAGAGGGTGGCACCAAGCTCCGACTCGTAAGTCTTGAGGTTCTCCGGCGAGTCCTTGACGAACATGCGGTCGCCCGGCTGCAGGATCAGCGACGGCAGCTTGGCGAGGAACAGCGAATCGCCGCGTTGCACGCGGTCCACGCGCATCCGGTTGTGCGTTTTCGCGAGGATCTCGGACAGGGTCTTGCCGGCCGCGAAGCCGCCTTCCTTGATGTGGAGCTGGCCGCTGAAGACCCGTGGCGAAATATCCGCCATCGGCGCCACGCGCTCGGGGAGGAGGCGCGGCGCGCCCAGCCACAGGAAAAGGAGGCCGGCGCCGCCGACAATCAGCACCGGCAGTGCAAAATCGAACATCGCGAAATCGACGGTTGCCAGGTCGCGGGCGAAGCCGGTCACCAGCAGGTTGGTCGAGGTACCGATCGTGGTCGCCATGCCGCCGATGATGGTCGCGAAGCCCATGGGCATCATCACGCGCGATACCGGCAGCTTCGTGCGCAACGAAGCGCCAACGAGAATCGGCATCAGCAGCACCACGATCGGGGTGTTGTTGACGAACGCACTCAGGACCGCGCTTGCGATGAGCGTGACGAGCAGCGCGAGGATCGGCCGGTTCGACCAGGCGCGCCCCACAACGCTCGCCAGCGGCTGGAGCGAGCCGGTCGTCTCCAGCGCCTTGCCGACGATCATGAGCGCGCAGATGGTGACGAGCGCCTCGTGCCCGAAGCCTGCGAAGAACACGGCCGGATCCAGGTTGCCGGCCGGCGTCTCGTAGGGAAACAGGTAGAAACCGGCGACGAGCGTTATCAGCACCGCGAGGCTCGACGATTCCAGCGGGATCGAATCGCGGGTGAACAGCACCAGCGCCACCACGGTGAGCAGTAGCACGGCCAGTCCATGCGCATCGGGCGTGATCGCTTGCAAACGGAACCTCAAAAACCTGGTTTTTTATTGCTACCGGCTTGATTTTCCGCCGGTTTTCGAGCGCTACGGACTATTCTGGAACGGCAACCGTATATCAGTTCACGCCCCGCTCGCAACGAATCCGGCGGCGTTCCGGCGCTGCATGACGGCCCAGGCGCGGCGGTGGAACCCCGCGAATTCGCTCACGCTGCAAAACGCCGCGGCCGGTGACGCCGCGAAATGGAAGGCATCGGCGTGCGCGAGCACCGGGAGCAGGTCGACGTAATCGGCCGCGGAGGAGGCATTCGCCGGCAGCACGGAATACGGCGACAGCACCAGCAAATTGCGGTGCCGCACGCCGGCATCTTCCAGCGTGCGGTGCCAGCAAAGCTGCCAGTCGCGGTACTTCCGGTCGCAGGACCAGGCGGCCGCCGGCGGCGACTGCTGCAGCGACGGCAAGGGTCCGAGCCGGCGCGCGAGAACCCGCGAGCAGTCCCACAGGAACGCCTGCAGCCGCCCGATCACGCCGTCGATCCACTGGAGCGCGGCGAGGTCGCCGGGATCGGCGCCGCGCTCGACCACGAGATCCCCGATCCCGCCGACCGCGATGGCCAGTCGCCGGTTGCGCCCCGCGTCGCGTTCCAGCACCGGGTCCGGCCACTGCAGGCAATCGAGCAGCTTTTCACCCAGCTCGACCGCGGATCGCAGCGCGTGCTCCAGCGCCTCCCGGCAGAGCTGCCCGCGGCCATCGCTGAAATCCGGCAGGTGCAGCACGAGCGGCAGCCACGCGGTACCCGGCGGAACCTGGATGCCGAGCTCGGGCAGGACCGTGGTCGCCGCCTCGTCGCCGGCGAGCACGCAGCGCGTCGTTACGCACGCGGCGTAAGCCGGCAGGAGTGGCGGACGGGCTCCGCGGCGGCGCCACAGGAAGGACCAGTTCTCCTCCGTTGCGCGCTGCACCCGGGCGTCGTCGTGATGCTGCATCTGCAGGCTGTCGAAGAGCACGTAGCGGGGACCCGCACCGAGCAGTGCCGTGGTTACAAGCAGGTAGGCCTTAAGCGGCACGCCGTGCGACTGCAGCGACACGCCGATGCCGTCGGGCGGCTGGCCTTGTGCACACAGGGCGTCGCGCAGGCGCGTGCAGAACGTCTCGAGTGCCTCGGTGCCCGCATCGCCGCCGCCCACGTCGCGCAAAGAGACGGTGAGGGGGACGTTGGCTCGGACCAGCGCTGCGATGTGCCGCAGTACCCGTTCGCCTTCCGAAGGCAAAAGCAGCGCCGACTGCACGGAGACCGGCAGTGCGACTCCGCCCGCCGTGATGCCGGCAGCGGTTCTCGGCAGCCGCGGCTCAATGCCGGCGGACCGCAGCTCGGCCGCCAGCCGGCCGATTTCGCACGGCACGGCCGCTGCAGCAGCCCGCGGCGCAGGCGTTGCGGCCCCCTGCGGCGCTTCGAGTTCGGCATTTTCGAGCATCTCGGTCCTTCCGTGGACGTATTCGGAGTGTGCACGGGCAAGGCAACCTCCTGCCCTCTTCATTTCCTGTGCCATTGCGCAGATTCGTCGTTCCCGCCCGGTGCGTTACACTGCACGTCCGGTCTCGTGGAGGTGGAGCTGCCCATGCCCTCATTCGACGTCGTCAGTGAGTTCGACGCACACGAAGCAAGGAATGCCGTTGACCAGGCCAACCGCGAGGTCGATACGCGTTTCGACTTCAAAGGCACCGGTTCGAAATTCGAGCAGGACGGGCCGGCCATCCTGCTCAAGAGCCAGACCGAGTTCCAGCTCGAGCAGATGCTCACCATCCTGCGCCAGAAGCTTGCGAAGCGCGGCATCGACATCGCCTGCATGCAGGAGGAACCGCCGGAAGTCACCGGCAGCGAGGCGCGGCAGAAAGTCGTGCTGCGGCAGGGCATCGACACGCCGCTTGCGAGGGAACTCGTGAAGAAGATCAAGGGCAGCAAACTCAAGGTGCAGGCCGCGATACAGGGCGACAAGCTCCGCGTCACCGGCAAGAAGCGCGACGACTTGCAAGCGGTGATCGCGATGTTGAAGGAAGCGGACGTGGGCCTGCCGCTCCAGTACGAGAACTTCCGCGATTGAGCCCGGACGTGAAGATGCTGGCGCCCTTGCTTGATCCTTGTCCGCGGCTGTCGCGGCGATTCATGAATTACCCGGGCTGATCCGGTTCCGGCCATGCAGACCCCCTTGCGCAGGCAGGACATCACCTTCGAGGACAAGGACCAGGCGCTGCGCGACGACGTGCGCACGCTCGGCCGGCTGGTCGGCGAGCTCCTTAAGGAGCAGGGCGGCGAGGAGCTATACGAGTTCGTCGAGGACGCGCGCGTGCGTGCGATCCGCCGGCGGGAGGGCAACGAGAAGCCGGGCGAGGAGCTCGACCGGCTCGTGCGCGACCTCGACATCCAGTTCGCACTCGAGGTCATCCGCTCGTTCTCGACCTATTTCCAGATGGTCAACACTGCCGAGAAGGTGCACCGGATACGCCGCCGCCGCGAGTACCTGCGCAAGGAAGGCGATTACCAGCCGGGCGGCCTCGAGGACATTTTCATCAAGCTGAAGGCGGCGGGGATAGACCTGCCGGCGCTGCAGCGGCTGCTCGACGAGCTGCTCATCGAGCCGGTGTTCACCGCGCACCCCACGGAGCCGACGCGCCGCACCATCCTGCGCAAGGAGCAGAACATCGTGCGGCGGCTGGTGGACATGCTGAACCCGTCGATGACCGAGCAGGAAATCAAGGTCAGCATCGAGAACATCAAGCTCGAGGTGACTACCGGCTGGCAGACCGACGAGCACCCCTCGGAGCAAATGACCGTGGCCGACGAGCTCGAGCACGTGTTGTTTTTCGTGACCGACGTACTGTACCGGGCGATGCCGCCGTTCTACGAGGACGTCGAGCACGCCGCCGGCCGCGTCTACGGCCAGGAAGCTTCCAACCTGCGCATCCCGCTGCTCGTCCGCTTCGCCTCCTGGGTCGGCGGCGACATGGACGGCAATCCGAACGTCAACGCGAAAACCATCCGCTCCACCATGGCGCGGCAGCGTTCGCTGATTCTCGACCTGTACTACCGTGAGTGCGCGAAGCTGTCGACCAAGCTCAGCCAGTCGACCGAGCGCATCAGTGTCGACAAGGCCATCCTGCGCAAGATCGACGAGTACACGCCGGTCTTCCAGCAGGCTTACCACGCCGTGCCGGCGCGCCATCGCGACATGCCCTATCGCGTCTACCTGCGCCTGATCCAGCAACGGCTGCAGGCGACCTACGACGACGAGGCCTACCCTTACGAATCGGCGGACGAGCTTCGCGAGGACATCGAGCTCATCGCCCGGAGCCTCGAGAACAACAAGGGCCAGAACGCCGGCCTGTTCGCGGTCCGGCGCCTGCTCCGGCGCATCGAAACCTTCGGCTTCCACCTGGTGACGCTCGACGTGCGCCAGGACGCGATGGTGCATCGCGAGGTGATCGGCGAAGCGCTGGGCGACGACCAGTGGCTCGCCCGCAGCCCCGAGTACCGGCTGGCGCGCATCGGTGAAGCCATCCGGCAGCGCGAGTCGGCGCCGCTAGAGCCGAGCACCAAGGTTCGCAAGACGTTGGCAGTGTTCCACGCGATATCGTTCTGCCGGCGAAAATACGGGCGGGGCGCGATCGGCCCGTTCATCGTGAGCATGACCCAGGGCGCCGACGACATCCTCTCCGTCATCCTGCTTGCGCAGTGGGGCGAGCTGCAGAACCGACGCGGTGAGGTCCCGCTCGATATCGCGCCGCTGCTCGAAACCGTCGATGACCTGAAGCAGGGCCCTGCGATCATGCAAACCCTGCTGTCGCACGACATCTATCGCGACCATGTCGAGAAACGCGGCGCGAAGCAGATGGTGATGATCGGTTATTCGGACAGCAACAAGGACTCGGGCTTCGCGGCGGCCCGCTGGGCGCTGCAGCACGCGCAGGTCGAGCTGGCCGAGGCCGTGGCGGAGCAGGGCGTCGAGCTGCAGCTCTTCCACGGGCGCGGCGGCACGTTGAGCCGCGGCGGCGGTAAGACGCACAGCGCCGTGCTGGCGGCCCCGCCCGGCACCGTCAAAGGGCGGCTGCGCGTGACCGAGCAGGGCGAGATCATCAACGAGAAGTACGGGCTGCGCGGCATCGCGCTCCGGACGCTCGAGCAGACGACGGGCGCCGTGGCGCTGGTGACGGCGCTGCCGGAGCATCGCGGCGGCGATACACCGGCCTGGGACCGGATCATGCAGGTCATCGCCGACGTCAGCCGGCGGCGCTACCGCGAGCTGGTGTACGAGACGCCGCGCTTTTACGAGTATTTCCGCCTGGCAACGCCTATCGACCTGATCGAGCGCATGCGCATCGGCTCGCGCCCCGCGGCGCGGCGCGGAGGCACCGGCGTCGCCGAGCTGCGGGCCATCCCGTGGGTGTTTGCCTGGACCCAGAGCCGCTTCATCCTGCCAGGCTGGTACGGGCTCGGCAGCGGCTTGCGGGCGGCCGCCGAGCACTTTCCCGGGCAGGAACTGGCCGAGATGTTCCGCGAGTGGTACTTCGCGCGCCTGCTGGTGAACGACGCCGAGCGGGTGCTGGCGCAGGCGGACCTCACGGTCGCGCAGCGCTACTCGGAGCTCGCGGGCGAGTTGCACGGGACGTTCTTCCCGGTCATCGAGAAGGAATTCGAGCTGACCCGTGACATGGTGCTCGAGTACAGCGGGCAGGCGGCGCTGCTCGAGAACGAGCCAACGCTGCAACGCTCCATCATGCTGCGCAACCCCTACGTCGACCCGATGAGCCTGCTGCAGGTCGACCTGCTCGCGCGCTGGCGCAAGGCGGATTACCGGGACGGCGGGCTGTTGGACGCGCTGTTCGCGAGCGTGAACGGCATCGCGCAGGGATTGCAGAACACCGGCTGAGAGTCGGCGCGATACAACGCTCGATCCCTTCGGGCAGCGTGCCCGCTGCCACGTTCGCCGGCCGCAGCGCCGGAGCTATCCGGGGCTAGGCACCGACGATCTGGCGGGCCCAGCGGACGACCGTGCGAACGCGCGGTGCCGAAAGGTCGTGGGCCTCGTCGAAGCTCACCCAGCGGTACTCGTGGTGCTCGGGGCGAGTGGCGCCGGGCGGGATGCCCATGACGACCTGCGTCTCCGCCGTTCGCGCCAGGAAATAGCGCGCGGTCTTGCCGCGGCTGTAGGGCCCCGTCTCGAAGAAGACTTCACCCCACGGAAACTCGAGCTCGCGGATGCCGGTTTCCTCCATGACCTCGCGCCGTGCGGCCTGCAGGGGCGTCTCGCCGGCCTCGCACAGGCCTTTCGGAAAATCCCAGTTGCGATAGGCGCGCAGCATGAGCGTCAGCCAGCCTCTGTCCGCCGGCCGCACGATGACGGCGCCGCAGGAAAGATTGCCCGTGCCAGAGTTGCCCGCGGCCATCACGCCGTCCTCAGCACGTCGGCCGGCGGCGCGTTGATCGCGCCGCGCGCCGCGACGAAGCCGCTGGCACAGACCAGCAACACGCCGCCGGCAAGGCCCGTGACCCAGAGCATCGGGTTGAAGCTGTAATCGAGCTCGAACAGCCGGACGGCGATGACGGCCGCGAGGATCGAAGCGCCGGCGGCGGCCAGCAGCCCGGCCGCGAAGCCGAGCGCCGCGAATTCGGCGAGCACGCCCGACAGCACGGTGCGGCGGCGCACGCCGAGCGCGCGCAGCATCGCGCTTTCGAAGCGGCGCTCGTCGATGGTGGATTGCACGGCGGCGAACAGCACGGCGATACCGGCGGCCAGCGTGAACACGAACACCGCCTGCACGGCAAGCGTTGCCTGGTCGATGATCGCCTGGACCTGCGCAAGAATCGCGCCGAGGTCGATGACGGACACGCTGGGATGTGCGCGCACGAGGGCCAGCAGTACACCTGCTTCCTCTTGTTCAATACGCAGGCTCGACACGAACGTGGTCGGAAACGCATCCAGCGAGCCCGGCGAGAGCACGAGGAAGAAGTTCGGTCGGAAGGAATCCCAGTTGACGTGGCGGATGCTCGCGACGGTGGCCGTGACTTCCTGGCCCGCGACCACGAACTGCAACGAGTCGCCGAGATCTACGCCGAGCTCCATGGCGGCTTCTTCCTCGACGGATACCAGCGGGGGCCCGGCGTAGTCTTCCGGCCACCATTCGCCTGCGACGAGCGTGTTGCTCGCGCTCAGCTCACGCGCGTAGGTCAGGTTCTGCTCGCGGTTCGCCATCCATTCGCCGTCTTCTTCCGCGTATTCGCGCGTGGCGACGGATTCGTGGTTGATCTCCGTCATGCGCGCGCGCACCAGCGGCACGAACTCGGGCGCGGCGATACCGGCGTCTTCGAATATTTGTGCGATCGACTCGCGCTCGTGCGGCTGGATGTTGATCAGGAAATGGTTCGGCGCATCCGCGTCGATGCTTTGCTGCCATTCCGCCAGCAGGTCCGTGCGCACGAACGACAGGAGCAGGAGGACGGTGAGCCCGAGTCCGAACGCGACGACCTGCACCGCGCTGTCCCGCCCGCGCCGGGCGACGTTCGCCAGCCCGTAACGCCAGGCGATACCGACACCGCCGCGCGAGCGGCCGAGCAGCGCGACCAGCAGGCGCCCGGCAAGGTACAGCGCCCCGCCGACGACCAGCAGGCCGCCCAGCACGATGGCGAGCATCGGCCCGTCCGGCACTGCACGATACAGCAGCAGCGCGACCGCCACGAGTGAGAACCCCGCGACCAGCCAGCGGGACGGCGGCGGCGGCATCTCATCGTGCCGCAGCACCTTGAGCGGCGGCGTGTTGCGCAACTGGATCAAAGATGGCAGGGCGAACCCGGTCAGCAGCACGAGCGCGGCGCCACCGGCCGTCCCCACGGGCCCCCAGCCGGCGGGCGGCAGGTCGCCTTCCAGCATGTCGGCGAGCATGAAGGTGAGCAATTCCTCCGCGCCATAGCCGATGAGGCTCCCGGCCACGACGCCGAGTGCACCGACCAGGAGGAGTTGCAGGGCGGCGCCGGTAATGACGAAGCGTTGGGTCGCGCCCAGGCTCTTCATGAGCGCCACGGTATCCATGCGCCGGTGGGCGAAGCGGCGCGCGGACATGGCGATCGCCACGGCGGACAACAGCACGCTGATCACTGCCGTCAAGGACAGGAAGCGGTCGGCGCGGTCGGCGGCTGCTGCCGCGCGCTCGCCCGAGTCCTCGCGGCTGCGCGTACGCACGTCCTCCGGCAGGCGGTCCTCGACGGCCGCGTAGAAGTCGTCTACCGCTTCTTCGGGGCCGGCCACCAGCAGCGCGTAACCGACGCGGCTGCCCTCGGTCACGAGGCCGCTCATCGGGATATCCTCGATGTTGACGAGCAGCGACGGCGCCAGCGAGGCGAAACCGAGGCCCTGGTCCGGGCGATACGTGAGCACCGCGCCGACCGCGAAATCCGCGGCGCCGAGCGACAGCTTGTCGCCCACGCCGATGCCGAGCCGCGCGAGGAGCGCGCCGTCGGCCCAGACGCTGCCGCGCTCCGGGATACCCTCCGCGACACGCTCGGTGCCGAAAAGCCGATCCGCGATACGGACGTCGCCGCGCAGCGGGTAGCTCTCGCTGACGGCCTTGATCGTGGCGAGCGCGTTCGCCTCGCCCGCGAACACGACGCTGGGGAAGGTCTGCGTATCGGCAGTCTGCAGTCCGTGCTCCGCCGCCGCCTGGCGCCATTCGTCCGGAATCTCTTCCGGCGAGCGGAGCCTCAGGTCCGCGGCGAGGATCTCGTTGGCCTGGCGCGCTACCGCGCGCCCGATGCGATCGGTGAGGAAACCGACCGACGTCAGCGCCGCGACGGCGAGCGCCACGGCGGCGAGCAGCACGAGCAGCTCACCCGAACGGAGTTCCCGCCCGAAGGTGCGCAGCGCGTAGCTGGCAGCGTTCAAGCTGCCTGCCGGCTGTCGGTGACGAGGCGGCCCGAGTCGAGCACGAGCTCGCGCTCGCAGCGCCCGGCAAGCGCGCGGTCGTGGGTCACGAGCACCAGCGTGGTCGACGAGCTGCGGTTCAGGTCGAACATCAGCTCGATGACGTTCTCGCCCGTGCGGCTGTCGAGATTGCCGGTGGGCTCGTCGGCGAACAGCACCGCAGGCTCGGTCGCGAAGGCACGCGCGATCGCGACGCGCTGCTTCTCGCCTCCGGATAGCTGCGACGGGTAGTGGCGCGCGCGGTCGGCGAGACCGACCTGGCGCAACACCGCGGCCGCGGCGCCGTGCGCGTCGGGTGTTCCCGCCAGCTCGAGCGGCAGCATCACGTTCTCGAGCGCGTTCAACGACGGCACGAGGTGAAAGGACTGGAACACGAAGCCGACGTGCGCGGCGCGGACCAGTGCGCGCCCGTCTTCGTCCAACGCGGTCATCTCGACGCCGTTCAGCCAGACCTGGCCCGCGGTCGGCAGGTCGAGTCCGGCCAAGAGCGCGAGCAGCGTCGATTTGCCGGCACCCGAGGGCCCGACGATCGCGACCGATTCGCCGGCCTGCACGCGGAACGAGACGCCCGAGAGAATGGTCAGATCGCCTTCGGGGCTGCTAACCTGCTTGGCCAGATCCTGTGCGGCGAGCACCGCGCCCGCGGCAGCCACCTCCTCTGAGCGATTCGACATGCGGCGATTGTTTTCCTTGAGCTTGTTACTGGCGACGGCCGCCTTGATGGCTGCCGGCCAGCCGACCGTGCTCGTGTTCGGCGACAGCCTGAGCGCGGGCTACGGTATAGACGTTGACCAGTCGTGGACGGCTTTGTTGCAGGAGCGCCTCGGAAACGAAGGGTACGAACATCGGGTCGTAAACGCCAGCATCAGCGGCGAGACCACGGAGGGCGGCGCGGCCCGCATCGGCGATGCGCTCGCGCGCTTCGAGCCCGAGCTCGTAGTGCTGGAACTCGGCGGCAACGACGGGTTGCGGGGTTTCCCCCCGGAGCGCATCGAAGCGAACCTGCGCGCGGTCATCGAGACGGCGCGGGCGAGCGGCGCCGATGTCGTTTTGCTCGGCATTCGCATCCCGCCGAACTACGGGCCGCGCTATACTCAGGCCTTCGAAAATGTATACCGGAAGCTGGCGAACGAGCTGGACGTGCCCTGGATCGAGTTTTTCATGGACGGGGTGGCGTTGAACGAGGAGCTGATGCAGGACGACGGCATACACCCGAACGCAAAAGCACAAGGTGTCCTGCTCGATAACGCGTGGCCGATAATCCAGGAAGCACTGGGAGAACCCGGGCAATCGTGAGGAAACCCGTCGACGTCGAGCCTGTCTGGCTCGACTCCTATCCCGAAGGCGTGCCGGCCACCATCGAGCCGCCGCCGTACCGCTCCGTCCGCGAGATGTTCGAGATCGCGTTCCGCGAGTACCCGGAGCGGCCCGCGTATACGAACATGGGCACGTCGCTTTCCTATCGCGATCTCGACCGTTTGTCGCTGCAGTTCGCCGGCTTCCTGCAGAAGACTTTGGGACTCGTGAAAGGCGAGCGCGTCGCCATCATGCTGCCGAACGTGCTGCAGTACCCGGTGGCGCTGGTCGGCGCCTTCCGTGCCGGACTCGTCGTCGTCAACGTCAACCCGCTGTACACCGCGCGGGAGCTGAAGCACCAGCTCACCGATTCAGGGGCGAAATGCATCGTCATTCTCGAGAACTTCGCGCACACGCTGCAGGAGGTGGTCGGGGAGACCGCGGTGGAGCACGTCGTGACCACCCGCCTGGGGGACCTGCTGCAAAAGCCGAAAGGCTGGATCGTCAACCTGGTCCTGAAGCACGTAAAGAAGATGGTGCCGGCGTTCTCGCTACCGGGAAGCGTACGGTTCACGGCGGCGCTGAAGCGCGGCGCCGGCGAACGGCTCACGCCGGTGGAGCTCGGGTACGCGGACCTCGCGTTCCTGCAATACACCGGCGGCACGACGGGACCGGCGAAGGGTGCGATGCTCAGCCATCGCAACATGGTGTACAACGTTGCGCAGGCAAAGGCGTGGCAGCAGGACGCGTTCGAAGGCGTCGAGCGCATCGTGGTCATCACCGCGCTGCCGCTCTATCACATCTTTTCACTGCAGAGTAATTGCCTGGGGATGGCGGTGCAGGGCGGCGAGAGCGTGCTGATCACCAATCCCAGGGACTTTCCGGCTTTTGTGAAGGAACTGGCGAAGCACCGGTATTCCTATTTCACCGGCGTGAACACGCTGTTCGGGGCACTGCTCAATACGCCGGGCTTTGCCGACCTGGATTTCAGCTCGCTCAGGCTGACGATCGGCGGCGGCATGGCGGTGCAGGAGGCCGTGGCGAAAAAATGGAAGCGCGTCACGGGCAATTCGATCGTACAGGCGTACGGCCTGACCGAGACCTCGCCCGGCGCGATCGTCAATCCGCTGGACGTCAGCGAATTCACGGGCTCGATCGGCCTGCCCCTGCCGTCGACCGAAGTGCGTATCTGTGACGACGACGGCAACGACGTGCCGCTGGGCGAGCGGGGAGAGATCTGCGTGCGCGGCCCGCAGGTGATGGAAGGCTACTGGAAGGCGCCCGAGGAAACCGCGCAGGTGATGCTGCCGGGCGGCTGGCTGCGGACCGGCGACATCGGCCACATGGACGAGCGTGGCTTCGTCTTCATCGAAGACCGCAAGAAAGACATGATCCTCGTATCCGGCTTCAACGTGTACCCGAACGAGATCGAGGCCGTGGTCGCCGAGATGGACGGCGTGCGAGAGGTCGCAGCGGTCGGCATCCCGGACGAGAGATCCGGCGAGGCCGTCAAGCTGTTCGTCGTGCGCTCCGACGATTCCCTGACCGCCGAAGGCATCATGAGCTACTGCCGCAAGAACCTCACCGGCTACAAGATCCCCCGCGAAATCGAGTTCCGCGACGACCTCCCCAAAACCAACGTCGGCAAAATCCTCCGCCGCGCCCTGCGCGACGAAGAGGGGGTCGGACCAACTCAAGCACCTAAAAAATAAAGATAAAGAGCCAGGAAAAGCGCTGGGAAAGGGCTTAATCCGACCATTTTGCTGCCGTTTTTGCCTCTTTAGGCGATCGCTGAATCCATGCCTTGACTCGGACCCCAACGTGGCAAGTTCAAGGCCTCACTTCGCGCCGCTACGCAAAACCTCTATTTCGGGGCCAAAAACGTGGAATTAAGCCCCGAAAATGGGCCTTTTCACTAGGTTCTTGCCCCTCTATCAAAGGCTTAAGTTGGTCCGACCCCCGGGTGGTGGTAGGGGGGGCTGAGGCGGTGGACGGCGTCCAGCATCGCCTGGAGGTGTTCGGGGGCGACGTCGGGGGTGATGCCGTGGCCGAGGTTGAAGACGTGGCCGGGGCCGCGGCCGTAGCTTTCGAGGACGCGGGATACGGCTTCTTCGATCGCCTGCGGGGATTCCTTCAGCAGGGCCGGCTCGAGGTTGCCTTGCAGCGCGACCCTGTCGCGCGTCAGCTCGCGGGCGGTGGCGAGATCGGTAGTCCAGTCGACGCCCAGGGCGTCGCAGCCCGTGTCGCTCATGTCGGCGAGCAGGGGACCGGCGCCCTTCGTGAACAGGATCACCGGCACCGGGGCGCCGTCGCGTTGCCGCTCCAGTCCGTCGAGGATCCGCTGCATCGGTGCCAGTGAGAAGCGCCGGTAGTCGTCCGGTGCCAGGATGCCGCCCCAGGTATCGAAGATCATGAGCGCCTGGGCTCCGGCCTGCGACTGTGCGTTCAGGTGATCGATGGTTGCGGCCGCGACCACGCCGAGCAGGCGCTCGAGCACCGCCGGCTCCTCGCGGGCGAGGCCCTTGATGCGGGCGAATTCCCGGCTGGAACCGCCTTCGACCATGTACGTCGCGACCGTCCACGGACTGCCCGCGAAGCCGATCAGCGGCAGTCGGCCATCGAGCTCCCGCCGCACGAGCCGAACGGCCTCGGCCACGTACCCGAGCTTTTCGGACACGTCGGGCACGGCGAGGCGCCGGACGTCGGCCGGCGTCCGCACCGGTTCGCGAAACTTCGGCCCTTCGCCCTCCGCGAAATACAGGCCGAGCCCCATCGCGTCGGGAACGGTCAGGATGTCGGAGAACAGGATGGCGGCATCGAGCGGAAAGCGCCGGACCGGCTGCAGCGTGACCTCGCAGGCCAGCTCCGGCGTGCTGCAGAGCGTCATGAAGTCGCCCGCCCGCTTGCGGACTTCGCGATACTCGGGCAGATAGCGGCCCGCCTGTCGCATGACCCACACCGGCGTGCGCGCTACCGGCTGGCGCAGCAGCGCGCGTATGAGCAGGTCGTTCGGTGCGGCCGGCGCCATCAGAAATGTTCTGCGATCGTCGCCTGGATGGACTCCGCCGCGGCGCGCGGGCTCGACGCGTCGCGAATCGGGCGGCCGACCACGATGTAATCCGCGCCGAACGCGAACGCGTCGCTCACGCTCACCACGCGCTTCTGGTCGCCGGCGGGCTTGTTGTCGACGGGCCGGATCCCGGGGGTGACGACGACCAGCCGGCTGTCGACGCCGCGGCGCAGCTCCGGCACTTCGAGCCCGGAAGAGATCACGCCGTCGCAACCCGCGGCCAGCGCGCGCCGGGCACGCGACAGCACCAGTTCCCCCACGTCGCACTGGAAACCGAGATCGTCGAGATCGCCCCGGTCGAGGCTGGTGAGCACCGTCACCGCCAGCACCTTCAGGCTGTCGCCCTTGTTCTCCGCCGCGGCTTCCATGATCGACTGGTTCCCGTGCACGGTAACGAAGCTCGCACCGCGATCCTTGAGCTGCCGCACGGCAGAGCCCACGGTCGCGGGAATGTCGAAGAACTTGAGATCCGCGAAAACCTTCTTGTCGCGCTGCAGCATCCACTCGAGCAGCTCGAAGTAGCCACCACTCATCATCAGCTCCAGGCCGAGCTTGTAGAAGGTGACGGCGTCGCCCAGCTCTTCCGCGAGGCGGCGCGCGCGATCGCAGTCGGGGACGTCCATGGCGAAGATCAAGCGATCGCGGGCGGGGATGTCGGTTGCGGACATGGGGTGGACACGTAAATCGACGGGCGCACGATTCTACCGCAGGAAAGAGCGACGCGCGCGGCATCGCCACGCCGAGGAAAAAGCGACGGCCCTGGCATAGCGCGCGATGCGCAGCTTTAGAACGTTCTCAAGGGAACAGGCGCTCGTGCTCGGCGATGGCGTAGCGATCGGTCATGCCGGCGATGTAGTCGGCGACGACGCGCGCGCGCCGGGCCTCGTCGGAGGTGGCGAGCGCGGGCCCGGAAAAGTCCGGCGCCATGTCAGCCGGCTGCCTGAAGTAATGCGTGAACAAGTCGCGCACCTGCTCCTTGGCGCGGTCCGTCATGACGCGCACCTTCTCGTGCCGGTAGAGGTTCTCGTGCAGGAAACGCTTCAGGCGGCTGTGCTCGGCGAACACCTCGTCGCTGAAAGCGACCAGCGGCCGCGGCTGCGCGCGGACGTCCTCGATGGTGGCCGGCTGTGCGGCTGCCAGCGCGCGCCGGGTGTTCTCGACCAGGTCTGTTACCAGCCGGTTGATCATGCGGCGGATGATCTCGTAGAGCAGGCGCCGCCCGGAAAGCTCCGGGTAGCGTTCGCGCACGACCGCGTATTGCCTGCCGAACAGCGGCTCGTCGCGCAACTGTTCGATGTCGAGCAGCCCTGCACGGCAGCCGTCATCCACGTCGTGGTTGTTGTAGGCGATCGCGTCGGCGATGTTCGCGATCTGCGCTTCGAGACCCGGCTGGCGCCGCTCGAGGAAACGGCGTCCAACGTCGCCCAGCTCGCGCGCGTTGCGCGCCGAGCAGTGCTTGAGGATGCCCTCGCGCGTATCGAAGGTGAGGTTCAGGCCGGGGAATTCCGCGTAGCGGTGCTCGAGCACATCCACCACCCGCAGCGACTGCAGGTTGTGCTCGAAGCCGCCATAGTCGCGCATGCAGGCATTCAGCATGTCCTGGCCCGCGTGACCGAACGGCGTATGCCCCAGGTCGTGTGCCAGGCAGATTGCCTCCGCCAGCGACTCGTTGAGGGCGAGAGCGCGCGCCACCGTGCGGCCGATCTGCGCCACCTCGAGCGAGTGCGTGAGCCGCGTGCGGTAGAGATCGCCTTCGTGATTGACGAACACCTGGGTTTTGTAGACGAGGCGGCGAAACGCCGTCGAATGGATGACGCGGTCGCGGTCGCGCTGGTACTCCCCGCGCCAGGCGGGCGGCGGCTCGGGGTGGCGGCGGCCTTTGCTCGTCGCTTCGAAGGCCGCGTACGGGGCGAGAGGGGCGGTTACCTGTTCGTTCACCCGGTATACGCTATTACTGGTTGCCGGCGGGGCCGGCCTCGGCGGAACCGAGCACGGCGTCGAGGCGGGATTCGGAGTAGTCGTCCGTCAACCGGGCGTCGCCGATCTCGCGCAGGAGGACGAAGCGCGTACGCCCCTGGCGGTTTTTCTTGTCGAGGGCCATGGCGGCACGCAACCGGCCCCGGCATTCATCCGGCGGAGATAACGGCAGACCCGCTGCCCCGACCAGTCGGCGCAGGCGCTCTTCCGCCTCGTTTCCGATGCCCGAGAGTGCCGCGGCCATCAGCATGCCGGCAGCGACGGCCTCGCCGTGCAGCCACTCGCCATACCCGAGCGCGTTCTCGATCGCGTGCCCGAAGGTATGACCGAAATTGAGCAACGCACGGACGCCCTGTTCCTGCTCGTCCGCCATCACCACCCGCGCCTTGATCTCGCAGCTCTGGCCGATTGCTTCGGCAAGGGCCTCCGGCTCACGGTCGAGCAGCGCCTGGATGTTTGCCTCTAACCATGCGAAGAACTCCGCATCGGCAATGGCCGCGGCCTTGATGACCTCCGCGAGCCCGGCGCGGAATTCGCGCTCCGGCAGCGTGTCCAGCACCTGCGTGTCGATGAGGACCGCGCGCGGCTGGTGAAACGCGCCGATGAGATTCTTGCCTTCGCGGTGGTTGACGCCGGTCTTGCCGCCGACGGAAGCGTCGACCTGCGCCAGCAGGGTCGTAGGCACCTGCACGAACGCAACACCGCGCATGTAGCACGCCGCGGCGAAGCCGGCGATATCGCCCACGACTCCGCCGCCCAGGGCGATAACGGTGGCATCGCGCCCGGCGCGCATCGCGACCAGCGCGTCGAGCACCCGCTCGACGCTCGCCAGCGTCTTGTGGCTCTCACCGTCCGGCAGGCAAAGCGTCTCGACCGCACGCTCGCCGAGGCTCGGCCGGAGCCGTTCGAGGTACAGCGGCGCCACCGTCTCGTTCGTCACGACGAGGCAATGCGGCCCGTCGAGGAACGGCGACAGGTCGTAGCCGCCGATGAGCCCGCTGCCGATGAGCACCGGGTAACGGCGGTCGCCGAGATCGACGGTAATGGTATGCGACGGTTGCAAGCAGAAGCCCCTTTCAGCCGCGGATAGGGTACATGATAGGGCAGCGGGCCGGCACAGGCTTGCCGGCGGCAGGGTCGGCGGGGGGTGTTCGGGGCAAATCAAGCGGACTGAGCGGCCCGAAGG
>CBFGSB010000026.1:0-23600 GCA_965651325.1 uncultured Chromatiales bacterium | reverse complement strand
CATGAATTCCTGCAGGTCGACGTTGTTGTCGGCATGCGCGCCGCCGTTGATGATGTTCATCATCGGCAACGGCAGCGTCGTGTCGCTGCCCAAGTGGCGGAAGAGCGGCACGTCCGCCGAAGCGGCGGCCGCCTTCGCCGCGGCCAGGGAAACGGCCAGCAGCGCATTGGCGCCGAGCGCCTGCTTGTTCTCGGAGCCGTCGAGCTCGATCAGCTTTTCGTCCAGCGCCCGCTGGTCGGCGAACCGCTCGCCACTCAGGCGCTCGCGCAAAATACCGTTGACATTGGCGACCGCCTGCAGCGTGCCGCGACCGAGATAGCGCGCCTTGTCGCCGTCGCGCAGCTCGACCGCTTCGCGCGTGCCCGTGGAGGCGCCCGAGGGTACGCCGGCGCGGCCGAAGCTGCCGTCATCCAGCCGCACCTCGGCTTCGACGGTGGGATTGCCGCGGGAATCGAGGATCTCGCGGCCGTGAATGTCCTTGATGTGCATCATGCCGTGCATTTTCTCATAGGCCGTACTCCGCTTCCTGGAAGCCGGCCCTCTTCACGCCGGCATCGATTTCCTGCAAAACCTCGAGGAGCGCGGCCATGCGATCGAGCGGCCAGGCGTTCGGGCCGTCGCTCAATGCCTTCTCCGGGTCGGGATGCGTCTCCATGAAAAGCCCCGCGATACCGGCGGCGGTAGCGGCGCGCGCCAGCACCGGGATGAACTCGCGCTGCCCGCCGGAGGCGGTGCCGCGGCCACCCGGCAATTGCACCGAATGGGTCGCGTCGAACACCACCGGACAGCCCGTGCCGCGCATCACCGCGAGGCTGCGCATATCCGCGACGAGGTTGTTGTAGCCGAAAGAGAACCCGCGTTCGCAGACCATGATCGATTCGTTGCCGGTGGACTTCGCCTTGTCCACCACGTTCTGCATTTCCCAGGGCGACAGGAACTGCCCTTTCTTGATGTTGACCGGCAGCCCGGCCGCCGCGACCCGCAGGATGAAGTTCGTCTGGCGGCACAGGAACGCGGGAGTCTGCAGCACGTCGACGACCGCGGCTACCTCGTTCATCGGGGTGTCCTCGTGCACGTCGGTCAGGACCGGCACGCCTACCTCGTTTTTCACCTTCTCGAGAATGCGCAACCCCTCCTCCATGCCGGGACCGCGGAAACCCTTGCGCGAGCTGCGGTTGGCCTTGTCGAAGGAGGACTTGTAGACGAACGGGATGCCGAGGCGCCCCGTCATCTCCTGCAGCGTCGCGGCAGTCTCGAGCGCCATCGCTTCGCTTTCGACGACACAGGTTCCGGCAATCAGGAAAAACGGCCGGTCGGCGGCGGCTTCGAAGCCGCAGAGCTTCATGCCTGCGCAACCTTCGGCAGCTCCCCGCGGCCGTGCTTGCGCGCGGCCGTGACGAAGCTCTTGAACAGCGGGTGGCCGTCGCGCGGGTTCGACGTGAATTCGGGATGGAACTGGCTGGCGATGAACCAGGGATGGCCGGGCAATTCAATCACCTCGACCAGGTCGTCGACGGACAGGCCCGAAAAACGCAGGCCGGCCTCGTGCAGGCGCTCCCGGTAGTTGTTGTTGACCTCGTAGCGGTGACGGTGGCGTTCGTAAATCTCGGTCTTGCCGTACGCCGAAGCCGCCAGCGAACCGTCGGCGAGCAACACCCTCTGGGCACCGAGACGCATCGTGCCGCCGAGGTTGGAGTTTTCGTCGCGCTCCTCGACCTCACCGTCGCCGGTCTGCCACTCGGTGACGAGTGCAATGACCGGATGCGGCGCGTCCGGGTTGAATTCGGTGCTGCCCGCGCCCTCGAGGCCGGCGACGTGGCGCGCGAATTCGATGACGGCGACCTGCAGCCCGAGGCAGATGCCGAGGTACGGAATCCCGTTCTCGCGCGCGTAGCGCACGGCCAGGATCTTGCCCTCGGTGCCGCGATCCCCGAAACCACCCGGCACGACGATGCCGTGCATGCCGCGCAGGCAATCGGCGCCCCGAGCCTCGATTTCCTGCGATTCGATGTAATGGATGTTGACGCGGGTTCGCGTGTGGATGCCGCCGTGCAATAACGCTTCGGACAGCGAGATGTAGGAATCGCGGAAATCGACGTACTTGCCGACGAGCGCGATATCGACCTCGTAATCCGGGTTCTCCTTGGCGGCAACAACCGCCTTCCATTCGCCCAGGTCGGCCGGCGGCAGGTCCAGCCGGAGCTGCGCCGCAACGATGTCGTCCAGCCCCTGTGCATGCATCATCTCGGGAATCTTGTAGAGATCGTCGACGTCGATCGCCGAAATGACGGCTTTTTCCTGTACGTTCGTGAACAGGGCGATCTTCCGGCGCTGCTCGGCGGGCAGCTCCTGCTCGGAGCGGCAGACGAGGATATCCGGCTGGATGCCGATGGAGCGCAGCTCCTTGACGGAGTGCTGGGTCGGCTTGGTCTTGATCTCCGCGGACGACGCGATGTAGGGCACGAGAGTGAGGTGCACGTAGACGACCCGGTCGTGGCCGAGCTCGACGCCCATCTGGCGGATGGCTTCGAGGAACGGCAGGGACTCGATGTCGCCCACGGTCCCCCCGATCTCGACCAGGCAGATATCCGCGTCACCGGCGCCGCGGCGCACGCTGTCCTTGATCTCGTCGGTGATGTGCGGGATGACCTGGACGGTCGCCCCGAGATAATCGCCGCGCCGCTCTTTTGCGATGACGGTCTCGTAGATGCGCCCGGTGGTGAAGTTGCTGTTGCGGCCCGTCGTGGTGCGTACGAAGCGCTCGTAGTGGCCGAGATCGAGGTCGGCCTCGGTGCCGTCGTGGGTGACGAATACTTCGCCATGCTGGAAGGGGCTCATCGTGCCGGGATCCACGTTGATGTAGGGATCCAGCTTGATCATGCTGATCGAGAGGCCGCGCGACTCGAGGATCGCACCGAGACAGGCCGATGTGATGCCCTTGCCTAGAGAGGACACCACGCCGCCGGTGATGAATACGTACGCTGTCATGTACCCGTGCCCTCGCGGCCGTCACGGCAACGAAAAAAGGTCGGAGCAGAAAGTCGAAGCCGCGCCATGACTCTCCTCCAACCCGTTGCTTGTGTACCGGGACGGTCCCGTCGATTGAATGAAGACGGGGTTACAAGTTATCAGATCGACCTCGGACAAACAATGCGGGCGGAAGTAACGCTCAGAAAAGCGCCGGTCTCTCCGTCCAGCGCACGACATAACCATCCGCGCAAGCGGCCTCGTCCGCGATCCACAAGTCCCCGACCGCGACGAGTTGCCCGTCCGCATACAACAACGGCACGAACTCGCGCATCCACGGCAACACGCCCTGCTCCTGCAAGAGTTTCTTCAGCGATTGCTTGTGCTCACGCCCGAGCGGCCGCAGCGTCTCACCGCCGGCGCGAAAAGCGATGCGCAAGCCCTTCCCGACTCGCGCGGGATCGATGCCGCGTGGCGCGCGCTCCAGCCGCAAGCTGCCGAGCGAGCCACCGAGCGGAACGGCGTCGCCGCCGGCCGGGAGCACGAGGTTGTCGGCGGGCAGGCGATACTCGACCGGCCGCAGGACGTGCACGGTGCCGCGGTAACGCCGGAGCTCACCCCCCGACCAGCGGACCAGCGGCTGCGCGCCCGGCGGCGCCGGCAGCAGCTCGTGCACGGCCTGCTCCAGCCGCGTCGACGGCGCCGGCCCCAGCCCGAGCCGCCGTATCGCATGCCGCAGCACGTTGCGCTGCCGCGCGGGCGTGAGGCGCCGCAGGCCATCGGCGTCGAGGCGCGCCGGCTCGCCGCCAAGCGCCACGAGATCGAGCGCCGCGAGATCTTCCAGTAGCTCATTGGCTTCCGCCAGCAATTCGGCGCTGCGCGCGAGGCGTGCGGGGGCCGCCGGCCAGCGGTCGCGGAGCGCGGGCAGGATCCTGGCACGCAGGAAATTACGGTCGAAGCGCCGATCGGCGTTCGACGGGTCTTCGCACCATTCCAGCGCGTGCTCTGCCGCGTAAGCCGCAAGCTCCGCGCGCGGCGTACCGAGCAGCGGCCGCAGCAGGAACCCCTCGCCGAAGGGCCGCACCGGGCCGATGCCCGCGAGCCCCGTCGCGCCGCTGCCGCGCAGGAGGTTCAGCAGCAGCGTTTCCGCCTGGTCTTCCTGGTGGTGCGCCGTCAGCACGTAGTCGCCCGGCCGGACCAGGGCTTCGAGGGCGGCGTAGCGTTGCTCGCGCGCGGCGGCTTCGATACCGCGCGGATCGGGCGCCGCGACCTCGACCCGGCGCGTTACGAGCTCTACCCCGAGCTGCTCTGCGAAGCGCAGGCAATGCCGCTCCCAGTTTTCCGCTTGCGGCTGCAGGCCGTGGTTCACATGGACAGCGACAATCGGAACCTGCGCCGGCCCACGCGCCCGGGAGAGCGCGTGCAGCAGCACCGTGGAATCCAGCCCGCCGCTGTACGCGACGAGGTAGCGCGGGGGCGGCTGCGAGCCCGCGAGCTGCTCCAAGCGCCGCTCCAGGTCCTCAGGTGTCAACAGGTGCCTCTCCCGCGCACGTCGGCGCGCCACGCGTGGCATGAAACTTGCTACGTTTGAATCTTGCTACATCTTGCATCGCGCCGCGCACCTTTGTCGACACGCCGCATGGAGGGTCACACATGCCGAATTCCACCGCAGACGAATTGCACCAGCCCTTCTGGCTTCCCGATGAACAGGGCGTTGCTGCCTATCCGCCGCCCGAAGGCGACCTCGAGGTCGATGTTGCCATCGTCGGCGCCGGCATCGTCGGGCTCACCGCCGCCTGCCTCCTGCTTGCGGCGGGGCGCACGGTCGCTGTCGTCGAAGCGCGCCGCGTCGGCCGGCAGGCCACCGGTCGCTCTACCGCAAAGGTCACGTCGCAGCACGGCAAGCGTTACAAGGACCTCATCGGCAACATCGGCTCACGGGCCGCGCGGCGTTACGCCGCCGCCAACGAGCGGGCGATCGGGCGCATCCGGAATCTCTGCAAGACGTTCAGTCTCGAGTGCAGCCTGGACATCCTGCCGGCCTTCGTGTTCGCGGAAACGGAGGACCAGGTCGCCGCGTTGCGCGACGAGGCGGAGGCCGCGGCGAGCCTCGGGCTGCCCGCCTCCTTCGTGCGGGACGTGGACCTGCCGTTTCCCGTTGCCGGTGCGTTGCGATTCGACGACCAGTCCCAGTTCGACCCGTACCTCTACCTGGCCGGGCTCGCGGCCGCGGTCGCACGCGACGGCATGCTGTTCGAGAACACCCGCGCGACGGAAATCGAGCACGGCGAGCCCTGCCGGCTCGAAGCCGGAGGCGTTACGATCGCAGCGGGCGATGTGATCGTCGCCACCCAGATGCCCGTCATCGGCGACGGCATGCTGTTTGCAAAGAGCTTCCCCATCGCGCACCCGATGGCGGCCGCGGCGTTGCCCGATGCCGTACATTTTGAAGGCATGTACATCGGCAGCGGCTCGCCGACGCATTCCTTCCGCACCGCGTCGAAGGACGGCCGGCGCTACATCGTCGCCGTCGGAGGCGAGTACAAGACCGGCGAGGCGGAAGAGCTGGCAGCGCAGCTCGCCGATCTCCGGGAGTTCCTGCGGCGCGGCTTCGGAATCGAGCGGCTGTCGCACGTGTGGGTAAACGAGGACTTCCGGCCGATGGACGGCCTCGCATTCATCGGCCCCGTCACTTCCTCGAAACCGAACCTGCACGTCGCGGTCGGCTTCGACGCCTGGGGCATCACGCAGGGCACCGCGGCGGCCGAGATCATTGCCGACAAAGTGCTCGGCCGCGAGAACGAGGATGCGGAAGTCTTCGATGCCGCGCGTGTCCGCCCGCTCGCAGGTGGCGCCGAGCTGGTGGCGGAGAACCTCAAAACCGGCGCGCGCCTCGCGGGCGACCGGCTGCTGCGCCGCCAGGTCCAGTCGCTTGACGAGATCCCCGAGGGCGAAGGCGGCATCGTCGAGCATGACGGCGAGCAACTCGCGGTCATCCGGGACGGCGATGGCGTCGGGCAGGCGCTGTCTGCCGTCTGCACGCACCTCGGTTGCATCGTCGGCTGGAACCCGGTCGATCGTACGTGGGATTGTCCCTGCCACGGCTCGCGCTTCGATACGCAGGGCCAGGTGCTCTCCGGGCCGGCGCTCCAGCCGCTTGAAAGCCGGTCTGTACGGACCGGACCGTTCCCGCCGGCAGCGGAACGCGAGCCCGCGGCCCCGCGCCAGTGAGAATTCTCGTCCTCGGCGCCACCGGGCTGATCGGTTCGGCGGTTTGTGCGCGGGCGATCGCAGAAGGTCACGCCGTCGTCGCGGCGATCCGGCCGGGCAGCGAAACGCGTCCGGCCGGGGTCGAGAGCATCGTGGAGATCGACATCGCCGGCGCGACCGACCTCTCGGACTGGGAGCCGCACCTCGACGATATCGACGCCGTCGTGAACTGCGCGGGGGTGCTCCAGTCCGGGCCGGACCAATCGCCGCAAGGGGTCCACTGCGCGGCCGTTGCCGCGCTCGGCGAAGCCTGCGTCGAGCGGCAAATTCGCCGCCTCGTCCACTTCTCCGCGATCGGAGTCGATCGCGCCACGCCTTCCGAGTTCTCGGAAAGCAAGGCGGCAGGCGATGCCGCGCTGATGCGTGAGGATCTCGACTGGGTAGTGCTGCGGCCGTCTGTCGTGCTCGGCGCGGGCGCCTCTGGCGCGGGTTCGCTCTTCCGGGGGCTGGCAGCCCTCCCGGTGCTGCCGCTCATGCCGGATACCGGGCCGCTGCAGGTCGTGCAGCTCGCGGACGTCACCCGCACGGTGATGTTCTTCCTCGATCCATCCGCTCCCGGGCAGGTGGTGCTGGAGCTCGCCGGCCCGGAGCGGCTCACGTTCGCCGATGTCGTCGCCGCCCACCGGCGCTGGCTGGGCTGGCGGCCGGCGCGGCGCATCCCGCTGCCGGCATGGCTCGCGGCACTGCTTTACAAGGCCGGCGATTTCGCCGGCCGGCTCGGCTGGCGCCCGGCCCTGCGGACGAATGCCCGGCGGGAAATCGTGCGCGGCGCCGTGGGCGACCCGGGGCCGTGGCGAAAGCTCAGCGGCATCGCCCCGGCCACGCTCGTGCACGCGCTCGCCACGCGCCCGGCTTCCGCGCAGGAGCGCTGGTTCGCGCGGATGTTCTTCCTGAAGCCGGTCATCTTCATCGTTCTCGGCTTGTTCTGGCTCGGTACCGGTCTCGTTTCGCTGGGCCCCGGCTTCGATATCGGCAGGAAACTCCTCGTCACGGCGGGAATGCCCGCTCTCGCAGGCCCTGGAGTGATCGCCGGTGCCGTGGCGGACATCATCGTCGGCGGCGGCATGCTCTATCGCCCGACGGCGCGCTATGCCCTGTACGGCGGCATCGCGCTCTCTGTCTTCTATATGATTACGGGTACCCTGATGCTGCCGGAGCTGTGGCGGGACCCGCTCGGACCGATGATGAAAATCTGGCCGATCCTCGCGCTGAACGTCGTCGCCCTCATGATCCTGGACGAGCGTTGACGGCGTATTTCCTCCTGAAGTACCTGCACGTGATCGGCGCATCGGTGCTCCTCGGGACCGGCGCCGGCATCGCCTTCTTCATGCTGCGCGCGCATCTCACCGGCGACGTTGCCGGCATCGCTGCGGTCTCTCGTATCGTTGTCGTGGCGGATTACCTGTTCACGGCGACCGCCGTCGTGTTGCAGCCGGTGACCGGCATCGCACTCGCCACCCTGCGGGGTTATTCGCTCACCGACGGCTGGATATTGCTCTCGCTGCTGCTCTACGCCTTCGTCGGCGTATTCTGGCTGCCGGTCGTGTGGATGCAGCTTCGCATGCGCAATTTGGCGCGGGAAGCGCTTGCGGCAAATGCGCCGTTGCCGCGCCGCTACCACCGGCTGTTCTGGTGGTGGTTTTCGTTCGGCTTCCCGGCATTCGCCGGCGTGCTCGCGATCTTCTGGCTGATGATCCGGCGGCCCGTGCTGAACTTTTGACGGTACGCCGGCTTAAAAAGGCGGACGAGACGCTCAGTTCATTCCTTGAAGCGGCCGAACCCGGCAAGCTTCGCTTGCCGCTGCTGCAGGAGCTCACCGACGT
This sequence comes from uncultured Chromatiales bacterium, assembly GCA_965651325.1. Classification (GTDB taxonomy): domain Bacteria; phylum Pseudomonadota; class Gammaproteobacteria; order Steroidobacterales; family Woeseiaceae; genus IDS-8. The sequence continues at coordinate 15,540 of CBFGSB010000026.1, read as the reverse complement.
CCAGGCGATCGAGGTCGTCGAGGTGTTTCAGGAGCGCGTTGCGGAGAACCTCCGCCATGGCCTTGGGGTCGCGGTGCGCGGCACCGAGGGGTTCGGGCAGCACTTCGTCCACCAGGCCGAACTCGTTCAGGCTGTCGGCGGTGATGCGCATGGCTTCGGCGGCCTCCTGTGCCTTCTCGGCGCTCTTCCAGAGGATGGACGCGCAGCCTTCGGGCGAGATCACGGAATAGATGCTGTATTGCAGCATGAGCAACCGGTCGGCGACGCCGATGGCGAGCGCGCCGCCGGAGCCGCCCTCGCCGATCACGGCGCTGACGATCGGCGTGCGCAGCGCCGACATGACGTAGAGGCTCTTTGCGATCGCCTCGCTCTGGCCACGCTCCTCGGCGCCGATGCCGGGATAGGCGCCGGGGGTATCGATCAGGGTTACGACGGGGAGCGAGTACTTCTCCGCCATCTGCATCAGGCGCTGCGCCTTGCGGTAGCCCTCCGGCTTCGGCATGCCGTAGTTGCGGCGGACGCGTTCCTTGGTGTCGCGGCCTTTCTGGTGGCCGATGAACATGACGGCGCGCCCGTCGAGCCGACCGATGCCGGCGACGATCGCCGGGTCGTCGGCGTACATGCGATCGCCGTGCAGCTCCTGGAAGTCCGGTGCCAGCACTTCGAGGTAATCCAGCGTGTACGGCCGCATCGGGTGCCGGGCGACCTGCGCGACCTGCCACGGCGTGAGTTTCGAGAAGATGCCCTTGGTCAGCCCTTCGAGCTTGCCCTTGAGCTTGGCGATCTCTTCGCTCAGGTTGACCTCGGAGTCGTCGCCGACCATGCGCAGCTCGGCGATCTTCGCCTCCAGCTCCGCGATCGGCTGTTCGAAATCCAGGAATTTCAGGTCCATCGGCATCCTTTATCGCGGCGTCTCACGGCGGCGCCCGGCCACTGTACACAAGGCGAAACACAGGCCGCAATGTAAGGTGCGTGTTTTGCGACTTGTTTCATCCGGCGACGGCAATGCTCGCGCGCGGCCGGCTGCCCGGGGAGAACGGCTCCGGCAGGTTGGGACGCCGTCAAATCGTATCGCGGGGCGGTGCGTAGACCAGGCGCACGCTGTTGCGCCCCAGGAGCTCCGTAAGCTTGTCGCGCAGCTCCCGGCTCGGGCGCACGCTCCATTCCTTGCCGAGCTCGAGGCGCCCGGTGGCACTCTGGCCGGTGTACTGGACCGCCACGTCGCAGCTCCCTTCGCGATACGGGAGGAGCAGGTCGTGCAGCAGCGTGAGCACTCGCTGTCCCTGCCCGTTGGGCAGCAAAGAGAGCACCATGCTCTGCGCTCGCGCCTCGATCACCTTGTCGATCGGGTGGACCTGCTTCGCGTTCACCTGCCAGCCGCCGATGAACTCGTCGAAGCGCAAGGTGCCGCTCACGACGATGATCTCGTCCTTGACCAGCAGGTGTCGATGCTCCTGGAATGCCTCGTTGAAGAGGCTCACTTCCAGTCGCCCGCTGTCGTCGTCCAGCGTGACCGTGACGCGATTCCCGCGCTTGCGGATGTCCATGACGAGCCCCGCGACCGTCACCTCCCGGCGCGGTTGGGCGAACGGGCGATCGCCGGCCGGCGGCGGCTCGGAGGCCAGGTCGGCGAGCTTCGCGTCCACGAAGTAGCGGGCGTCGTTGCGGACGGCATCGAATGGATGCCCGGTCAGGTACAGGCCCAGCGCATCCTTCTCGTGCGCGAGGCGCTCGCGCTCGCTCCATTCCTGAAGCTGTAGCACGGGCGACTCTGGCAGCGGCGCCGCGGGAGCCGGCTCGCCCAGGCCGAACAGGTCGTCCTGGCCGGCTTCCGCGGCCCGCGCCTGCTGCTCGGCGCGCTTCAGCGCTTCCGGCAATCGCTCCATGAGTGCGCGGCGGCTCAGGCCGAATTCGTCGAGTGCGCCGGCCTTGATCATCGCTTCGAGGGCGCGGCGATTGGTCTTTTCGATATCGACGCGCCGGCAGAGCTCGTCGAGGCTCGTGTACGGGCCGCCGCGCTCCCGCTCGGCGACGATGGCCTCGACCGCGCCCCGCCCTACGCCCTTGATCGCACCGAGGCCGTACAGGATGGTCTTCGCGTCCGCCACGCTGAACTGGTAGCCGGACCGGTTGATCGAGGGCGGCTCGAGGACGAGGCCTAAGCCCCGGCAGTCATCCTTCAACAGCACCAGGCGGTCGGTATTGTCGATATCGGCGCTCATCCCGGCCGCCGTGAACGCCGCGGGGTAATGCGCTTTCAGGTACGCCGTCTGGTAAGCCAGCAGCGCGTAGGCGGCTGAATGCGACTTGTTGAAACCGTAGCCCGCGAACTTTTCCATCAAATCGAAGATGTGCGTCGCCGTGCGCTCGCTGACGCCGCGCTCGCAGGCGCCGGTCACGAACACCTCGCGCTGCTTCGCCATCTCTTCCGGCTTCTTCTTGCCCATGGCGCGGCGCAGCAGGTCGGCGCTGCCGAGCGTGTATCCGGCGAGCACCTGCGCGATCTGCATCACCTGCTCCTGGTACAGGATGACGCCATAGGTCGGCTTCAGCACCGGCGCGAGGTCCGGGTGCAGGTAGTCGATCTCCGACTGGTTCAGGTCGTGCTTGCGGGCGACGAAGTCGTCGACCATGCCCGATTGCAACGGTCCCGGCCGGAACAGCGCCACCAGAGCGACGAGGTCATCGAAGCAATCGGGCTTCAGGCGCTTGACGAGGTCACGCATGCCGCGGGATTCGAGCTGGAACACGGCTGTCGTGTTGCAGGCGCGGAGCAGCTCGAAGGTTTTCTCGTCCTGCATCGGGATCGTCGCGATGTCCAGCGGAGCGTCCTTCTGTTCCGCATTCACGATCTTGACCGCCCAGTCGATGATCGTAAGCGTCTTCAGCCCCAGGAAGTCGAACTTGACGAGCCCTGCCGCTTCGACGTCGTCCTTGTCGAGCTGCGTGACGACGTGTGTGTCGCCCTCTTCGCAATAGAGCGGCGTGAACTCCGTCAGCGGCGCGGGTGCGATAACCACGCCACCCGCGTGCTTGCCCGCATTCCGGACCAGCCCTTCGAGCGAACGCGCCAGGTCGATTACGGCACGCACCTCCTCGTCTTCCCGGTACATTGCCGCCAGCTCGGGCTCGTCCGCCAACGCCTTGGTGAGCGTCATGCCGACTTCGAACGGAACCTGCTTCGCAATCCGGTCGACGAAGCCGTAAGGCTGCCCGAGCACCCGGCCGGCGTCGCGGATGACCGCCTTGGCGGCCATCGTGCCGCAGGTAATGATCTGCGACACGCGGTCCCGCCCGTAGCGATCCGCCACGTACTCGATCACGCGGTCGCGTCCTTCCATGCAGAAGTCGATGTCGAAGTCCGGCATCGACACGCGCTCGGGATTGAGGAAGCGCTCGAACAGCAGGTCGTACTCCAGCGGATCGAGATCGGTGATCCCGAGCACGTAGGCAACCAGCGAGCCCGCGCCGGAGCCGCGCCCCGGACCGACCGGAATCTTCTGTTCCCGCGCCCAACGGATGAAGTCCGCGACGATCAGGAAGTAGCCGGCGAAACCCATCTCGCAAATGACGGCGATCTCTTCCTTCAGCCGACGGTGGTAGGACGGCGCGTTGTCTCCTGCTTCGTCCTGCTTGCCCCGGCGTGCGAGCACACGAGCGAGCCCGGCTTCCGCTTCCGCCTGCAGGTATTCCTCGGTGGTGCGTCCCTTCGGCACCGGGAATGCCGGCAGGAAGGTCTGGCCGAGCTTGAGGTCGAGATTGCAGCGGCGCGCGATGCAGGACGCGTTCTCGAGCGCCTCGGGAACGTCGCTGAAAAGCGCGCGCATGGCCGCGCCGTCTTTCAGGTACTGCTCGCGGCTGTACTCCCGCGGCCGGTCGGTATCGGCCAGGCTCCGGCCCTGCTGGATGCAGACGCGGGCCTCGTGCACCTCGAAGTCGTCCGCGCCGAGAAAACGTACGTCATTGGTCGCAACCACCGGCACGCCGCGCTCATGGGCCAGCGTGAGCGAGCGTTGCAGGTGGTCTTCGTCGTAGCGCCGCCCGGCGCGCGTCAGCTCGAGGTACAAGCGTCCGTCGAACACCGACTGCCAATGGCGCAGGTGCGCCTCCGCCCCCTCGGTGTGGCCCTTTTGCAAGGCGCGGCCGATATCGCTGCCGGATCCGGACAGCGCGATGAGTCCGCGGCAATCGGCCGCCTGCAGCCACTCGCGCTGCACCATCGGCACGCCGCGCTGCTGGCCTTCAAGGTAAGAACGCGTTACCAGCCGCGCCAGGTTGCGGTAACCGTCACGGTTCTGGCACAGGAGCACGAGGCCGGTCGGCCGTGCGGGATCGTCGGGATCGGCGATTTTCAGGTCGACGCCGATGATGGGCTTGATGCCAGCGCTAAGTGCCTTCTGGAAGAACTTCACCAGCCCGAACAGGTTCCCCTGGTCGGTCAGGGCCACCGCCGGCTGCTCCAGTTTCACGCATTGCGCCATGAGCGCCGGGATGCGAACGGTGCTGTCGACCAGCGAATATTCCGTGTGCAGGTGCAGGTGGACGAATGGCTGTTCCATCGGTCAGGCCGCGACCTCGTCCAGGTCCTCGGGCTCGCAGGCGTCGAGCGGGCGGAACGGCCGGAAGCTGTGGCGGTGCTGCTGGCAGGGACCGAAGCGCACGATGCATTCGCGATGCTCGGGCGTGGCGTAGCCCTTGTGGCGGCTGAAGCCGTAGTCCGGGTAAATGCGATCGAGCGCGCACATGATGCGGTCCCGGTGCACCTTGGCGATGATCGAGGCGGCACTGATGGCACGCACCTTGTCGTCGCCACCGACGATGGCGGTGCCCGGCAGGTCCACGCCGTTGAAGCAGAGGTTGGGCAGGCAGTTGCCGTCGACGTCGACGGCGTGCGGCCGGACGCGCAAGCCGAGGATCGCCCGCCGCATGGCGAGCCAGGTGGCGCCAAGGATGTTCAGGCGATCGATTTCAGCGGCGTCCGCCCAGGCCACCGACCAGGCGAGCGCGTAACGTTCGATCCGGCCCGCGAGCTTTTCGCGGCATTGCGCGTCGAGCTGCTTGGAATCCCTCAGCCCGTGGATCCGCCGCCGTCGGTCGAGGATTACCGCGGCCGCGACGACCGGTCCCGCCAGCGGGCCCCGCCCCGCCTCGTCAACGCCGGCGACCAGCGTCCCCTTAGCCCCTGTTTTCATTTACTCCCGAACCGCCAGCTCGAGGACCGCCTGGGCCGCCAGGCGATCCGCGCCCCTCGCCAATTGGTCCCGGAGTTTAGCAAATTCGCGGGTAATCCCGGCGCGGCGCTCGGGGTCGCGCAACAGCGCTTCGAGCGCGCCGCTGAGCGCCTCCGGAGTCGCAGCTCCCTGCAGGAATTCCGGCACCATCGGCTCGCCGGTAAGCAGGTTCGGCAGGGTGAAATGCCGCACCTTGACGAGCTTCAGGCTGCGCGCCAGCGCATAGGTCAGCGGCGCCAGCCGGTACGCGGCCACGATCGGGCGGCCGAGCAGCGCCGCCTCCAGGGCGGCGGTGCCGGACGCGAGCAGGACCACGTCCGCGGCCCGCATCGCGGCATGCGCGTTGCCGTCCTGCAGCCGGAACTGCGCCGCGACACCGGCCTGCTCGAGCACGCCTTCGAAACGCTCGCGCAGCGCCGCGCTCGCCATCGGCGCGACGAAGCCGACATCAGGCCGGCGTTCGAGCAGGCGGCGGCAGGCTTGGGCGAACACCGGGCCTAAGCGGTCGACTTCACTCCCGCGGCTGCCCGGCAGCACGGCGACCACGCAGGCGGACGAAAGTCCCAGCGATTCCCTGAGACGCCTGTCGGGTGGACCTGGCTCGAGGCGGTCGGCGAGCGGGTGGCCGACGAAGTCCGCTGCAACGCCGTGGCGGTCGTAGAACGCCTTCTCGAACGGCAGCAGGCACAGGACCCGGTCGACCGCGCGGGCGATTTTCGCAATGCGGCCCTGGCGCCATGCCCACACGGAAGGGCTCACGTATTGCACGGTGCGGATGCCCGCGTCCTTCAGCGCGATCTCGAGCCCCAGGTTGAAATCGGGTGAGTCGATGCCGACGAACACCTGCGGCCGCGACGCCGTCCAGCGGCGGACCAGCCCCCGCCTGAGCTTCAGCAGGCGCGGAATTTCCCGCAACGGCTCGACCAGGCCCATCACCGCCAGTGCCGAGGAATCGGCGAGCGCCGAGCAACCGGCTTGCACCATGGCAGGACCCGCAACGCCTTCGCATTCGATGCCGGGTTGGAGCCGCTTCAGCTCGCGAACGAGACCTCCGCCAAGCTGGTCGCCGGACGCCTCGCCGGCGACCAATCCGATGCGCAAGGCCATCGTAGGCGTCTACCGCGTGAGGCCGCGTTCGGAGCTTACGAGCGACTCCAGGAAGATGCCGAGCTCCGGCTGCGTCGGCACCAGCGTCTCGATCTCGGCAATGGCGGCATCGAGCTTCAGCCCCTTGCGGTAAACGAGCCGGTAGGCATTCTTGATGTTCCGGATCTGCTCGGGCGTAAAGCCGCGGCGCTTGAGCCCCTCGCTGTTGATGCCGTGCGGAGCGGCCGGTTGGCCCGCGACCATCAGGTAGGCGGGCACGTCGCGGTTCACGCCGCTGTACATCCCGAGGAAGCTGTGCGCGCCGATGCGGCAGAACTGGTGGGCGCCGGAGAAGCCGGCAAAGATCACCCAGTCGCCCACGTGCACGTGGCCACCCAGTGTGGCGTTGTTGGCGAAGATCGTCTGGTTGCCGATGCGGCAATCGTGCGCGATGTGCACGTAGGCCATGATCCAGTTGTCGTCGCCGAGCACGGTCTCGCCTTCGTCCTGCACGGTGCCGCGGCTGATCGTGCAGTATTCGCGGATCGTGTTGCGGTCACCTATCGTCAGGCGCGTGGGCTCACCCGCGTACTTCTTGTCCTGCGGATCGTCGCCGATGGATGCGAAATGGTAGATGCGATTGTCGCGGCCGATGCGCGTCGGGCCGTTCACTACCACGTGGCTGCCGATGCGCGTGCCGGCGCCGATCTCGACCTGCTCGCCGATCACGGAGTACGGCCCGATCTCGACATCGTCGGCCAGCTCGGCCGACTTCGCGACAACGGCAGTGGGATGTACGCTCACCCGGCCGCTCCCGGCGCGCACTTGATGTTTGCCGTTACCGCGGTCTCGCCCGCCACGCTCGCTTCGCAGCCATAGAACCAGATGCCGCGGCGCACCTTGTCGACGATGACCCGGATCTCGAGGCGGTCGCCCGGTACCACGGGGCGGCGAAAGCGCGTGTCGTCGACGCCCGCCAGGTAATAGATGAGGTCGGCGTCGCGGTCCCGGCTGCTCATGTACGACAGGACGCCGCCGGCTTGCGCCATGGCCTCGATGATGAGCACCCCGGGCATCACCGGGCGCCCCGGGAAGTGGCCCTGGAAGAACGGCTCGTTGATGGTCACGTTCTTGATCGCGGTGATGGACTCGCCGGGCCGGCACTCCACGACGCTGTCGATCAGCAGGAAAGGATAGCGGTGCGGAAGAAGATCCATGATTCCGCGCACGTCGAGAATGCAGTCGCTATCCTTCATTGTGTCCGTCGTCCTCCAGTTTCTTCACGCGCTGCGCGAGCTCGTCGAGCCGGCGGAACCGCGCGACCTTGCGCTTCCAGTCCCGGTCCTTCTCGGCCGGGAAGCTGCCGGTATAGAAACCGGGCTCACGGATATCCTTCGAAATCATGGTCGCACCGCCGACCACGACGTCGTCACAGATCGTAATGTGCCCGACGACCCCCGACTGCCCGCCGAACATGCAGCGCTTGCCGACGACGGTGCTGCCAGAGATGCCGGACAGCGATGCCATGGCGGTATGTTCGCCGAGGCGTACGTTATGCGCAATCTGGACAAGGTTGTCCAGCCGGGCACCGTCCTCGATCACGGTGTCCTCGATCGCACCGCGGTCGATGGTGGTGTTGGCGCCGATCTCGACGTCGTTACCGATCCGGACACCGCCGACCTGCGGCACCTTGATCCAGCCGGTGTCGCCGCGCGCATTCCCGAAGCCGTCCGCGCCGATCACCGCGCCTGGATGCACGATGCCCCGCCCCCCGATCGTGACGTCCTGCACCAACGTCACGTTGGCGTGCAGCCGCGTGTGCGAGCCGATGCGGCAGCGCGGCCCGACGACGGTGTTGGCGCCGATCGCGACGTGCTCGCCGATGACCGACTCCGGGCCGATCACGGCGTGCGGCGCGACATGCGCACTTGCGGCGACCGTTGCCGAGGGATCGATGACCGCCGAGGCGTGAATACCCGGCGGCAGGTCTTCCGCCGGATGCAGCAGGCCGGCAATGCGCGCATACGTGGCGTATGCATCCTCCGCCAGCAGGGCCGCGACCGGACAGCTTTCCGCGTCTGCCGGGTTCAGCACCACGGCGCCGGCCCGCGTGCGCTCGAGCTGCGGGCGATAGGCGGGGTTGGCGAAAAAGCTTAAAGCTTCCGGGCCGGCGTTCGCGAGCGTGGCGACGTGCGTGACGACGCCATTCGGGTCGCCGACCAGCTCGCAGCCGAAGCGCGTCGCCAGCTCCCCTAGTTTCGCCCGCATGGGGGCTGGTCAGTCGTTGCCCGTGCCGCCCGATTCCTCGAAGTTCTTCTGCATGGCTTCGAGCACGAGTTGCGTCACGTTGACCGCGGAGCTCGCGTACAGCACGCCGTCCCCAATGATGAGGTCGAAGCCGGCCGCTTCCGCGTAGTCCTGGACTTCCTTCAGCAGGGACCGCTGCAGGTTACCGAGCTCTTCGTTCCGTCGCAGGTTCAGGTCCTCGCGGAATTCCTCCTGCATGCGCTGCACGTCCCGCTGCAGGTCGCGCAGCTCACGCTCGGCATTGCGCCGCTCGGTTTCGCCCATGACCGCGAGATCGCGCTGCACTTTCGCGGTCATGTCCTCGAATTCTTTTTGCTTCGCCAGGATCGTGCGCTGCCGCGGCGCGAATTCTTCCTGCAACGCGTCCATGGCAACTTGCGCCTGCGGAGCCTGCTCCATCAGCGCGTTGATGTTCACGACACCGATCTTGACCTCCTGCGCCGCCGCAGGGCCTGCGGCGGACAGCAGGGCCACGGTGGCACAGACGGCAAAAGCCACAAGCGCCTTCACGGGTTGTTTTGCAAAGCTCATATTGTCATCCATACGTCAAAAAGCCTGGCCGATCGAAAACTGGAAACGTTCGATCTCATCGCCATAGAACCGATCGTTGCCTTCGAAATTATTGAGCGGATACGCGTAGCTGAAACGGAAGAACCCGAGCGGCGCGAGCCACTGGACAGCGATGCCGACCGAGGTCTTCAGTTCGTCGTACTCCGGCTCGTAGAGAACCGGACTCCCCAGCTTATCGGTGAATTGCACCTCGCCCGTGTTGAATACGTTACCGACGTCGTAGAACAGGCTGGCGCGTGTCTGGCCCCTGAATTGTTCTGGAATCGGGAGTATAAGCTCTAGCTGACCCGCGACCAACACGTTACCGCCATACGGGTTGCCGAAGCTGTCCCGCGGCCCCAGCCACGATTCCTTGTAGCCGCGCACGGATTCCGGCCCGCCGCCGAAGAACTGCTTGTAGGGCGGCAGCGCCGTGGTTTCGTTGAGCGCCTCGCCGTACGCCAGCTCGGTATTCAGGCGAACGGTCCACGGGCCGTAGATCGGCACGTACTTCGTGAAGTTGTATCGGCCGGTGAAATACTCGACCTCGCTTCCCGGCACCGCCATACCGAACACCAACTGGTGGCGTGTCCCGCGGTCCGCGAAAATGGCGCGGTTGCGGCTGTCATAGCTCCAGCCCGCGATCAGCTCGAAGGTGTCGAACTTGGTGCCGAAGAACGTCAGCCCTCCGCCCACGGCTTCGGTAAAAGGATTGCCGTTGTTCCTGACCCACTGCTGCGCCTGCTGCGTGCTCGAACTGGAGGACAGCAGCTCCGCACGCTGGTAAGCGATGCCGAACGTGAGGTTCTGGAATTCCGTGATCGGATAGGCGTACTCCAGCGATGCTCCCGTGCTGGTGGTCGAGAAATCCGACGCGCCGGACACGAACTGCGTGATGTCGCGATGGGAGATCGAGATCGTCCGGTGCACCTCGTTCTCTGTCACGTAGGAATCCGTGTGCGACAGGCTGTAGAGCTTCGAGAACCGGCCCGAGTTCAGGTTCAGCGCGACCCGGTTGCCGCTGCCGAGGAAGTTCGTGTGCACGATGCTGCCCTGCAGCATGAATTTCTGGGACTCGGAATAACCGACGCCGCCGCTGAACTGCCCCGGCATGCGGTATTCGATCATGAAGTTCACGTCGACGAGGTCCGGGCTGCCCGGCACCGGCACGTTTTCCACTTCGACGCTTTCGACGTACGGCAGGCGCTGCAGCCGGATCTTCGAGCGGTCGACCAGCCGGTTGGACAGGTAGGCGCCCTCGGCCTGGCGCATCTCGCGCCGCAGCACCTCGTCGTCGATCTCGTCCACGCCCAGGAAATTGATGCGCCGGACGTAGACGCGGCTCTTCGCGTCGACGAAGAAGGTGACCGCCACCTCTTTCGTTTCATAGTCGAGCTCCGGAACCGGCTCGATTTCCGCGTTCGCATAACCTTCCTCGCCCAGGCGGAAAGACATGAGCTCGCTCGACTGTGTCAAAAGCCGCAGGTTGAACGTGGAGCCGGGCTGTGCCAGCACCAGGCGGCGGAGCTGTTCCTCGGCTACCGGGAAGTTACCGACGAGCTTGATCTCGGAAATCGTGTAACGCTCGCCTTCATGGATATTGATCGTGACGTAGATGTCTTTCTTGTCTGGCGAGATCGCCACCTGCGTGGACTCGATCCGGAAATCGGCATAGCCGCGGTCCATGTAGAATGACCGCAGCGTTTCGAGATCGCCGGAAAGCGCTTCCTTGGCGTAGCGGTCGTCCTGCCGCAGCCACGAGAGCCAGTTGGCGGTGTCCAGGGTAAAGTCCTTGCGGACATCCTCCTGGTCGAAGCTGTGATTGCCAACGATATTGACCTGGCGAATTCTTGCGCGCTCGCCTTCCTTGATGTCGATCTTGATGCGCACGGTATTGTTCGCGGTTTCCTGCACCTCCGCGTCGACCTGGACGGCGTACTTGCCGCGGTCGTAGTACTGCTCGCGCAGGAATTGCTGGACGTTGTCCAGCACCGAGCGATCGAAGGTACGCCCGCGGGCCAAGCCCACGTTGCGCAGCGACTCCATCAGGTCTTCGGTCTTGATGTCCTTGTTGCCTTCGATCGTGAACTGCTCGATCGATGGCCGCTCGCGCACCGCGACGATCAGCGTATCGCCGTCCCGGCGCATCTCGATGTCGTCGAACAATCCTTGTGCGTACAACGCGCGAATGGCCTCCTGGATACGCTGTGGGCCCACCGTGTCGCCGATGTTGATCGGCAGGTAATTGAATACAGTGCCCTCGGAGATCCGCTGCAAGCCCTCGACCCGCATGTCGCGCACGACGAACTCCTCCTGTGCGGCGGCCAGGGCGGGCAGGAGGGCCGTGGTGAGGAAGCATGCCAGCAGCAGCCGCTGCCAGGCGCGTAGGCAGTTTCTCGCTTTCGGCACCATCAACCCATCAATCTTGCGATGTCATTGTAGAAGGCAAAGCTCATGATGATGAGCAGGGCCAGTATGCCAACCTGCTGGCCGACCAGTTGCGACCGCTCGGACAGCGGGCTGCCTTTCACGAGCTCGATCGTCTGGTAGACGATCTGGCCGCCGTCCAGCACCGGGATCGGCAGCAGGTTGAGCACCCCGAGGCTGACGCTCACCAGCGCCAGGAACGTGAGCAGCGGACTGAACCCGGCGGCGGCGTAGTCCCCGGCGTACTGGGCGATGCTGATCGGCCCGCTCAGGTTGCGGACGGACACGTCGCCGGTCACCATGCGCACCAGCATCTCGATCGTGAAATCGGTAACTTGCCAGGTCTGTCCGAGTGCCGGGACAAATGCCGCCAGCGGACCGAATTGGCGCAGGTAAAAATGATCCGGCGGCACGCTGACCTCGACACCCATCAGCCCGGCCTGCCGGCCATTGATGTCCTGCGTTCCCAGCGTGACCTCCAGCGTGCGCACGTCGCCGCTGCGCTCCAGCGTGACCGGCACGGTCTCGCCCGGGCGCGCGCTCACCACCTGTCCCAGGTCACCGAAGTCGCCTATTTCCTCCCCGGCAATGGCGGTGATCCGGTCGCCCGGCTGTATTCCGGCGGCGGCAGCACCGCTGTCGGGCGCGACCGCGCTCACCACGGCGGGCGGCCGCCAGCGCTCGAATCCGAGGCCGTCGAGCAGCACGCCGGGTTCGGTGAGGCTCTGGGCCGCGGCGCCGACGTCCACGACGGTGTCGTACACGCGGCCGTCCTCGCCCTCGAGGCGCATCGGGATACGCCCGTCGCCGACCATCTCCGCGAACATCGCGACGATCGCCGTCTGCCAGTCTGTGGCTTCGCTACCGCCGACCGAGACGATGCGATCGCCGAATTCGAGGCCGGCTGCCGCGGCATAGGACCCGGGCTCGACTTGCCCGATCGTCGGCTTCTCGGTCGGCACGCCGTTGACGAACAGCACCCAGTAGGCCAGCACGGCGAACAGGAAATTGAAGAGCGGCCCGGCAAACAGCACGGCCATGCGCGCCGGCACCGGGCGCTGGTTGAAGGCACGCCCGCGGTCTTCCGGCTCTACCGGAGCCTCTCGCTCGTCCAGGAACTTGACGTAACCGCCGAGCGGGATGGCCGATACCCAGAATTCGGTGCGGTCGCGGCCGAACTCGCGCTTCCACAGCGGCTTGCCGAAACCGATCGAGAAGCGCAGCACCTTCATGCCGCACCAGCGCCCCACGATGAAGTGGCCGAATTCATGGATCGCGACCAGCAGGCTGATCGCCAGGATGAAAGCCAGCAGGCTCAGGAGTGCGGCGCTCATGCGGCAGGCATATCCTCAGGGCTTGGATTGCTGTTGTACGGGCCGCTCGTCGCGGAAGGACGGACAAAACCCCCGACCGGGACCGCCGCCGCGGCCATCCCGGGGTTCTGACCCGGCCGGGCGCGGGCAGTTCCAGCGTGCCCGGCCGAGCATGCCGCATCCGCAATGAACCGCGCCTGAATGCCGGCGTTTGCCATCAAACCAGCCCCATCCAGCCGATACCCAGCGTGAACAGGGGCGCTGCCGCCGCCACGCTGTCGATGCGGTCCAGCACCCCGCCGTGGCCGGGAAAGAAGCGGCCGCTGTCCTTCAGGCCGGCGCTCCGCTTGAACATGCTGACGGTGAGGTCGCCGATGATCGAGAGCGTTGCGACAGCGAGGCAGAACGGCACTACCGCCGCGATATCGGTGCCGAGGGCTTCGAGGTCCAGCCAGTAGCGGCTGGCCAGCACCAGCACCACCACCACGGCGGACAAGCCGCCGATCACGCCCTCCCAGGTCTTTCCGGGGCTGATGTTCGGCGCGAGCTTGACGCGGCCCCAGCGCTTGCCCGCGAAATACGCGCCGACGTCCGCCGCCCAGACGATGATGAGCACGAACAAGAGCACCGCGGGCTGCAGGCTGTAGAGCGAAATGAGCGCGATGTAGGCAGGGACGATGACCAGCACGCCGCACACCCAGCGCACCGGCTTCGGCATCGGGGTGGGATAGAAGAACACCCAGATCAGCGCGGCAAACCACCACGCCAGCCCGATCCGCAGCACGACCTCGTGCGCGGCTTCCCGCGGCAGGAGCCAGCCTACGGTGACCAGCAGCGCGCCGATCACGGCGACATAGAACAGCCGCCCGGTCGTGCCGCCAAGCGCCAGGAAGCCCGACCATTCCCACGCCGCGGCCAGGAAGAACGCAGCGATCACGGCCTCGGCCGCCAGCGGCGGCAGGACGAACAGCACCACCAGCAGGGCCGTGCCCGCCACGATCGCCGTCAGGACACGTTCCTTCAGCATGCGACCTGCTCTCCCGTGTAGCCATAGCGGCGCTGGCGGCGCGCAAAAGTCAGCAACGCCTCGTCGAATTCCCGCTCGCCGAAATCCGGCCACAGGCAGTCACAGAAATAGAGCTCCGCGTAGGCGAGGTTCCACAGCAGGAAATTGCTGATGCGCTTTTCCCCCCCGGTCCGCACCAGGAGGTCCGGGTCGGGCAGCGTGCCGAGCTCGAGTTCCGACGCGAAGATTTGTTCGTCGATCGCTGCGGGCGGCAGCGTGCCGTCCGCCGCCCGGGCCGCGAGCTTCCGTGCCGCCGTAACGATGTCCCAACGGCCGCCGTAGGCAACCGCCACCGTGAGCTTGAGGCCCCCGTTGTCCCGGGTCCGGCGTTCCGCCGCGTCGATTTTCTGCACAAGCTTGCCCGCAAGCTGGTCACGCGCGCCGATGAACCTGAGCCTCACATCATTACGATGCAGCTCGTCGATTTCCCGTTGCAGCGCCTCGAGGAACAGGCTCATCAGGCTGCCGACCTCGTCGGCGGGGCGGCGCCAGTTTTCGCTGCTGAAGGCGAACAGCGTGAGGTAGGCGACACCGCGCTCGGCGGCCAGCTCCACGGTGCGGCGCACCGCTTTCGCTCCCGCGCGGTGTCCTGCATGCCGCGGCTGCGAGCGCAGGGTCGCCCAACGGCCGTTGCCGTCCATGATCACGGCGATGTGCTTCGGGATCCGCCGGGCGGTATCCTCGTCCGGGTTGCTGGCCTGCCTCGTCAAGGGGTCTCTCTCAGACTTCCATCAGGTCGCGTTCTTTTTCCGCCAGCACGCGGTCGATCTCCGCGATGTGCTTGTCGGTGATCGCCTGGATTTCCTCCTGCCCGCGCCGCTCCTCGTCCGAGCCGATGAGCTTTTCCTTCTGCAGCTCCTTGAGGTCGCCCAGCGCGTCGCGGCGGATGTTGCGTACCGCCACGCGCCCGTTCTCGGCTTCAGCCCGCACGATCCGGATCATGTCCTTGCGCCGCTCTTCCGTCAGCGGCGGCAGCGGCACCCGGATCACCGTTCCCGCGGTTGCCGGATTCAGCCCCAGGTCCGAGGTCATGATCGCTTTCTCGATCGGCTGCACCATGTTCTTCTCCCATGGCGACACCACGAGCGTGCGCGAATCCTCGACGTTGATGGTGGCGACCTGGCTCAGCGGTACGTCACTGCCGTAATACGGCACGGTGATGTGGTCGAGCAGGCTCGTGTGCGCGCGGCCGGTGCGGAGCTTCGTCAGTTCCTGGCGCAGCGAATCGACGCTCTTGCCCATACGCTTGCTGGCGTCTTTCTTGATGTCCTCGATCACGCTCGGTTTCTCCTGGTGCGGGGCTGCGTTTTCGCGGTCGGCGGCGCCGGCGGGGGGGGCTTGGGGGAATGGCTCCCGACGGGCCCTGCGGGCCCGTAGGTCCGCTTTATTTCCCCCAAGCCCCCCCCGCCGGCCCCGCCGCCCGCTGCCGCGGTGCCCGGGATCGCGAAGGATCGTTCGCTCGATCGGCACACGGCGAGCGATTTCGAAATCGCCACCTGCGGTAGGAGCGGAGCCGCGGCCGGGGGGAGGGGTCTTCGGCGGCGTGCGAGGCAGGGATGCC
>CBFGSB010000025.1:0-23887 GCA_965651325.1 uncultured Chromatiales bacterium | reverse complement strand
TACGCGCCGCGCCACGAGGTGGCGGGCCTGACGGGCCGCGCCTGGCTCGAGTGGCTGGACCGCGGCCTCGAGCGCCGGCCGTTCTCGAACGGGCCGGGACAAGGCCTCGCGGACCTTCCGTACCGCGATCCCCGGAGCGTCGCCGAGGTGGACGTCGACGCGCTCCTGCAAACCGTGCGCCGCCGCCTGCAGACGCCGTTGCCGGAGCAGGCCTGATGTGGTCGCTCGCCTGGCCGTGGGTACTGCTGGCGTTGCCCTTGCCCTTCCTGCTGCGCGCCGTGCTGCCGCGCGCCCGCGAGGCGCGCGAGGCCGGCCTCAAGGTGCCCCGGCTGCAGGGCTTCGCCGTGCTCGCCAATCGATCCGAAGCGGAGCAGCTTCGCAACTGGCGGTTCTGGATCGCCGCCGCCGCCTGGGTGCTGCTCGTGATCGCGGCGGCGCGCCCGGAACGCATCGGCGACGACGTGGACGTGCCCGTCTCCGGCCGCAACCTCATGCTGGCCGTCGACCTTTCCGGCAGCATGGACGCGCGCGACTTCGAGCTGGGGTCCCGGCGCGTCGATCGGCTGACGGCGCTCAAAGCAGTAGCGAGCGACTTCATCCGGCGCCGCGAAGGCGATCGCCTCGGGCTGATCCTGTTCGGCGAGCGCGCCTACCTGCAGGCGCCGTTGACGCTGGATCGCGAGACCGTGAACACCCTGTTGATGGAAGCGTTCATCGGCCTGGCCGGCGAGAAAACCGCGATCGGCGACGCGATCACGCTCGCCGTCAAGCGCTTGCACGAGAAAGGCGCGGAAGCCGGCGAACAGGTGCTGATCCTGCTGACGGACGGCGCCAATACGGCAGGGTCGATCGACCCGCTGAAAGCCGCCGAGCTCGCGGCGCAGACCGGGCTGCGTGTCTACACGATCGGCATCGGCGCCGAGCAGATGCTCGTGCCCTCGGTCACGGGCATCCTGCGCAGCGTGAACCCCTCGGCCGACCTGGACGAAGGCACGCTGACCCAGATCGCGGACATGACCGGCGGCCGCTACTTCCGCGCCGTCGACACGACCGGGCTGCAGGAGATCTACCGGCTGCTGGACGAGCTCGAGCCGGTCGCCGAACCCGAAACGGGCTTCCGCCCGGTAACGGCGCTGTTCTACTGGCCGCTCGGCGGAGCGTTCGTGTTGGCGCTGGTGCTGGCGCTCGCGAGCCTGCCGCTGCGGTTGCCGGCGCGTCTGCTTCCAGGGGTGCAGGTCGATGCCCGGTGATTTCCACTGGCTGCGCCCGGAGTGGTTGCTGGCCATCCCGCTCGTCGCGGCGTTCGCGTGGTACTCGGCCCGGCGCGGCCTCGGGCCGGGAAGCTGGCAGCGCGTGATCGATCCCGCGCTGCAGCCGCACGTGCTCGCGCGCGCCCCGAGTGCCGGCATCGATTATCGCTGGTGGCTGGTCTTCGTTGGCGGGCTGCTGGCCGTACTCGCCCTCGCCGGGCCGGCGTGGCAGCGCATTGAGCAGCCCGTTTACCGGTCCGAGCAGGCGCTGGTCGTCGCGCTCGACCTGTCGCGCTCCATGGATGCGGCCGACGTGACCCCCAGCCGGCTCGCGCGCGCCAAGCTCAAGGTGCTGGACCTGCTTGCCGAGCGGCAAAGCGGGCAGACCGCGCTGGTCGTCTATTCCGGCAACGCGTTCACGGTAACGCCGCTCACGACCGACTCCGACACGATCGCGACCCTGATCGGGAGCCTCTCCACCGACATCATGCCGAGCCAGGGCAGCAATCCGGCCGCCGCGATCGAAAAAAGCCGGCAGCTCCTCGAGCAGGCGGGAGCGGCCGAGGGACAGATCCTGCTCATTGCCGACGGCGGGGTGACGCCGGCGTCGATCGAGGCGGCCGAAGCCCTCGCGAAAACCGGCTACACGCTGTCCGTGCTCGGAGTGGGCACGCTCGAGGGGGCGCCGATTCCGCGATCCGGCGGCGGCTTCGTGGTCGGCCGCAACGGCCGGATCGCGGTGCCGGCGCTGGAGGCGGAAGGCCTGCGTTCGCTGGCGGCAGCGGGCCGCGGCCGTTTCGCCGTCATGACCACCGGCAACAGCGATATCGAGACGCTGCTTTCCGGGAAGTTCGACCCGGCCGCCGCGCCGGGCGACGAGCTGGAGACGGACCGCTGGCGCGACGAGGGGCCGTGGCTGCTGCTCGCGCTGTTGCCGATCGCGGCGCTCGCGTTTCGCCGCGGCTGGATACTGGTGGCGCTGGTATTCGTCATGCCGTGGCCGTCTCCCGCGCAGGCGTTCGAATGGCGCGACCTGTGGCAAACCGGAGACCAGCAGGCGCGGCAGGCGCTCGAGGAAGGCAATGCCGAGGAGGCGGCCGCGCTGTTCGACGATCCGAAGTGGCGCGGCGTCGCACAGTACCGCGCGGAACAATACCGGCAGAGCGCCGCCGCCTTCAGCGGCAGCGGCGATGCCGACGGCCTGTACAACCTGGGTAACGCGCTGGCGCGGCAGGGGGAGCTCGAAGCGGCGATCGACGCCTGGGACCGGGCGCTCGAGCAGAACCCGGACGACGAGGATGCCGCGTACAATCGCGAGCTCGTGCGCAAATTGCTCGAGCAGCAGCAGGCACAGGCCGGCGAGCGCGGCAACGAGCAGTCGCAAGGCGACAACTCGGACGGGTCCGGCAAGAGCGGGCAACCGGACGGTGAGTCGCAGCAGCAGAGCAGCTCGGGCGAAGCAGGCGACAGCGCGGCGCAGGGTGGCGAGCCGCCGTCCGAAGAGGAAATGAGCGAGGCCGACCTGGAAGCGATGCAGCAGGAACTGGAGAGGGCCGCACGGGAAGCGGCGGAGCAGGACGGCGACGGCAGCGAGGCCCAGGACCCGGAGGCGCTTGCCGCCGCGCGCCGCGCGCAGGAACGGCAGCAGGCGCTGGAGCAGTGGCTGCGGCGCATTCCCGATGATCCCGGCGGGCTGCTGCGGCGCAAGTTCCGCTACCAGTACCAGCGCCAGGGCGTCGACCAGGACGGCAACAGCCTGTGGCTGCAGGGTTCGGTGGAACCGTGGTGAGCGCGGTTGTGCGCGCACGGCTGCTTGCTGCCGCGGCGGCCGCGCTGCTGGCGCTGGCCTTGCCGGTTCAGCAGGCGCGAGCGTCCGTGGTGGCCGCCGTCGATCGCAGCGACGTCGAGCTGAACGAATCCTTCACGCTGGACGTGACGGTCGACACGGCGATCGACCTGGAGCCCGACGTCTCGGCGCTCGAAGGGGATTTCTACATCCTCTCGCGCAGCGAGCTCCGGAATACCACCATCATCAACGGCCGGATCAACCGGAACCGCACCTGGACTTACGTGCTGATGGCGAAAGAGGCGGGCGAGTTCGTGATTCCGCCCATCGTCGTCGGCAGCGAGCAGAGCGAGCCGCTGCACGTGGTCATCTCGCCGGTGGAGGACGTGCTGCCCGGCGAGTCCGACGTGTACGTGGTGGCGGAGGTCGATTACCGGGAAACCTACGTGCAGGCGCAGGTGCTGTACAAAGTGAAAGTGTACCGCGCAGTGGCCACGCGCCAGCCGCGCCTGGGCGATCCGAACATCAGCGGCGTGGACGTGCTGATCGAACGTCCCGTGGACGAGCGCAGCTACGAGTCGATCATCGACGGCAAGAACTACTCGGTCGTCGAGCGCGTGTACGCGTTGTTCCCGCAGGCGAGCGGCGAATTGTCGATCGCGCCCGCCATCTTCGAGGCGCGCGTGCTGCGCGATGGCCGTATCACCGGGCGCAAGATCTTCAAGTCCGAGCCGGTTTCGATCGAGGTGAAGCCCATTCCGCCGCCCCCCGCGGACTATCCGGACGCGGCGTGGTTCCCGGCGAAATCGGTCGAGCTGGCCGACGAGTGGTCGCGCGAGCCGAGCGAGCTTGCGGCGGGCGAGCCCGTCACCCGTCGCATCACCGTGACCGCGGTCGGGCAGCTTTCCACCCAGATCCCCGTCATCGAGCCCGTGGAGCCCGCCGGGGTCAAGCTCTACCCCGACAAGCCGGAGCTGCGAGTCACGCCGGTTGCCGCCGGCATCGAGGCCACGCGCCGGGACCAGTACGCCATGATCGCCGTCGATCCCGGCGAGGTTCGCCTGCCGGCGGTGGAGCTGCCGTGGTGGAACATCGATGCGGGCGCCTGGCAGGTGGCGACGCTGCCCGCGAAAACGCTGTCCATCGCGCCGTCTGCCGATGCCCTGCCGGTGCCCGCCGAGATCGCCGCGACGGCGGCAGAGGCCATGACCCCCGGCGCGTCCGGGGCGCAGCCGGCGTTCTGGCGGCCGGCCGCACTGGCGCTGGGTGCCGCCTGGCTCGGCACGCTGTTGCTCTGGTGGCGCTCGCGGCGCGTTCCTGAAGCGCCCGGCTCCGCGCCGCAAAAGCCCGGCCCGGCACGCAAGCTCAAGGCCGCGTACCTGCGATCGGCGCGCCTGGCCGCGCTCCGCGGCGACCCTGCCGCGGCCAAGTCATCGCTGATGGAATGGGCGCGTTTCGAATGGCCGCAGCAGCCGCCGCGGAGCGTGGCGGCGATCGCCGCGCGCGTGGCGGAGCCGCTGGCCGGCGAGCTCAGGCGCCTCTGCGAAACCAGCTACGGACCGGGCAACCGGTCCTGGGACGGCGCGGAGCTGGCCGCGGCCCTGCGTTCGGTGCAGGCGGTCGAAGCCCGCGAGCGGCGCCCTGGCGACGTGTTGCCGCCCCTGATGCCGAACGCCTGACGCTCACCACCGTCCCGAGTTCTCCATCGACGCCCACGGCTCCGCCGGGGGCAGTGCTTTGCCGGCTTGCAGCAGCTCGATCGAGATATTGTCGGGAGAGCGCACGAACGCCATGTGGCCATCGCGCGGCGGGCGGTTGATGGTCACGCCGGCGTCGAGCAGCCGCTGGCACACGGCATAGATATCGTCGACCGCGTACGCGATGTGACCGAAATTCCGGCCCTCGGTGTAGGACTCGGCATCCCAGTTGTAGGTCAGCTCGATCTGCGCGTCATGATCGCCGGGGGCGGCCAGGAACACGAGCGTAAAGCGGCCCTTCTCGTTGTCGGTTCGCCGCAGCTCCTCCAGCCCCAGCTTGTTGCAATAGAAATCGATGGATTCATCCAGGTCGCTGACGCGCACCATGGTGTGCAGGTATCGCATGACGTCCTCCTCGGGTGTACCTGCCGCCGGTTGAACTCGCGCATAGTATAAGACGACAATGCGCCGTCAACGGTCCCTGTTGGCACCCATGCACAATCCCGCCCGGAAACCCGCATTGCACCAGATCCGCGCCATCACGATCGACCTCGACGACACGCTGTGGGAAATCGCGCCGGTCATCCGTCGCGCCGAGGCGGAGCTCTGGTGCTGGATGGAGCGGAACCGCCCGGCGGTTTGCGAGCGCTACACGGCGGAGTCCGTGGTCGAGCTGCGCAACCGGGTGATCGAGGAGTACTGGGATCGCAACCACGATTTCCGCTTCCTGCGCCGCGTGGCGCTGACGCGCATGCTCGAGTCCTGCGGCTACTCCGACGATTGCATCGACGAGGCGTTCGAGGTGTTCGACCTGCATCGCAACCGCGTCGAGCTTTTTCCCGATGTCATCCCCACGCTGGAGCGGCTGGCGCAGCGCTTCACGATCGTTGCCGTCACGAACGGCAACGCCAACCTGCAGACAATCGGCATCCGGCACCTGTTCAGCGACGTGGTCAGCGCCGTCGGGGTCGGCGCGGCGAAGCCCGCGCGGGAGATCTTCGACGAGGCGGTCCGGCGCGCCGGCGCGAGCGCATCCGAGACGCTGCACGTGGGCGATCACCCCGAATGCGACATCGCCGGCGCGCAGGGCGCGGGCCTCTGCACGGCCTGGATGAATCGCACCGGATGCGCCTGGCCGGCACACCTGGCCGCACCGGACGCCATCGTCGCGACGGTGAGCGAATTGCAGACGCTGCTCGAACCCGCGCTTCGCGCCAGCCCGGCCTGTCCATGAATACGCTCGCGCCCTGGCTTGATCTTTGTACGCAGAGGAGGTTTTCTCCCTCGGAAATACACTCGGGTATTCCGCTCGGTCGAAACACCCTTCCGGGAGCAACTCCCTGCGCAATCCCAGCGGCGATGCATGGATAGGCCGGGCCCAGCTCGATGACCGCCGAGCCGCTGATACTTTTCGTACCAGGCCTCAAGTCCAAGCCGCCGCCGCAAATTCACATCCAGGAGCTGTGGAAATGCCTCCTTGAAGGCGTGCGGCGGGCGGACGCCGATACGGCGCGGGCCATGCAGGAACGCGCGAATACCTTCGACATCGCCGGGTGGAACTTCGATTTCTACGGTGAGCACCGCGATATCGCGTGGGACCGGGAAGGCATAGCCCAAGTGTTGCAGCAACGGGAAGCGACACGCCGGGACATCGCGAACGCGACCACCTTCGACCGGCGCGCGCTGCGCTGGCTGTATCGCGCCGCCGACCGCCTGCCCTTCCTCATCCCGCAGGTCGCCGACGAGAACCTGGAGCTGCACCTGCGCGACCTGCGCCGCTACACGAAGAACGTCGACGGTATCGCCGAAGCGACCCGCCGCCTCGTGAAGCTGCCGCTGCAGGCTGCTTACCAGTCCGGGCGGCCGATCCTGCTGATCGGGCACAGCATGGGCTCGGTCATTGCCTATGACACGCTGTGGCAGATGAGTCGCGAATCGGGAGAGGACATGGAGGTCGACCTGCTGCTTACGATGGGCAGCCCGCTCGGCCAGCGCACCATCCAGCGGCGGCTGCTCGGCTCGGGGGCGACCGGCGCGGCACGGTACCCCGACAACATCCGCCGCTGGGCGAACATCGCCGCGGTGGGTGAGCTCACGGCCCTGGACCGGCGGCTCGCGAACGACTACGGGGAGATGGTGACGCTCGGGCTGGTCGAATCCATCGAGGACTACGAGGTATACAACTACTTTCGCTACGACGGCGAGCTCAACGTGCACGCCGAATACGGTTATCTCGTCAACGAGGTGACGGGACAGGTGATCGCCGACTGGTGGCAGGGCGCGGTCGCGGCCCGTCCCGCGAACGACCGGGTTTCCGATCGCGCGTGAGGCGGGCTGGACGAGGTGCCGCTACGCCTCGTCCAGGTTCGGCTTGATGACGATGTCGATGCGGCGGTTTTGCGCGCGGCCGGATGCGGTTTCGTTATTGGCCACGGGGTTCGTCTCGCCGTAGCCGGTGGCGATCAGCCGATATCCCGGAATACGCATGGCATTGATCATGTACTGCTGCACCGATTCGGCACGGCTCTGCGACAGCCGCTGGTTCATCTCGTCACCGCCGAACGAATCCGTGTGGCCTTCGATGATCAGCTCCGACTGCGGGAATATGTCGATCGCCTTCTCCAGCTTGGTCAGGAGGTCGAAATCTTCCTGCTGGATCTCGGCCTCGCCGCTGGCGAACGTCAGCCCCACCATGCGCAGGATGATGGTGTCGCCCTGGCGGAAGACGTGCGCCTCGTCGCGTTCGAACATCTGCTCGACCTTCTCGAACTGCTCCTTGATCCGCGCCTGTGCTTCCAGCCTCTTGACCAGCGCCGTCCGCTCGGCCGTGGCGCCGCCCAGCCGCTCGTCCAGCGCGCGGATTTCCTCCGTCATGTCGGCGATGCGCAGGTTGCTCGCTTGCACCTCCTGCTGCAGGCTCTGGTGCTCCTCGCGCAGGTTCTGCACATAGGTGACGAGCTGTTGTTCGAGCTCGTCATGACCCTTCTCCATGTAGGGCACGATGTTTGCCGCATCGGCAATGCTGGCCAGCGGTTCTTCCCACTGCAGGATGAGTTGCTCGACGGACAGGTCGTTGTCGCGAACCTTGCGCACCACCTCGGACAGGTGCAGCGCATGCTTCGCTTCATAGTTGGCCTGGCGCGCGAGGCTGCGCGGCAGGTCCGTGTCGTAGCGGTTCTGGTTCAACTCCTTCTCCGCCTCTGCCAGCAGCTCCCTGGCCTTGGCAAGCGTAATCGGGGCATAGCGGTCGACGCGTGCCCGCTCGGCGTTCGCCAGGAGCTGCCGGGTCTCGCTCAGGTACTGGTCCTTGATCGCCACCAGCTCCGCTTCCCGGTAGAGCGCGGTTGCCTCGATGTTCTTCCGCTGCGCGTCCTTCAGGTCGCCGTCCTCGAGCTCGCGAATGGCGGCGCCGAACTGCCGCTGCGCGTCCTCCCACAAATCGGGCGCGAGCTTCGGCGCGAACGCATTCGCCGCGTCCTGGCGGCTCTTCATCACCTGGCCGAGCACGGTGTGCGCCAGGCGCGCGGTTTTGGCAGCCTTCTCGAAGTGCGCCGTGGCGTTGGCCGCCTTGCCCCGCACGTACTCGATGTTGCGGCCCCGCGCCAGGCCTTCCTCGGCCGCGCGGAAGTCCTTCATGCCGTCCGCGTAACTCTTGGGCGCCAGCAGTTTCGCATCGGACTCGTCGGCCTCCGCGAGCGCCGCCTCGGCGCCGCTCAGGAAGGTCTCGCGCAGCGCGTCCTGCGCCATTGCCGGCGCCGCTATGGTGACGAGCAAGGCGAGCACGGCGGCCCCGAATAATCTTTTCCCCAAGAAAGATGCATTTACGATCATTGCGCTGAGCCCGTGGTATGGCCGGATGGGAAAAAAACTACAAAATGCCACCCGGCAAATCTGTGCAATGTATCTCTGTCTGGGAAGAAAACAAGCGAAAAAGGGCCTGCTGACAAGCCCTTGGTGTGACTGCCTTCACCGTTTCCGGCATCCGGAGCCAAGTCCCCGACGGCCTGCCGCGCGAACTGTGCTTCGCCTCACAGACCGCGATTCCGGGCGCGGCGTAGTCTCGGGCCATGTCCGCTAAGTACTACACCCAGTTCCGCCTGACCGACGCGACCTATCGCGGCGGCAACGAGTTCAGCGGCGTGATCGAGCTGAGCCGGCCGGTTGCCACGGATTCGGACGTGGCAGACATCGAAGCGGTGTTGGCACGGAATTTCGACCTGCAGAGGAGCGCGGTAAAGCTCCTTAGCTGGGCCAGGCTGCACTAGCACAAGTCGTGGACGGCGTCTGCATTTTCCCCTGACTATCCCGGCCTGGCCGGGATTTTTTTTGCCGCCCGTGCGAAAATGCTTCTTTTCGTCCCCCATCCAAAGACTTCCCGATGAGCCGTTCCGACGACGAGCACGAGCGCGAGAGCTTCAAAGGTATTCCCATAGTCGAATCGGGCCGGAAATACCGGACCGCCGCCGGCTTCAACGCCATCAAGAACGGCGTCAAGGCGCGCGCCCACGCCCCCGCCGTGGTCACGGGTAACAAGCCGAAGTGGCTGCGCGCGAAACTGCCGGCCGGCGCGAAATTCTCGTCCGTCCGCCGCACCGTGCGCGAGCATCGGCTATCCACGGTCTGCGAAGAATCGATGTGCCCGAACATCGGCGAGTGCTGGAATCACGGCACCGCCACGATCATGGTGATGGGTTCCGTGTGCACCCGCGCCTGTCGCTTCTGCGCCGTCGACACCGGAAATCCCCGCGGCTGGCTGGATCCCGAAGAGCCCGAGAATACCGCCCGGGCCGTGCAGCTCATGAACCTGCGCTACGTGGTCATCACGTCCGTCGACCGCGACGATCTCCCCGACGGCGGCGCCGGCCACTATGCGGCCTGCGTGCGTGCCATCAAGAGGCTGAATCCCGAGACCGCCGTGGAGGCGCTGACCCCCGATTTCCAGGGTGTGCTCCCGCACGTCGAGGTCGTGCTCGACTCGGGGCTCGAAGTGTTCGCGCAGAACGTGGAAACCGTCCGGCGCCTGACGCACCCGGTGCGCGACCCGCGTGCCGGCTACGAGCGGACGATCGGCGTGCTCGCGCACGCCAAGCGCTACCGGCCCAAGGTACTGACCAAGACGAGCCTGATGCTGGGGCTCGGCGAGCACGACCGGGAGATCCTGGAGACGATGGACGACCTGCGCGAAGCCGGCGTCGACATCCTGACCCTCGGGCAATACCTGCGCCCGACCCCGAATCACCTGCCCGTGGAGCGCTACGTCACACCGGACGAATTCGACAGCTATCGCCGCGAAGGCCTGGAGAAAGGTTTCGTCGAGGTGGTTGCCGGACCGCTGGTGCGCTCGAGCTACCGGGCGGACCGGGTGCTCGAGAAGAACAACGTCGGTATCGCCGTCTGACGGGCCGTGGGGGAGTTCTTCGCGGAATACGGCCTCTTTCTCCTGGAGGCCGCCACTGTCGTGGCTGCCATCCTGGTCGTGATTGCCGCCGGCGCGGCGATCGGGCGGCGCGCGGCGACGCAGGAAGGGCTCGAAGTCGAAAGCCTCAACAAGAAGTACCGCACGCTCGGGGCGGCCATCAAGCGGGTCATCCTGGACAAGAGCACCTGGAAGGCCGCGGCCAAAGCCGACAAGGCGCGCGAGAAGCGGGAGGCGAAATCCGGCAAGCGGCGCCCGCGCGTGTTCGTGCTCGACTTCAAGGGCGACCTGAAAGCGAGTGCCGTCGCGTCGCTGCGGGAGGAGATCAGCGCGATACTCGAAGTCGCGGGTGAGGGCGATGAGGTCGTCGTGCGCGTGGAGAACTACGGCGGCGTCGTCCACGAGCACGGGCTGGGCGCGTCGCAGCTCGCGCGCATTCGCGAGCACGAGCTCCCGCTGACGGTGTGCGTCGACAAGGTGGCGGCGAGCGGGGGCTACCTCATGGCCTGCGTCGCGAACCGTATCGTGGCGGCGCCGTTTGCCATCCTTGGCTCGATCGGCGTGATCGCCCAGCTTCCCAATTTCAACCGCATGCTGGACGGGCACGGCATCGACTGGGAGATGGTCACGGCCGGCGAGTACAAGCGCAACGTGACCATGTTCGGCCGGAACACGGACGCCGACCGCGCGAAGTTGAAAGCCGAGCTGGAGGACGTGCACGAGCTGTTCAAGTCCGCCGTCGCGGCCTATCGCCCCAACCTCGATCTCGGCAAAGTGGCGACCGGCGAGCACTGGTATGGCACCCGTGCCCTCGAGCTGGGCCTGGCCGACGAGCTCAGGACCAGCGACGAGCTGCTGGCGGAGCTTGCGGCCGGACGCGACCTGTACCGGATCAGCTACAAAACCCGCAAGCACCTGAAACAGCGCCTGCTGGCGAACGTGGACGACGTGCTGGAACGGGCGGAGGCCGCCGGCTGGCGCCGCCGCTTCGAATTCCGCCTGCCGCGCTGAGGAACCCCGGTCCCGGCCACCGGTCTGACCCGGAACAGGCCACCGCTCCGGGAGCTTCGCCAGCTATAATTCCCGGTGAACGGAGGATAGGCACATGAACCGTTTCGACCCGATAATCCGGCGCCCGCCAGTGCTCCTGTCCGGGCTCCTGGTGGCGCTCCTTGCCGCCTGTACGTCCACGCCTTCCGGGCGCAACCAGCTCGTCCTGAAATCCGATGCCGCGCTGGCGGCGGAGGGCGCGCGGCAGTTCGAGATGATCCGCGAGCAAATGCCGCTCGTGCAGGACCGCGCCACGATCGATTACATCGCCTGTGTTTCCAACGCAATCGTCGACGTGCTCGATCCGGAGAGCAAGGCGATGTACTGGGAGCTTGCCGTTATCGACCGTACGGACATCAACGCGTTCGTGCTGCCGGGCGGCAAGATCAGCGTGTTCAGCGGCATCCTCCAGGTGGCACAGAACCAGCACCAGCTCGCGACCGTCATCGGCCACGAGGTCGCACACGTTACGGCGCACCATGCCAACGAGCGTGCTTCCCGCTCGATGGTGGCCGGCGTCGGCATCGACATTGCCGCGATCCTGCTGGGCGGCGGCTATGCGCGCCAGACGCGCGCGGCGCAGCAGACGCTGCAGACCGGCGCGATGCTCGGCATCCTGAATCCCTTCAGCCGCAAGCAGGAATCGGAAGCGGACGTCATCGGCCTGAAGTACATGGCGATGGCCGGCTTCGACCCCCGCGAGAGCGTCACGCTGTGGACCAACATGGAAGAGAAGAACGAAACGCAGGTGCCGGAATTCATGTCGACGCACCCTTCGGGCGAGACGCGCATCGAATCGCTGGTGTCGCAGCTCCCGGCCGCGCTGGCGCTCTACAACGAGGCGAAGGCGCAAGGCAGGTCGCCGAGCTGCCAGCGCTGATGGGAAGCGGGGGCGCCCCCGGCCCGGCAAGCCCTTTCAAGGACCACTTTTCCGGTCACGCGGCGAGCTATGCCGCGTACCGCCCCGGCTATCCGCCGGAGCTGTTCCGCTTTCTCGCCGCATGCTGCGACGCGCGCCGGCAAGCCTGGGACTGCGCCACCGGCAACGGCCAGACAGCCGTCGAGCTGGCGGGCTACTTCGACAGTGTCATCGCGACCGACGCCAGCGGCGCCCAGGTCGCGGCGGCGCGCGCACATCCGAAGGTGCGCTACCGGGTCGCGACGGCGGAAGATTCCGGTCTGGACGATCGCTCGATCGACCTCATTACCGTCGCACAAGCCCTGCACTGGTTCGACATCGACCGGTTCTTCGGCGAAGCGCTGCGCGTCCTGGTGCCGGGCGGTGTGCTCGCCGCCTGGAGTTACGGGCTGTGCCGCATCGCCCCCGCGGTCGACGCGCTCGTTCTCGAGCTCTACCGGCGCCTCGATCCGTACTGGCCCCCCGAACGGCGCATGATCGACGAGGGCTATGCCGGCATCGAGCTGCCGATGACCGCCATTGAGCATCCCGGTTTCGATATGACGGTGCACTGGAGTGCTGCGGCGATGCTGGGTTACCTCCGTACCTGGTCCGCGAGCCAGCGCAGCTTGCGCGAGCAGGGCACCGATCCGGTCGACACGATCGCGGAGCGCCTGCGCGTCGCCTGGGGCGGCGGCGAGCGCGAAGTACGCTGGCCGCTGGCGACCAGGCTCGGCCGAAAGCCCGCGTAGCCGCGGGCCCGAATAGAGTCCCGCGCCCTTTTCTGCGACACTGTCCACCGTGACTCGTACTACCCGTTTGCTGTCGTGTTGCCTGCCGGCGGTGCTGCTGCTCTCCGGCTGCGCCGCTTTCGAGGACTTCCTCGCGCAAAGGCTCGAGAAAGATGAGCCGGCGCTGCCGCCGCTGGTCGAGCGGCCCCGGGTCGATCCCATCGATCCCAACGTCTTCGTGCTGGAGTCGCCGCAGCAAAGCGTGATCGGCCAGCCGCAGATCGTGTTTACCGACGCCGAGGACACCTTGTCGTACATCGCGCGCGAGTACGGGCTCGGCTACGACGAGCTGGTAGCCGCGAACCCGGGCGTCGACCCCTGGCTGCCGGGCGAGGGCACGCCGGTGCTGCTGCCGACGCAGTACATCCTGCCGGATGTGCCGCGCCACGGGATCGTGCTGAACATCGCGGCAAAGCGGCTGTTCTACTTCCCCGAAGCCGCGGAAGGCGAGCCGGCGCGGGTGTTCACCTACCCGATCGGCATCGGCCGCGTCGGCTGGGCGACGCCGACCGGCTCCGCGCAGGTGGTTGCCAAGGCGACCGACCCGGTGTGGTACGTGCCGTGGTCGGTGCAGCAGGAACATGCCGCCGCGGGCGATCCCCTGCCGCCGACCGTGCCGCCCGGGCCCGACAACCCGCTGGGACGCCACGTGCTGCAGCTCGACATGCCGGGTTACCTGATCCACGGCACCAACAAGCCGTACGGTGTCGGCATGCGCGTGAGCCACGGTTGCGTCCGGCTCTACCCGGAAAACATCGAGACCCTTTATTCGATGGTCGACCGCGGCGTACCCGTGACCATCGTCAACGAGCCGTACCTGGTCGGCATGCAGGGCGGTCACCTCTACTTCGAAGGCCACGCGCCGCTCGCGGACGACCCGATCACGCCCGACGTGCGGCTGGAAAACGTCTTTGCGTCGGCTGCACGCCAGACTCCAGCGTTCGGAGGCGTCGAGCAGCAGGATCGCGCGCGCTCGATCGCGAGCGCCGCCCTCGGCGTGCCGGTGCGCCTCACGGCCAACGACACTTTTGAAATCTATGAGCGCGCGCTCGTGGTGAAGAACACGGTGGAGCCGGATCCGGAAGCCCCGACCCTGGCCGAAGTGCGCGAGCTCCTGGATGCACCGCTGCCCGACGAACAGGAACCGCCCGCGCCAGCACCGTCGGCGGGCGAGGCGAACGAAGCCGCGGCGGGCGGCGCCCTGCGCATGAACGACTAGGGAGCCTCAGCGAACGTGTGCAGAGCTCCCTGCGCGGCGCGTGGCCCGGTCCGTGCCATGCAGGTACAATCCTCGCCACCTATCTGACGCAAAACGCGGAGACGGATTTGTCAGATGCCATTGGCCGTGGGATCACGGTCACCGAAATCGCGGCGATGGACCAGCCCGTCGACACCGGTCACGAGACCATTGCCGTCTTCGTTGGCCGCACACTTCGCGGTCCCCTGCACACCCCGGTTCGGCTCGGCAGCGTCGCCGACTTCCGCCGCCGCTTCGGCGGTGCCTGGCATCACAGCAGCCTCGGGCCGGCGGTGGAGCAGTTCTACGAGCACGGCGGCCGCGAGCTTTACGTCGTGCGCGTGGCGAACAGCGCGCGCGGCGCGATGCTTTGCATGCCCGCGCACCATGGCGTGCTGGTGCTGCGCGCCGCCGAGCCCGGCTCGACCGAGCGTATCCGGGCGGCGGTGGATTACGATTCGATCGACGATGCCGAGCATTTCAATCTCACGCTTCAGCGCATTGCCCCGGACACCGGGCTCATCGCCGACCAGGAAATCTATCGCCACTTGAGTTGCCGCCCGGAGGACCGGGGCTTCATCCTGCCCGCGCTGCAGTCGTCGCTGCTCGCGCAGGTGCAGTTGCCGCTGCCCGGCGGCCGGCCGCTGCCGACCGGCGGTCCGGACAACAGGCTCGGCTACGTCGAAGCCGTGCAGCCCGGCAGCGACGGCAGCGATCTCTGCGACTACGACCTCATCGGCAGCGCCACGAAAGGCACGGGGCTGTTCTCCCTGGAGCAAATCGACCGCTTCGATCTCCTGTACATGCCGCCGCCGGGCCGCCAGCGCGACCTGGGTCCGACGGCGCTGCTGGCGGCGGAGCTGTACTGCCGCCGGCGCGGCGCCATGCTCGTCATGGACCCGCCGTCGGACTGGTCCGACCCTGACGGGGCGATTGCCGGCATTCGCCGTGCCGGCTATGCCAGCCCGAACATGCTGACCTACTTCCCACGGGTCACGGAGCGAGGGGACGGGGCGCCGCGGCCACGCGCCGCGGGCGGAGCGGTAGCGGGGCTCCTGTGCCGCCACGATCGGCGGCAGGGCGCGTGGGAGCCGTTCTCCGACGCGACCCGGTTGAGCCGGCGCCTGGTACCGGCCGTCGAAATCGATGCGGATACCGCGCACAGGCTCACCCGCGAGGGCCTGAACGTGATCGAATCACCGCGCACGGGGCAGGCGGTGCTCAGCGGCTCCGTCACGCTGGCGCGCAACAGCCAGCTCTATGGCCGCTACGCCAGCTTGCCCGTACGGCGCCTCTGCCTGGCGATGACCGGGGCGATCGAGCGCGCCACCCGCTGGTCGGTTTTCGAGGCCGGGCCGCGCGTGCCCGAGCGGGTCTACGCGCAGGTGCACGCGTACATGAGTTGGCTCGCCGAAGTGCGGGCTTTCGCCGACGATGACTTCACGATCCACACCGATGCCGCCCGGGACCAGCGCGGAGTGAGCATCCTGCTGACCTTCAGGCCCGCTGGCACGGTCGAGGCGCAGACGCTCAGCCTGCACCAGACCGCCGCGGGTTGCCGGGTTACCAGCAGCGCTTTCCCGCCGTCGATCGCGCGGTGCGCGTAACGGTCATACTGGTTGCAGGCCACCGCGCCGGTGGCTCGCTGCCTGCGGCCCGGACGGCAAGCCGGCGGTAAGCGATTCCCGCGCGGGCGTCAATTCACCTCTACATCCTGTCGAACCTGCCCTCGCCCGGACGATTAGTTCACGTCGCCGGCGGGATTTCACGTGTAAGACCGGGCTGGCGGACGGTAGCGCGCCCACCCCGGGTCGCCCTTCGACACCTAAGGAGAGTAGCGATGAGCAAGAACACCATCTGCCTGTGGTACGACCATGATGCGGAAGAGGCCGCGAACTTCTACGCCGCAACCTTTCCCGACAGCACCGTCGACGCGATCCACCGGGCGCCGGCGGACTTCCCGGGCGGCAAGGCGGGTGACGTCCTGACGGTCGATTTCACGGTGTGCGGCGTGCCATGCATGGGCCTCAACGGCGGTGACCTGTTCAAGCACAGCGAAGCGTTTTCCTTCCAGATCGCCACCGACGACCAGGCGGAGACGGACCGCTACTGGAACGCGATCGTCGGCAACGGCGGCACGGAAAGCGCGTGCGGCTGGTGCAAGGACAAGTGGGGCCTGTCATGGCAGATCACGCCGCGCGTGCTGACCGAGGCCATGGCCAAAGGCGGCGACGTGGCGAAGCGCGCGTTCGAGGCGATGCTGCAGATGCAGAAGATCGATGTCGCGGGGATCGAAGCGGCGGTACGCGGCGAAGCTTGAGCCCGGAGCCGGACAGCGCGGCTGGGCAACCCCGCGGAAGCTTCTGCACACGTTGAACGCGTCCTGGCGCGCCGCGCGCCTGTGAGACGGGGACTCCCGCTAGTGTCCTGAGTCCGTAATTCGTCACATAATTCGCGGCGCCTTTTCGCGCCCGGCGGCGTTGCGGCTCCTCGCAATAGCGGTGCTATTACTCGTCGTCGCGCCTTGCCAGTCACGAAAATTCGCTCGCGACTTATGCAACGAATTACGGACTCAGGACACTAGCGCGGTTTGCCGTAGCCGCCACCGCCGGGGGTGGCGATGACGAGGCAGTCGCCGGGAGCGAGGCGGGTGGTGGCGGTGCCGCCGAGCAACTCGGTGCGGCCGTCGGCACGCTCCACGGAGTTGGCGCCGGTCCGGCCGGGGAGCCCGCCGTCGAGGCCGAACGGGGGCACGCGGCGATGGCCGGACAGCACCGAGACCTCTACCGGGTCGCGAAAGCGCAGCCGCCGCACCGCGCCGTCACCGCCGCGCCAGCGCCCGGCACCGCCCGAGCCCTTGCGGATGGCGAACGATTCGACGAGCACCGGGAACTTCTGCTCCAGCACTTCGGGATCGGTCATGCGGGAGTTCGTCATGTGCGTTTGCACCGCGTCGGCGCCGTGCCACCCGGGGCCCGCGCCGGCACCGCCCGCAATCGTCTCGTAGTATTGCACCCGCGGGTTGCCGAAGCTCACGTTGTTCATCGTGCCCTGGGAGGCGGCGAGCGCGCCCAGCGCGCCGTACAGGGCGTCGGTCACGCTCTGCGACGTCTCCACGTTGCCGGCCACCACCGCGGCCGGCCAGGCGGGGGAGAGCAGCGAGTTCGGCGGGATGACGATCTCGAGCGGCTCGAGGCAGCCCTCGTTCATCGGGATCTCCTCGGCCACCAGCGTGCGGAACACGTACAGCACCGCCGCGCGCGTCACCGCTTCCGGCGCGTTGAAGTTACTGGGCGACTGCGGTGAGGTGCCGGTGAAATCGACCACCGCCGCGCGCCGCGCGCGGTCGATCGTCACGCGCACGCAGATGCGTTCGCGGGAGTCGAGCTCGTACGTAAATTCCCCGTCCGGCAGGCTGCCGAGCAGGCGGCGCACGCTCGCGGCCGCGTTCTCCCGCACGAAGCGCAGGTAAGCTTCCACCATCGCGATGCCGAAGCGGTCGACCGCTTTCCGGAGCTGCAGGATGCCGTGCCGGTTGGCGGCGAGCTGCGCCTTGAGGTCCGCAAGATTCTGCGCCGGGTTCCGCGGCGGGTATTTCGCCCCGGCCAGCAACCGTTGCAGCGCTTCCGACTGCAGCGCTCCATTCCGCACCAGGTGGAAGTTGTCGATCAGCACGCCTTCCTCCTCGATGTGCGTGCTGGCGGACGGCATCGATCCGGGCGTGATGCCGCCGACGTCCGCGTGGTGGGCGCGCGAGGCGAGGAAGAACCGCGGCTCTGCGCCGCCCGCGAACCACGGCGTCACGACGGTGATGTCGGGCAGGTGCGTGCCGCCGTTGTACGGCGAGTTCTGCATGATCGCGTCACCTTCCCGCAAATCCTTGCCGACGCCCGCGATCACGCGGCGCACGCTCTCGCCCATGGAGCCGAGGTGCACCGGCATGTGCGGCGCGTTCGAGACCAGGCGTCCCTCGGCATCGAACAACGCGCAGGAAAAATCGAGGCGCTCGCGGATGTTCACCGACAGTGCAGTGTGCGTCAGGATGCTGCCCATCTGCTCGGCGATGTGCATGAACAGGCGGTTGAACACCTCCAGCCGCACGGGGTCCGGCTCGCGCAGCGATGCGGGCGCCGCGAGGCGCGGGGCACTCCGCGCCTCGCGGCTTTCGAGCAACAGGTGCCCCCACTGGTTGACGCGGCCGTACCAGCCGTCGTCGATCACCGTGGTGCCGTTCGCTTCGACGACGATGGCCGGCCCGGTGACGGTCACGTTGGCGGCGAGCGCGTCGCGACGGTAGACGGGCACTTCCCGCCATTCGCCGCCAACCCGCAGCCGGCGCCGGCCGGCGGGTTCCGGCAGCGGCCCCGGGGGGACCTGCGGCTCGTCGAACACCTGCTCCACTCCGGTGCCCTCGACGCGCACGGTGGCGACGAGGAGCTGGCTGCCGGCAACGTCCGTGCCGAAGCGGTCGTGGTGCAGGTGCTCGAATTCCCGCCGCATGCTCGTAGCGGTCCCCGGTTCGACGTCGATCACGCTGTCGGAGCCGCTGACGCGCAGCCCGACGTATGCCGTGTACTGGCGGTACTCCGCGGGCACGTTCTGGCGCTTTAGCAGCTCGTCGCATTCGGCACGCAATGCGTCCAGGGGCGCCCGCAGCCGTGCCGGGCTGTCGTCCGTGAACGGCGCCTCGATCGACTGCTGCCGCTCCACCCGGATGTCGGCGAGCCCCATGCCGTAGGCCGACAGCACGCCGGCCAGCGGATGCAGCCACACGCGGCCGATGCCGAGCACGGCCGCGACCTGGCAGGCGTGCTGCCCGCCCGCACCGCCGAAGCAGCACAGGGTGAAATCGCGCGCATCGAAGCCGCGCTCGATGGTGATCTTGCGAATGGCGTTCGCCATGGTCTCGACGGCGACCGTGAGGAAGCCGGCGGCGACGTCCTCGGCTGTTACGTCCGTGCCCCGATCGGCGGCCACTTCGAGCGCGAGCTCGGCGAACTTCTGTTGCACGACATCGAGGTCCAGGGGCTCGTCGGCATTGCGGCCGAACACGCGCGGAAAGTAGTCCACGGGAATGCGGCCGAGCAGCAGGTTCGCATCGGTGATGGTGAGCGGGCCGCCGCGCCGGTAGCTCGCCGGCCCGGGGTCGGCGCCGGCGGACTCCGGCCCGACCTGGTAGCGGCCGTCGGCGTAGCGCAACAGCGAGCCGCCGCCGGAAGCGATGGTGTGGATTTTCATCATCGGCGCGCGCAGCCGCACGCCGGCGACCATCGACTCGTTGTCGCGCTCGTACTCGCCGCTCCAGGCGGACACGTCGGTCGAGGTGCCGCCCATGTCGAAGCCGATGACCCTTTCGAGGCCGGCGATGCGCGCTGTCTCCACCATGCCGACCACGCCCGCGGCGGGGCCGGACAGCACGCTGTCCTTGCCGCGAAAGCGGTCGGCGACCACGAGCCCGCCGTTGCTCTGCATGAACAGGAGCCGACGCGGCTCGGCGATCCCGGACAGCGCTTCGCGCAGGCTCCCGATGTAATTCAACAGAACCGGCGTGAGGTACGCATCCACCAGCGTCGTTTCCGCGCGGCTCACGAATTTGATCAGCGGCTCGACCTCGTGCGAGACGGATACCTGGCGCATGCCGTTGGCAGCCGCGATCGCGGCGATCCGGCGT
Source organism: uncultured Chromatiales bacterium (assembly GCA_965651325.1). Classification (GTDB taxonomy): domain Bacteria; phylum Pseudomonadota; class Gammaproteobacteria; order Steroidobacterales; family Woeseiaceae; genus IDS-8. Next base: position 4,091 of record CBFGSB010000025.1, on the reverse strand, counting down.
TCGTGCTCCGTCCAGCGATAGCCGTGCAGCAGGCAGATCGCGAGCGACTCGATGCCGTCGGCGACGCAGGCCGAAAGCGCCTGCGTGATCGCCGCCTCGTCGAGCGGGACGAGCACGTCGCCCTCGGCGGTGACGCGTTCGGCCGCTTCCATGACGCGGCAGTAGAGCGGCTCTGGCTTGACGATGTCGAGCGCGAAAATGTCGGGCCGGTTCTGGTAGCCGATCGCGAGGCTGTCGGCGAAGCCGCGCGTGACGACCAGCGCGGTCTTGCGGCCGCGCCGCTGCAGCAGGGCGTTGGTGGCGACCGTGGTGCCCATCTTGATCGCCGCCACGGGCCGCTCGGGCCGGCCCTCCGCCGACCAGCGTTCGAGCGAGCGCCGGATACCTTCCGCGGCGGCGTCCGCATAGCGCGACGCATTCTCCGAGAGCAGCTTCAGGGTCGTGATCGCACCGTCCGGCCGGAGCGCGACCACGTCCGTGAACGTGCCGCCCCGGTCGATCCAGAACTGCCATTCGGAGAGATCGCTCATACCGGGATTATGCCGCCTGTTCGTAACGGACTTCCGAATAACGCTATGATGCGGCCCCGCAAGCACAAACGACACGGGGGACTTATGCGCGCAAGCTTCGTATGCCTGGTGGTGCTGGCATTGTCCTGGCAGGTCGCGGCAGGAGAAGAGGCCGTACGCGCCCGCGATCTCGGCGTGCCCTTCGACGGCGCGACCGGTCCCCTGAACGCCATCACGGACGTCGCCGGCGTGGCCGTCGGCCATGCCACCATCGTCGCAGACCTGGAGGACGGCCGCGCCGTCCGCACCGGCGTTACGGCGGTACTGCCGCTGGGCCGGGAGACGCTGCAGCGGCCGGTGTTCGCCGCCTGGTTCGCGCTGAACGGCAACGGCGAGATGACCGGCACGACGTGGATCGAGGAGTCGGGTTTCCTTGAAGGCCCGGTGATGCTCACCAACACGCACAGCGTCGGCACGGTGCACCAGGCGACCATCGCGTGGCGGGTCGCGCAGGCGGATGCGGATGCCAGCGGCTACTGGTGGTCGCTGCCGGTCGTCGCCGAGACCTGGGACGGCTGGCTGAACGACATCAACGGCTTTCACGTCGAGCCCGAGCACGTTTTTGCGGCGCTGGAAAGCGCCGCCGGCGGCCCGGTCGCCGAGGGCAATGTCGGCGGCGGCACCGGCATGATCTGCCACGAGTTCAAGTGCGGCATCGGCACCTCGTCGCGGCTCGCGGAGACCGCCGCGGGCCGCTACACCGTGGGCGTGCTGGTGCAGGCGAACTACGGGCTGCGGGAGACGCTGCGCATCGCGGGCGTGCCCGTCGGCCAGCACCTGACACAGAACCGCGCCTACAGGGAAGCCGAGCCGGCGATCGATGAGACCGGCTCCATCATCGTCGTCGTGGCGACGGACGCGCCGCTCCTGCCGCACCAGCTCAAGCGCGTGGTCAAGCGGGCGAGCCTGGGGTTGGCGCGCGTCGGGGGCATGGCGGGCAACGGCTCCGGCGATATCTTCGTCGCGTTCTCGACCGCCAACGAGGCGGCAAGCCAGGCGGGCCCGAACGCCGAGGTCACCATGCTCACGAACGAGAACATCAGCCCGCTGTTCGACGCGACGGTACTGGCAACGGAGGAAGCCATCGTCAACGCGATGGTCGCGGCCGACGACATGACGGGCGACCGCGGCCACACCGCGGTTGCCATCGATCACGACAGGCTGCGCGGCGTGCTGCGCCAGTACAACCGGCTGGTGGAGGACTAAAGTGTCCCGTCCCGCCAATAGCCCACTGACGGAACGGGACGCCGGCCGGTGAGTGAATCGGCCGTCGTGCTGGCGACCCTGGTCGTCTTCAACGCCGCCATGATCGCGATCGGCCTCTGGGCGCGCAGCCGCAACACCGACGTCGAGGATTTCTACCTCGGCGGCCGCAAGCTCGGGCCGTGGGTGGCCGCGCTCAGCGCCTCGGCCAGCTCGTCCTCGGCGTGGACGCTGCTCGGCGTGAGCGGCGCGGCTTACGCCTGGGGCCTGCCGGCGCTGTGGCTGTTTCCCGCCACCGTGGGCGGTTTCCTGGTCAACTGGCTCTGGGTGGCGCCGCGGCTGCGGCGGCTGTCAAAGGAAGAAGGCGCCATCACGCTCTCCGAGGTCGTCGCGCCGGCGAGCCTCGGGCCGCTCCGCACGACCATCCTGCGCGTGATCTCGGTCATCATCGTCTTCAGCTTCGTGTTCTACATCGCCTCGCAGTTCGAAGCCGTCGGCAAGGCGTTCGAGGCGAGCTTCGCGCTTTCGAAGCAGACCAGCATCCTGATCGGCGCGGCCGTGGTGCTGGCCTATACGCTGCTCGGCGGGTTCTGGGCGGTCAGCGTGACGGACTGCTTGCAGGGCCTGCTCATGGTGGCGGCAGCGGTGATCCTGCCGCTAGCCGCGCTCGTGGCGGTGGGCGGCTTTTCCGGCCTCGCGGACGGGCTCGCCGCGGCAGGAGGGCCGTCGATACCGGCCGGGCAGTTCACCGGTGTGACGGGGCTCCTGTTCGTGCTGGCCGCATTCGGCATCACCATCGGCTACCCGGGGCAGCCGCACGTCCTCAACCGGTACATGGCGGCGCGTGACGATCGCGCGCTGGCGCAGGGCCGGATCATCGCGATCGCCTGGGCGGTCCTGGTGTATGCCGGCATGCTGGCGGTCGGCCTGTGCGCCCGGGTGCTGTTCGCCGAGCTCGGCGACCCGGAACAGGTGCTGTTCGAAGCAGCGATGCAGCTCATGCCGCCGGTGATCGCGGGCATGCTGCTCGTGGCGATTCTTTCCGCCGTCATGTCGACCGTGGACAGCCAGCTGCTCGTCGCGTCGTCCTCCCTATCGCACGACTGGCGCCCGGCACGCAGCGCCTCGGGCGGGCTCGCCGGCTCGCGCACGACGGTCGTCGTGATCCTGACCGCGGCCACGCTGCTGGCGCTCGCCTGGCGGGCCGACATCTTCTCGCGCGTGCTGTTCGCCTGGGTGGCCGTCGGCGCCGCGCTGGGGCCTGTCCTCGTGATCCGGCTGACCGGCCGGGAGCTGTCGGCGCGCGGCACGCTCGCGACCGTGCTGGCCGGCTTCCTCTCGACGCTGGTGTTCGCCGCGCTGCCGGATGCGCCGGGCGACTTCGCCGAGCGCGTGCTGCCGTTCGCGATCGCGCTGGTCGTCGCGCTCGTGTCCATCCGCCCTTTACGCGCGGGCGTCGTATCGACATCATGAAGCGCCTGCATCGCGCCAGGTCCTTCCGGCGCGACCAAACCCGCACACCAAGGATGCAGGAATGAAGCTATCGATAACCGCCGGTCTGGCCGCCCTCATGTTCCTCGCCGCCTGCGGCGGCCCCGAAAACGGCCCGCCGCCGCCTTCGGAAACGCCTGCCGCCGAACGGGCCTCGGACGCCTCCGCACAACTGCAGTCGCTGGTCGAGGAGTTCTTCGAGCGCGAGCTGGAGCTGAACCCGCTGCTCGCGACCTCCATCGGCGACGACCGCTACAACGACCGCATCCCGAATTCCCTGGGCCCCGAGTACCGGCGCGAAATCCGGGCGCACAACCAGGAATACCTCGACCGCCTGCTCGCCATCGACCCGGCAGCGCTCGAGGCCAACCAGGAGCGGCTGACCTGGGAGACCTTCCGCTGGGACCGCGAGGTCGAGCTTGCGGGCATGGAATTTCCCGACTACCTGCAGCCGATCGACCAGTTCTATTCGATCCCGAACTTCTTCGTGCAGCTCGGCAGCGGCAGCAGCATCCAGCCCTTCGAGACGGTGGACGATTACGAGGACTTCCTGTCCCGTGTGGAGGATTTCGTCGTCCTCATGGACCAGGCGATCACCAACATGCGCATCGGCATGGACCAGGGAGTCGTGCAGCCGCGCATACTGATGGAACGCGTGCTGCCGCAGCTCGCCTCGCAGTTCCACGAGAACGTGGAAGAGAGCACGTTCTGGAACCCGGTCGAGAACATGCCGGAGGACTTCAGCGAGGCGGATCGCGAGCGCCTGGCCGCGGCGTATCGCACGGCCATTGCCGACACCATCATCCCGGCCTACCGGCGCCTGCACGA